>DCSM01000062.1 GCA_002325605.1 Chloroflexaceae bacterium UBA1466
CGTGCGCCACCCCCAAAGGGCGAGGCCCCAAAGTCAAGTTGCAAGCTAAAGTAGCTGTCCCGAACGCTGACATTGTCTACGGTCTGGGTTGGGCCAACGGCATTGCCGCCCGTAGCAGCATCGTAGAGTGCGAACTGAAAACTGCAAGTCGCGGTAAAGCGAGCGCCATTATTGAAGACTTGCCCCTGATAGGAAAGACTGGTCGTGCTAGGGGTTTGGGCGGCAGCGGGCGCAGGCAGCCCCCCAAGAACCCCACTGAGCGCGACCAAAACCAGCATGAGCAGCACTGCCGCTCGGCGAACCGTGAACTTCCAACCGACCCGTGTTTGAGAATCCATGCCTAAGACTCCTTACACTTGAGGCCTCAATAGCCTCTCTGTTGCCGCTATTATATCCTAGAAGTCGCAAAGAGGATAGACCAAATAAGCTTGTATCTTTAGCAATGGGCGCAGGCAGTTTTAGTTTCGCAGGCTGGAAGCCCGCGCTACGCCAGCGGCAAAAAGACGTAAGACAGGCATCTTGCTTGTCGCTCGCAGGCTGGAAGCCCGTGCTCCGCCAGCAGCAAAAAGGCGTAAGACAGGCATCTTGCCTGTCACTGACAGGCAGGCACTTGGCTTCTTCTTAAAGCGGATTCAACGGCTTCAACCCTTCCAAGTCCCAGTTTGCACAAACAGGTAAGTTCTGCTAAACTAGCCATCACGTTGCTAATGTCCATTTGCCCAAAAGGAAGTCTTTGTATGCGCTGGTCTTTTCAATTCCGTCGTTTGCAAGCTGGGCTTGCGCTCGTGATGCTGGCTTGTTCAATGCTCTTATGGCAAGCGGCTCCTGCGGCTGCCCGTACATCTCCGGAGTGGCTGCGCCACTTTCTCTATGGGGACATCCACCTGCCGACGCGCTACACGGGCAGTCGGGCCTATCAGATTATGCCCCAGGGCGAGGACAGCAATTGCGATTACATCGCGGTAGCGAATGGGGTCCAGAATACGGGGGGCGATGGAGCTTGGGCCTATCGGCGGGCGCGGGAGTTCATTCCCCAAAGCCCCCGCGAATTTAAGGAGGGTTTCTATTCCGTACTAGGCCCTAATGGCTCTGACCTCCAAGCTACAATGGACAATATCGGGACGGCCCCTGAAGCGTTTGTCGGCTTCTATGAGGCGAATGGCTATAATGCGGTCTCGATGGCTACGCCGCCAGGTGAACCAGACCTTGCCTTTGTTAAAGCGATCTACGAGCGGTTAGCGGCTGACCCTGACAAGACCTTTGCGGCGCTCTACATCTACTCTAATAACCGTGATTATGGCTTTCGGTCCCGTACTGTTACAGTCCCTGAGACGGGGGAGCGGGTGGAGATTCCCTACCTCTATCACGTGGTAGCAGGAGTCGTTGACCCCAATCTTCCCAACCGTATCATCATCTTGGATGGGATAACCCGTTTCCCCTTTGCGATGACCCTTGAGGACTTAGCGTATAAGATTCGGGGTTATAATCGAGTGGTGGTAGCCAGTCGGCAGACGGCTTCGTTGCAAGCTCATCAAAGCTTCCAGCTAGAGCAGCTTGGCAAGCCCTACGTTGATACACCTTTAGGCGGGCTTTATCTGCGAAAGGCGCGGGAAGTCTGGGGGAAAGCGTATGGGACGTGGGGGAAAGTGATAGCTCTCCCGCTGAAGGTCTCAGAAGGGTTGACGGGGACCGTAGCTTTGTTTGGGGAATACGTGCAATATGAAAGGGAAGGGGCTGGGGAGCCGACGCTCGTCCCGCTAGGGCGGCAGGTAGCGGCGGAATTGATGCGCGAGGGGCTGCTAAAGGAGGAAGGGCTGGCTCAGAAGCAGCCGTTAGTTGCGGGGCAGCAAAGCTGGGTGGTTGACCAATTCGGCTCGCTGGAGCAATTCTTTACAGCGTTTGGGCAACCGCTGACGGGCGAGTTCTGGCTCTCAACGGCGCAGTTGCAAGCGAATGTTCTGCACAAACAACCGCATCCGCTGGTAGATTCGAGTCGTAAGGATGGTTATGTCTGCACCCTGACGGAGCGCGGAATGTTGGCTTGGAATGGGCAAACGGGCTTCTTTCTCGTTCCGCTTGGGCGGGCGGCCTACGCCGTCAAACAAGCCCAAGTGCTGGGCGCGGCGGGGGCCACAGCGCATAATTGACTAAAAAGGCCCTTTCGTGTTATGATACAAGAAGTATGTTAGGACTTGGAACCGAATAGAAAAATGGAGTTTAGCTGTAATGACAGTTGAAAAAGCTGAAGAAAATGGCCGGACTGAACGCCAAAAACGAAGACCTGCTTCTGGGATTGTTGAACTTTTAGAGAAGCGGCGCAAAGTAAAAGGGTGGTCGTGGGATGATTTAGCCAATGAATCGGGGGTTTCGCGCTCGTCGTTAGCCAAGATTCGCCATAGCACCACGGCTGTGCCCAGCCTGGTGACCCTGGAGAAGCTGGCCAACGCCTTGAGTATGCCCCTGCGCGAGTTGATTGAAGCTTGTGGCTATGTCTTGGATGATGCGGTGGTGACCCCGCAAAGCAAAGCCGCGATGTTGGTGCAGACCGTACCCAGTTTGGCGATGATTGTTGATCATCTCTCGGAACTCACCGCCGATGATCGGGAAGCCTTACGCACGATGATTGAAGGCTTTACGCTCCTGCGGCGGCGCGAGCGCGAAGAGAAGATGGCCGAAGAACAACAGCGGCGCAAGAAATAAGCAGCAACAGATTGACCTCCTAGTTTAGACCTTTGTGGTTCGCAGGCCACAAAGGTCTTATTTTTCGCCCTTTCCATCCCATCTCTGAAACCATCTTAGGAGTCAACAGCTTTAGCTGTTGGGCCACGGCTAAAGCCGTGGATTCTTCGGAGTCAACAGCTTTAGCTGTTGGGCCACGGCTAAAGCCGTGGATTCCTAGGGTGGCCGCAAAGGTCGCCAGGGCCAGTGACCGCTATTCTGAAACCATCTTCGGAGGCAACAGCTTTAGCTGTTGGGCCACGGCT
>DCSM01000173.1:0-3151 GCA_002325605.1 Chloroflexaceae bacterium UBA1466
TTGACCTATCGTTATACAGGTTCTTTGACCACACCACCGTGTACCGAAGGAGTAAATTGGCTGGTCATAACGAAACCGATTGAAGCCTCTGCGGCTCAGATCAAAGCGTTTCAGGCGATTTTTGACCACGACAATCGTCCTTTACAACCCCTGAATGAGCGAGAAATCATTGTAGATTCGAGTGCAGGATAGCAAATTTCAACGGGAGCGAATCTTGGTAGTCCTGGAAGGGTAGTGAACTTTTGGGGTCTTTTTGGCAACAGGAATCCGATGGCTTTAGCCATTGGCCCCCAAAGGCTAAAGCCTTTGGACTCCTGGAATCCTGGAATCTAAGCTTCACCACTACTGACTTTGGCCCTACCCGAATCTTAATTTGATTCGCTCCCCCTGAATTATAAAGACAAAAAGATGAAAAAGCTCAACCTTCACTATTTTCAACATGTTCCCTTTGAAGATTTAGGCATTATAGAGCCTTGGGCAAAAGAAGCTGGTCATCATTTAACTTCAACGCACTTTTACAAAGGCGAACTTCCCCCAGCCAACAGCCAGGAAATAGATTGGCTTATCGTGCTGGGGGGGCCAATGAACGTCTATGAAGAAGATCGCTATCCCTGGCTTGAACCAGAAAAGCAATTTATTAGCCAGGCCATAGCTGAAAATAAAGTTGTGTTGGGGATTTGTTTAGGGGCCCAACTAATTGCAGCAGTTTTAGGCGCAAAAATAGATCGTAATCCACAGAAAGAAATTGGTTGGTTTCCTGTTACAAAGTCAACGCAAGCCAGAAAATCAGCAATTGCAGCTTGTTTGCCCGCAGAAATAATGGCTTTTCATTGGCATGGAGATAGATTCGCTTTACCACCAAAGAGTATTCATCTTGCTCGCAGTGAGGCATGCGAAACCCAGGGTTTTGTTTATCAGGGAGAGCAAAATGAGCAAGAGCGAGTTGTTGGGCTGCAATTTCATCTGGAAACCACGCCCCAAAATGTGAAAAAGCTCATTCAGCATTGTGGGGCTGAACTTTGTGCAGGACAATTCATTCAAAAAGCAGAAGAAATGCTCGCTGACCAAGCAAAATTCACGGTAAGCAACGGTCTAATGACCACTTTGCTTGTTCAACTTGCCACAGGAACTCCGCTAACGGTCTAGCCTGCTATTAGTGGTATAATCAAGGCCTATTGGTCAATGGCGTAGGTTGGAGGCAAAACGGGGCCAATTTTGTCCAGGGGAAAGTAGAGAAGCCAAGCCTGCCCAATAATGTTGTCAAAGGGAAGCATTCCCCATTCGCGGGAATCGCTACTGTTTCCTCGGTTGTCGCCCATGACAAAAAGCTTATTTGGGGGAATAACTACTTCCCTTCCTGCATTACATTTTTCTGTGTTGCAGTAAGTTTGCTCATTTGGGCTGAGATAAGGTTCTTCAATTTTTTTCCCATTGATACTGACAGAGCCTTCGTTAATTGTTAATTTTTCGCCTGGCAAACCGATCACCCGCTTGATATAGTCCTTTTTAGGGTCATTGGGATATTCAAAGACAACAATATCGCCGCGTTTGGGCGAAAGAAGAGGGTAAGTGATTTGGGGCATGAGGTTTTGGGCATTGTAGCCCGGCATTAGGTGCAATGGGGCGGCAGCGTCAAAGTGAAAATAGATCAATTTGTTGACCAAAATGTATTGTCCCGTATGCAAACTTGGCTCCATACTTGAGCCTTCGATCTTAAAGTTTTGCACCATACTTCGCACAATCACGAAAACTAACAGAATGTAAACTGCTGTTTCGACTAATTCTCTGACAGCATTGCGAACAATGACTAGCGAAAGCCCTGTCGAATCATCAGGAGGAATTGAACGCCAGCCTTCTTTCGGCGAAGGAGAACTCATTGGGGGTGTTGAATGGGGATCGAGATTAAAGGGATATTGCGGGTTTGAATTATCCATCTCAAGTAAGACACTTTCTTTTAATAAAAAGACAACTAACCTGTTAAACAGGGCTGAGAGTAATTTTCGGCGGGGGGGGGTTTGGCCCCAGCGCCTAAGAGCTATTATAACTGATAGGTTAGCAAAAAGCTAATTTAGGGAGGCATGTTACTCATGCAACTTGCACAGCTCATAACCGTAACGGGCGAGGGGGCCTTTCAGTGCAATGCTTGTCAATGGCGCTGTCGGCTTCAGCCAGGCGAAACGGGGCGCTGCCTGGTGCGCGTTGGGAGCACCAAAGGCATCGTTGCGTTGAATCACAGCCTGATAAGCGCCGCGCTGGTCGGGCCCGTTGAAGAACTGCGGCTCTGGCATTTTTTTCCCGATTCAATGGTTCTCGCTGTGGGAAGTTGGGGCTACGCTTTTCCTGCCGATCAACAACGCGGGGCCTATGCTCGGCTCCCCAAAACGCCCGCAGATCGCCGCGAATTGGAAGCGAGTCGGGTGGCCTCCTTTGCGCTCAAACAATTGTGCCGAGGGGTGGTCTGGACGTATAGCGAGCCAGCTGTGGCCCAAGAATATGCCCTGGATGTTTTACGCAACTCACGGGCGGCCAGCCGTTTCACGGCGATCTGTACTTCAGGCTACCTCACGCCCGAAACCCTGGAAAGTTTTGGCCCCTATCTGGATGGGGTTTGCCTCGATTTACGGGGGTTTGGGGATACAGCCTATGCCCGCCTGGCCGGGGTTCCAGAATGGCGCAAGATTTTAGAAGTTATGGGTGATGTCAAACAACGTTGGCATTGTCATGTTGAAGTGCTAACCCGCATGCATCGGGGGGTAAATGATGATCCCAAACAAGTGCGCGAATTGGTTTCGTGGATTAGGGACACTTTAGGGCCGCAAACTCCTTGGCATGTGTTGGCGGGGGACGCGGGGGCCGAAACGGCGGCGGCGGTGGCGAGGTCCCGGCGGTTGGGGCACGAAAATAACTTACAATTTGTCTATGGCCCAGAGCCGGATCAACCCACCCTTTGCCCTAATTGTCAAGCGACGCTAATCACAAGGGAAAATGGGGTAACGCGCCTCGCGGGGCTGCAAGATAATTCTTGTACCAGTTGTGGGTTTGCGGTTGACATCTTTTCTTCGATCTTTCGGCGACGGGCCCCAATGGAAACTTAACCTTGCTTTCTTAACCAGCCAAGCATGTCTCTTTTTCAGAACCATCTCCAAGCCGA
>DCSM01000173.1:3287-10034 GCA_002325605.1 Chloroflexaceae bacterium UBA1466
TCCACAGCTTTAGCTGTGGCCCAACTTCGACTCCGTAAATAATTTTGACTAAGGCCACCTTTAGAGTTAGGCTTTGGGACTGACTGCTAAAGGTGGCCTCTTTTTACCTGAGTTTTTGACCAAAGGGAGATAAAGTATGCCAGAAGTTCTTTCTAAACCTTCAGCAGAAAGTACTTTGTTGGAACTAGATGAGCGGCTCAAAGGCCGCCCTAAAATCTGTAGTGATTGTGGGCTGTGTGGCAGTTCCCTGCGCCCCTTAATGGCCCAAAGCTGTACCTTTGTCCAGAATCACGTCGCCGAAGTTGAGCTTAGGCTCCATGGGCGGACTCGCCAGCCAGGGGATGAGCTTCTGTTTGGCATCTATCGGGAAATGTATGCAGCCCGCATTCCTAAGCCACCTTCAAATGCTCAATGGACGGGAATTGTAACTACGTTGGGGGCTAAACTTCTGGAGCAGGGTTTGGTAGAGGGCGTGCTTACGACACGGGCCGTCCCAGGAACCCGCTTTGCGCCCCAACCCTTCCTCGCCCGCACGCCAGAGGAAGTACGGGCCAGCGCGGGAAATAAACCTTGCATTAGCCCCGGCCTAAGTTTGCTGGATGAAGCCCAAGCGTTGGGGCTAAAGCGCCTGGCCTTCATCGGGACGGGTTGTCAAGTCCAGATGTTGCGGGCCTTAGAACCAAGGTTAGATTTTACAAAACTCTACGTCATCGGGATTCCCTGTAGTGACAACGTCGCTTATCCCGATCAATTGCGCTTTTTGAAGATTATATCTCGTTCTCCAGCAACGATTGTGCATCAAGAGTTTATGCAGGATTTTCGTTTGTGGATGCGCCACGAAGACGGGAAGGTTGAGAAGGTCAATTTCGTAGACTTCCCAATGGACAAAATTGGTGATATTTTCCCCCCTTCTTGTTTGGCTTGCTTTGATTATCCCAATGCGTTGGCGGATTTGACAATTGGCTATATGGGCGCACCCTTTGGCTGGCAATGGCTAATGGTCAGAACGACACTTGGGGCCGAACTCTTTAACCTTATAAAGCCTGACCTGGAGTTTACCCCCTTGACCGTCGGGGGGAATCGGCGGGAGGGAGTTTCGCGCTATGTCGGGATGTTGGCCAAAAAGCCTGGCCGCCCGCCGGCCCTGATTCGGAAGTTCGTTGCTTTCCTTCAGCGGTGGAAGGGAGCGAAAGGTTTAGAGTTTGCCCGCTCGATTATTGAGATGAAGCTTCTTCGCAACCTCCAGTATCTCCGCCAGAACTTTCCGACCCATGAAGGAAAGATTGTACCTTACCACGTCTATGAGGCTCTCGAACCTTATGCTCCCGCTTATCGCCAGGCCTTTGGGCGCGAGATGGAAGAGGAAAAGAGGAAAGGAGAATAGCAGGATTTTTCCTCTCTGTGAAATTAAGGCGACCTTTGGGCTTTTCAAGCCCAAAGGTCGCCCTTGTTTCCTCAAGTTTTATTAGTTTTTAGAAGGGCCAACGAGTTTTGGGGCGTTGATTAAGGGTAGCTTGAATGGTCGAGCGAACCTTCTCGGCCAACTCAAAGACAATGAGGGGATCATCGGCGGCGGCAGGGCCATAAGTAGCAGTTGGAATGGGAGGACAGAAAGTAATCTTCCAGCGTGAAGGGACAGGAATAGTTCCCAATGGCCCCAGCAAGGGAAAGAACGGTGTAATTGGGAAGTAGGGTAGCTTGAGAAGCCGCGCAAGAGGCTTGGCATTGGCCAGCATAGGATAAGTTTCTTCGGCCCCCACCACAGCTACAGGGATAAGGGGTGCGCCAGTTTTCAAAGCTACTTGCACAAACCCGCCCCGCCCAAACCGCGCTAATTGATAGCGATCCTTATAGAGCTTCCCAACCCCTTTTACTCCTTCAGGGAAGGAGCAGACAAGCTGATCTTCCTCTAGCAAGCGGATGGCATTTTCGGGCAAGCCAGGGATGCATCCCAAAGAAACGAAAAGAGGCGACACAAAGGGCAATTCGCTAAACCAGTGCAAAAAGGTATTTCGCATCACCCGCTTTGCAGGGTGATCTTCAGCAATTGCCGTGGCGATCATAGCCCCATCCCACGGCAAAACCCCACTATGGTTCGCAACTAGCAAGCCCCTCCCCGTTGCGGGAACATGCTCTAACCCTTCTACCTTTACGCGCCAGTAAGTTCGATAAAAGAAATGAAGCAAGGGGCGCATAAGCTCAATGATCTCAGGGTCAAGACCATAAGGGTCGGTTTGATACTCACCCTTTATACGGCGCAAGATAAAATCCTGGGTTTCGCGGAGTTGGTAAAAAGCAACGAGTTTAGAAAGGTCTTCCATTGGGTCTCCTTCAAGAATTGAGCAGGGAAGCTTTACTGCTCCCCAAGGTGCGGAGGATGGCGGTGGCCGAATGGGTTGCTTGCCAGCCCAATTCGCGCTGGGCCTTTTGGGAATCAGCAATGCAACTATAGCGCAGGAAGGCTTGTTCAAAGGGCCAATGGCCCAAAACAGCACGGCGTTGCCCTAAGATGTTCGCAGTGGCCAGCAAGGAAGAAGGGAGCGGGAAGGGAAGGTTTCCTGCCAACCGAATAGCCTGCTTCAAAAGAACAGGTTGATCAGCCACAAGGTTAAAGGCCCCACTGACCTTCTTGCTAGTTGCCGCCAAAGCAAAGGCCTTAGCAGCATCTTCGGGGTGCAAAATTTGAATGCGCGGGTTAAAGCCCAACAAAAAGCGTGGGCGACGTTGTGTAAGGTAGCGGGTAAGGGGCGAAGAAATCTTTTCCCCAACTAAACTTGCACAGCGCAGCAACACAAGCTCAATTTGGGGATGCTTGAGAACAAAGTTTGTGGCAAAGGTATCCAGATCAGCATATTCACGGATCAGACCTGGCTTTAAGGAGCAAGATCGCACTTGTTTCTCAGGAATAAAGACAGGATTAGTTACGCTTGCTCCGTAGATAAGGGTACTACTGCGAATTATAACCCGTTTGACCTTTGCGGCGAGACAAGCCCCTAACAAAAGCATACTTCCTAAGACGTTCTGTTGCAAAGTAGCTTCGGAGTCTGCATTAGATTGCTCCTCCCCCGCCATCGCAAGGTGGATGACCGTCTCGACTCGCTTTTCCTGCAAGACCTGCGCGAGTTGGGGCCCCGAAAACTCTCCCGTAAGAACCGTCGTCTGCCCGACTGAAGCAATGGGGGCCGACCTTCCTAACCCGATCAGGTCTACGCCCGCTTGGTTACTTAAAACTTGGGCAACTTGGGCCCCAAAGTAAGTATCAATTCCATTGAGCAAAAAAACAGCCATTCAAGCTAACCTTCTTCCCTCGCCCGCAAATGGGGAAAGAGAATAACCTCACGAATGGTTGGTTGATTGGTCAAGATCATTACCAGTCGATCAAATCCAATGCCTAACCCACCCGTGGGGGGCATTCCATACATCAGAGCGTTGAGGTAATCTGCGTCCATCTGATGAGCTTCATCGTCGCCTGCCGCTAAAGCTCGACCTTGTTCCAAAAAGCGTTGCTCCTGATCAAGAGGGTCGTTGAGTTCGCTAAAAGCATTGGCTAATTCCATCCCCCCCACGTAGACTTCAAAGCGTTCAGTCAACTGAGGGTCTTCTGCTTTACGTTTGGCTAAAGGGGAAAGTTCAACGGGATAATCAAGTACAAAGGTCGGCTGAATCAAGTTTGGTACGATGAAGGTGCTGAAAAGTTCATCAACTTGCTTGGCCCAAGTTGTTTTTCGCTCGACCTTCTTGAGTCCCGCAGCCAAAGTTGCTTCCCACAAAGTAGCCAGATCGGGAAGGGCTAAAACATCAAGGCCCGTCGCTTCTTTCAAGGCTTCAACCAGCGAAATTCGGGCCCAATCTGGCCCAAAGTCAATGGCTTGATCTTGATAAGTAACAACCGTACTTCCCGTCGCTTCCTGAGCAATAAAGCGTACCATCTGCTCGGTCAGGAGCATCATATCACGGTAGTCCGCGTAGGCTTGATAACACTCCATCATCGTGAACTCAGTGTTATGGCTCCGGTCTACCCCTTCATTGCGAAAATCCTTCCCAATCTCATAGACCCCACTAAAACCCCCTACAATCAGACGCTTGAGATAAAGTTCGGTGGCAATCCGCAAGTAGAGGTCTTGATGCAGTTGGTTGTGATGGGTCGTGAAGGGTCGGGCTGCTGCGCCCCCGTAGAGCGGTTGCAAAATAGGCGTTTCAACTTCCACAAAGTCTCGCTCATCCAAGAAGCGCCGCATTGCAATCAGAGCTTTGGCCCTAAGCCGAAAGATGTCCCGCCGTTCTTCATTGACCAGAAGGTCAAGGTAACGCTGGCGCAAACGTCCTTCAACATCCTTCAACCCTTCCCACTTCTCAGGCGGAGGGTTGAGAGCTTTGGTCAAAACGTGCAAGTGCTTAACGAAGAGCGAAATTTCCCCCTTCTGAGTTCGGCGGAGGGAACCACTGACCTGCACAATATCAAAGGTATCAAGGTCATCGCGGAAATGGGTAAAAAGCTCGTCCCCAATTTCCCCCCGACTCAGCCAAAGTTGAATACTTCCCTGATCGTCGGCAATATGAGTAAAGGCCAGTTTGCCCATTACGCGCCGAGCGCCAATAATGCGGCCTGCGAGGGTAACAAGCTCACCCGTCGCGGCCAAGGTTTCAAAGGCCGTCAGAGCCGCAGCGATGGTGTGAGTCCGATTGCTGCGAGCGGGAAAGGGATTGATTCCTTTGGCCCGCAGCCGTTCCAATTTCGTTAGTCTTTGAGCCTGGAGGTCGTTTAATTCCATTTCACCACAAAATTACTACTACTAAGGTTAAGAAACAAAGAGCAAATTTCTCCTATTTTCTTGGGGGAGGAAACTGACGAGAAGATGCCTTAAAGAGCAAAGAACTTAGCGAATCTTAACTATCGTCAGTTTGATAATGCCCGAAGGAGTTTTGACCATAACTTTCTGGCGTGGTTTTTTGCCCAAAAGCTCGGACCCAATTGGTGATTCATTTGAGATTCGACCTTGGCGCGGGGAAGCTTCGGCACTTCCGACAATTGTCCATGTTTCTTCTTTGTTATCTTCTTCAAAACGGACTGTTACCGATGAACCGATGCGGACTTCGCGGGTTTCATTGGCGGCTTGTTCCTCGTCAATGATCACAGCCCGCGAAAGGATATTGTTAATTTCTCGAATCCGACCTTCCAAAAGCGCTTGGGAATTTTTGGCATCTTCATATTCGCCACTTTCTGAAATGTCGCCCAATTCTTTGGCAGCTCTGATCCGTTCAGCGACTTCTTTGCGGCCACCGCTTACTAATTCAGCTAATTCGGCCTCAAGTTTTACGCGCCCATCACGGGTAAGATAGACTGGCTTTTCGGTCATTCCTGCAACACCTTTATCTTTGTTTTTTTCCCCAAACCTCGTGGATCAAATAGAAAATCAGGCTTTGGAATGGTGAATTGACTGTTGAGGGGGGGGCAAGGCAGCGCCAAATCGCAGTTACGAGTAGTTTTTACATCCTAATTACTTACAAAAGAACTGAGAGCGAAACTCTCAGTCAATGTAACATTTTGCTTAATGCTCTTCAATTCTTCAAAAGGAAGGGGCTTTTTCTAAAGTTGCATGCGTTTGCAAAAGAGGAAGAGCATCTGCTTAATGATAACACATTTACCTAAATTTGCAAATATTTTGGGCTGGCTCCTGTTCTGGGAGCCTAATCTTGCCAAAAAAGTTTAAGGGTGCTATGCTATCTCTACATTTCAATTCTGGTCGTTTGGAAGCGAGGCTGCGGAGGGCTTCCAAAGCCATAGCTAAAGGGTTGCAACTTCATGGTGCAGGGCGTTAATCCAACGATTTTTCGGGCCTACGACATCCGGGGGTTTGTCGGAAGCGATTTGACGGAAGAATCTTTACGGACGCTGGGGCAAGCTGCGGGCACGCTTTTTCGCAGTCGGGGGGCCCAGCGTTTGGTTATTGGGCGCGATGCTCGCTTGAGTTCACCACTTTTCCAAGCCGCTTTTATCGCTGGTTTACGCAAGACGGGCTGCGATGTGATTGATATTGGGCAAGTTCCCACGCCGCTAATGTATTTTGCAGTCGAATATTTGCGGGCCGATGGGGGTGCGGTGATTTCGGCCAGCCACAATCCGCCCGAATACAATGGTCTCAAATTGCGTTGGGCCCATCCGATTTTTGGGAGTGCCGCCTTCACCAGTAGCACGATTCAGGAGATGGCTTGGCTGGCTAATAGCGGCAAATTTGCTCAAGGCTGCGGGACGCTCTTTCAAGCCGAAGTAGCCACAGCCTATGGGCAAAGTGTGAGCAACATCCTCAAACTTCCCCCGACTTTAGCGCGACCTCCTCGCGTGGTCATTGATGGGGGAAATGGTGTGGCTGGGCCGCTGGCCGTGCAAACCTTGACCGCGCTGGGAGCCGAAGTTATCCCCCTTTATATTGAGCCAGACGGTCATTTTCCGCATCATCATCCTGACCCGCTCAAGGCTAAAAATCTGACGGCCTTGCAACAAATGGTCTGCGCTCACAAAGCTGATTTAGGTTTGGCCCTCGATGGCGACGGAGATCGGCTGGGCGTGGTCGACGAGACGGGAGCTATTGTTTGGGCAGACCGCTATTTGATCGTTTTAGCGCAATATTTGCTGGCCCAACGCCCTGGCCCCGTTGTTTTTGATGTCATGTGTAGCACGGTTTTAGCCGATGCAATCCGCTCCTTCGGGGGCACGCCCCTGATGGCCAAAACGGGCTACGCTAGTAT
>DCSM01000100.1 GCA_002325605.1 Chloroflexaceae bacterium UBA1466
TGGAATGGGAGCGATGGGACAGACTTTGCGGCAAATGCGGGTTTGATGAATATCACAATTGCTTCCATCAATGATGCGCCTTCCTTTTCGAAGGGAAGTGATCAAGAAGTTGATGAGAATGCAGAAACCCAGGAGATTGAGAAATGGGCCACAGCTATTTCGCCTGGCCCTCCCGACGAAGCAAACCAGACCTTGACCTTTGAGGTTACAAATGATAAGAGTGAGTTGTTTGCTGACCAGCCTGCGCTTGATGCTGCGGGGAAGCTAACGTACACTCCCAAAGCGAACGTAAGCGGAACGGCCAAGGTAACGGTAGTGTTGAATGATGATGGCGGGATAGCAGATGGGGGAAAGAATACTTCAGCCGCGCAGGTTTTTGAAATTACGATTATCCCTGCGCCTACTGCTACCCCGACCCCCACTAACACTGCAACTGCTACCCCTTCTGATACCCCGACCTCTACTTCTACCCCAACCTTTACTCCTTCTGCGACTAATACTTCAGATCCTTTGCCTAAAATTACGCAACCTTCTGCACCTTTTACTCCTTCACCACTATCCTTAGATACCCCAACCGCGATTCTTGCCAATAAGCTTACCACAACTGTGCAAATTTCACCGACTAAGACTTATCTTCCTCCTGAAGAAACGATTTTGCCAGAACCTTCTGATCTTCCCTTAGCAACCTTGACAGATGATCTTCCTCTTCCTCCTGAAGAAACCGTTTCTCCAGAACCTTCTGACCTTCCCTTGGCAACCTTGACAGATGATTTTCCTCTTCCTCCTGAAGAAACGGTTTTGCCAGAACCTTCTGACCTTCCCTTGGCAACCTTGACAGCTACTTCTCTTCCTACAGCAGAAACGATTTTGCCAAGTCCAATTAACAAACCTAAAGTAACTCATTCCCCAACCTCTTCTCCTTCGTCTTCCCCTTCTTCTACCGCAAGCCCCTTTCCAACGCTTTCCCCTACCTTTCAGCCTAAACCGCAAGTTGAAACTGAAACCTTATCTGCTCAATACTTACCCTTTGTTTTCAAAGGGGCAAATGAAAGTGGCGCAACGGAGGAAAGGGGTCAACCTGATCTGATTGGAAGCTTTACCATTGAGCCAAAGAAGCAGCTTTATCAGGCCAGGGAGCCAATTACGTTTACAGTTGTGATTACAAATCTTGGAACTGTAGCTACTACCAATGGTTTTTGGGCCGACCTTTATCTCGACCCTTCTGAAATCCCAAGCGTGAACAAGCGTTGGGATAAGGTTTGTGGGCCAAAAACATGCTTTGGCATCGCTTGGCAAATCACAACTTCTCTTGCTCCAGGCGCAAGTCTTACCCTTACTTCACAAAGCGCAAACTATGACCTGACGCAATCCTTTTGGCCTGGTTGGTTTGCTGAAGGGACAAGGGACCTTTACCTTTTGGTAGATAGTTGGAATCTTGCTACCGCGACGGGCGGGATCGCTGAGGGAGCGGGCGAAGGAAATAACCTCTTTCATTTTGAAGAATTAAAAGTAGAGGAAGTAGACCCTTAACATGAAAATCCCACGCATTGCCTATTGTTCACCCATCAACCCTGCACCCACGGGTATCTCAGATTATAGCGAAGAACTACTCCCCTACTTAGGGCAGTATGCCGACCTTACCCTTTACCTTGAGGAAGGTCTAAAGCCAAGCAACCCTTTCCTCTCCCAAAGCCTTGAGCTTCGCTCCCTTAACCGTTTGCCCAGCGACCAGAAGCAGCGGCCCTTTGATGCCATCCTTTATCACATGGGCAATAGCCCCGCTCATGCGGGGATCTGGCGCACGGCCCAACAAGTACCAGGCGTGGTCGTTCTCCACGATTTTGTCCTGCATCATTTTATACTTTGGTACGCAGCAAATGTGCATCATAATGTACAAAGTTATGTCCAAGAGATGAAAGAACGCTATGGCGAGGCAGGGAATCATACTGCCCAGCTAATGATCCGAGGACGCTTCACAAATAGCGCTTTTGATTTCCCTTGCTGCGAAACCGTAGTCGCGGCGGCCAAGGCCCTTATCGTTCATAGTCAGTATGTACAGCGCCAAATCAGCAGCATGCGGCCAGATATTCCTAATGCAGTTATTCCAATGGGTGTACCATTATCCCCCCTTTTGGATCGCCATTTAGCCCGCGAAATTTTAGATTTACCGCAAGATGCTCTCGTTTTAGCAAGTTTTGGTCACATCAATGCCTACAAAAGGTTAGATCCAACATTGCGAGCAATTGCTCAATTGCAGGCGAACTGGCCCAACTTACGCTATATTTTAGTGGGAAGCGTCTCGCCAAACTACGATGCAAAGGGTTTGATAGCGCGGATGGGGCTAGAAAAGGTTGTGCAAATGACGGGCTATGTAACCCGGCCCGTCTTTGAAAGCTATATAGCCGCCGCCGATATTTGCCTAAATTTGCGCCACCCCACGGCGGGGGAGACCAGTGCCAGCCTTCTGCGCCTCCTTGGGGCTGGCTGCCCGACCTTAGTCAGTGCAACGGGGGCCTTTACGGAGCTTCCCCCCAACGTTGCTGCTCAAGTTGACCTTGACGCAACTGAAAGTGAGCTTATTGCTACTTATTGCGATGTTCTGACCAAGTATCCTTCGCTTGCCAAGGAGCTTGGGAAGCAAGCCCGAAACTATGTTGCTCAAAACCATAACCTTGACCAAGCTGCTTTAGGTTACATCCGTTTCCTAGCGCAAGTTTATCGCTGGGATAAGATCACGCGCTTTCGCCCAGAACCCCTTTGGTCTTTGGAAGAAACTTTTTTACCCCTTCCCTTCAAACAAAAAGAAGTGCATGGTAAAGAACTTTGCTTCTCCCCCTTCATTCCCTCAATTGCCCAAGCTCTTGTTGACCTTGGGGTTACAGAAAAAGACGAGCTTATTTTGCAGACCATTGCCCAGCGGTTAGCGGATTTTCAATGAAGGTTCTCCCGCTCACTTTTTTTGCCCGTGATACTTCTACCGTAGCCCATGAACTTTTGGGGAAGGTTTTAGTCCGCGAATTGGAAGGGTTCCAGTTACGGGGCATGATTGTTGAAGCTGAAGCTTATATCGGCCAAAACGATACTGCTTGTCATGCCAGGCGGGGGCGCACGAAGCGTAATGCCCCTATGTTTGGCCCTCCAGGGCAGACCTACCTTTACTACATCTACGGGATGCACTGGATGCTGAACCTTGTCACGGAGCGGGAAGGGTTTCCCGCTGCCGTCTTACTTAGGGCCCTTGAGCCATTGGAAGGGCAAGACAAGATGCGAACTTTGCGGACTTCAAAGCGCGGGAAGGTTTTGCAAGATCGAGAACTTACGAATGGGCCAGCGCGTTTAACGCAAGCTTTGGCTCTTGACAAGACTTTCAATGCTTTTGATCTAACTCGTGGGGAAGGTTTGTGGCTAGAAGAAGGTTTTCCCTTTCCCGCTGAAGCGATTCAAACGGGCCCTCGTATAGGTATTGGCTATGCGGACCTCGCAGACCAAATTACACCATGGCGTTTTTGGCTGCGCGCTAACCCCTTTGTTTCGCGGTAAAATCCTAATTTGCAACTTTTCGTATTTGTGGTAGAATATGGCTAGGATTCCGCTGTGCTTTTTGAAGGTTCTTTACCTTTTAGCTAGAAAGTAACAAGACACAATGGCCCGTAATTACGCTGAGCATTTCAATTACATTCGCGGCATGATGGGGAAAATGGGGAAAGAAATCCCTGGAACGATGGGCGGCATTGGGCAATTGCATAAAGGAGCCTTGGAAAAAGGGGCCCTTGAAGCGAAAATGAAGGAATTGATCGCCGTCGGGATTGCCATTGCTGTTCGGTGTGAAGGTTGTATGACCTTCCACATTATGGGGGCGGTGCAAGCGGGTGCAACCCGTGAGGAAGTTGTAGAAGCGATTGGGGTCGGAATTATGATGGCTGGGGGGCCAGGAGTAGTTGCGGCTGCTGAAGCTTTTGAGATTTTAGAGCAGACCTTGGCTGCGAAACCAGCCTAAAAGGTAACGCTTCTTACTCCTTGGGGAGCGACTTTAGACTCCTTTGAATTAGTCGCTCCCCTTTAGCTTAACTTCTTTGCTCAAGCATAAGCATGCAGAAAACAGAAGGTCATTGAAGGTCAAGGATGCTAAAGAACTTCTCTCTTCTTAAACTGCTTCTCTTCTTTCTCTTGCTTCTCCTTCTCTTAGGCTGCGGCCAAACTAAAGAAACCTCATCTTCGCCAGAAACCTCATCTTCGCCTACTTCTAATTCTTTGCTTCCTAATTCGCTCCCCAGCATAACGCCCCCTTCTCCTGCCAAGTCAATCAATTCGTCGAGTGAGGGAATTGAAATCCCTGCGGAGGGAGAAGTTACAACGCTCCCCCTTCATATTTTGGCGCGGGTGGAAAAGGCAGGGCAAAAGGTCACGGCTCAGTTGCGGTTGAAGGATGGGGCAATGCTTGCCCGAACCTTTACCCTTCTGCCAGGAGAAGATGGGCGGGGACTTCTGGCAGCGAACCTTGCTTGGGAGAAAGATCATCCTTCCCAGACTAAAATGGAAGCGGGAACGCTTGAGCTTCAGAATGAAGTAGGTAGTGTTTTAGCCAAACGGTCAGTCTTACTTCTAGGGTCAAGCGATGAAGTAACCAAAATTAAGGTCTATTGGGTGGTGGGCGAGACCGTGCAACCTGAAGAGCAGCTTATCCCTAAAACCCAGCGGGTCGGTGCAGCGGCGCTGAATGCTCTCCTTTGGGGGCCCACGCCTCCCTTGCCTGGTGCTACCGCAAAGGTGAAGACGGCCCTTCCTACGCCCGCCGAGGTTCTCAGTTTTCCCAACCGCAAGCCCGCTTGGGGAGCGCGGGTGCAACTGTTAAACCTTAAAATTGTCAATGGCGTAGCTACCGCCGATTTTTCCAAAGAAATGCAAGCTTATGGGGGGGGTTCAACTCGCGTAAAATTGATTCGGGAGCAGATTACCAAGACGCTTCAACAGTTTCCAACGGTGAAAGAGGTCGTTATCGCTGTAGAGGGAAAGACAGAAGGGGTTTTACAACCGTGAGCTTGTGCTTCAAGAGCAAAAGCATTGAAGGATAAAATTCTATGTCGCTAGATTCTGTGCATTCGCATACTTTGCCGAATGGTTTATTGGTGCTTACAAAAGAGGCCCATAGTGCGCCAATAGCGACTTGCTGGGTTTGGTATCGCGTCGGCTCCCGCAACGAGCGCAGTGGTTTGACGGGCATTAGCCATTGGGTAGAACACATGCTTTTCAATGGCACGCCGACCTTTCCCAAAGGCTATCTTGACCGCGTAATTGCTCGCAATGGGGGCACTTTTAATGGGTTTACGTGGCTTGATTATACCGCTTACTTTGAAACTTTGCCCGCCGAACGCCTTGAATTGGGGCTGCAAATCGAGTCAGATCGCATGGTCAATGCGCTTTTTCTGCCCGAAGAGGTCGAGCGCGAGCGAACAGTGGTGATTTCTGAATTGGAAGGCTATGAAAATCAACCTGAAAATTGGCTTAGTGAAGCTGTAGTGGCGACAGCATTTGTTGCCCATCCCTATCATAACCCTGTGATTGGCTATAAAAGCGATCTTTTAGCCATTACTCGTGATGATCTTTATCTTCATTATCAAACCTATTATAAGCCAAACAACGCAGTCTTAGTCTTGGTAGGGGATTTCGAGACGGATGCTGTGTTACAAAAGGTTGAACACTATTTTGCTGATTTGCCGCCAGGTCTCCCTTTGCCGCCGTTTTATGCGGTTGAGCCTGAGCCGCAGGGCGAAAAACGAGTAACGATTCGGCGGCCTGGCGCAGCCGAACACGTGCAAATCGCCTATCTTGCGCCCGATTGCCGCCATGCCGATTTTGCGCCCCTCGTGATTTTGGATGCTGTTTTGAGTGGCGCAAGACCGCTGACCTTCTCTGGCGGCGGGACTCAAACTAATCGCAGTGCGCGACTTTATCAGGCGCTGGTCGAGACCCAATTAGCGAATTATGCTGTTAGTAGCTATCGTCCTTCGCGGGACCCCTTTATTTTTGAGCTAGATGCGCTTGTTCGCACGGAGCATAAGGCTTCAGAAATTGAAACTGCTCTTTTGCACGAGATTGAAAAAATCCAAAACGATGGCATTAAGGTCGAAGAATTAGCGAAAGTGGATAAACAGCTTAG
Source organism: Chloroflexaceae bacterium UBA1466 (assembly GCA_002325605.1). Lineage (GTDB taxonomy): Bacteria > Chloroflexota > Chloroflexia > Chloroflexales > Chloroflexaceae > UBA1466. Next base: position 6,158 of record DCSM01000100.1, read on the forward strand.
GGCCCAAATCGCTTATAGCTATGAGCGCGTTACCAATCAGGCTCTTTTGTTGGGTACGTGGGAAGTTTTAGCAAGTTTCAAGCGAGTAGATACTCTTTTTGACGAATTAGCGGCGGTTAAGCCTGAAGATGTCCAGCGCGTGGCTCAAACCTACCTTACGGAGATGCGGCGGGTGGTTGGGCATTTTATTCCAACGAAAAGCAGCCTTGGATAGGCTTTGAATAGCGATTGATAAGAGGTTTTTATGCTCATTTCAGCGCAAACAACGATCTGTTCGGGGCACGGGATTGCTTCAGCCAGAAGACATGTCTTATCCAATGGAATGATAGCCCTTATTTTGCCGAATCCCAATAGCCCAACCATAGCGATTCAGGGTGAAATAGCGATTGGGGCAGTGAATGAACCAGCAGAAAAAGCAGGTTTAGGGGTTTTAACAGCCGCAATGTTGATTCGCGGGACTGCAAAACACACTTTTATGGAGCTTGTCAGCCAAACTGAAGAGCGCGGATGTAGTGTAAGTGCTAGTGGGGGGCTGCATGGCACAGGTTTTGGCGCAAAAGCTCTCAAAGAAGACTTCAATTTGGTCTTAGAAATCCTCGCAGAAATGCTTATGCAGCCAATATTTCCAGAGAAAGAATTGGAAAAGCTGCGCGGCCAGTTCCTTATGAGTTTGCGCGAAAGTGAGCAGGAAACACGAGTGCGCGTGGTGCGGGCTGTACGGCAAGTCCTTTATCCTGCTGAACATCCTTATAGTCGCCCAGCCTACGGCACAATTGAAACTATCCAAAAGCTAGAGCGGGCTGATTTAGTTGCTTTTCACCAAACTTATAATCCTGCTTTAACCACAATTGCGCTGGTTGGCGATCTTGATCCCGAAGCCACACTTGCGACCTTAGAGCAAATTTTTGGCTCTTGGCAAGCGACGACGCAGTATGTAACGCAAGAATTACCACCTGTACCGCCTCTCACGACGATTAGCCGTCAGGATATTCCAATGGAAGGGAAAGTTCAAGCCGATCTTCTTTGGGCAGTCCACGGTTTGGCCCGTAATTCCCCCGATTATTACCCTGCGTTGGTGGGCAATATGATTTTAGGGCGCATTGGAATGGGCGGAAGACTAAGTGAAAACGTGCGGCAAAAGCAAGGAATGGCTTATTACGTCTTTAGCGGGCTGGAAGCAGATAAAGGGGCTGGCCCCTGGACGGCTATGGCGGGCGTAAATCCGCAAAATATTGAGCGAGCTATTCAAGCTATTCTGCATGAAATTGAGCTTTTCAAACGCGAAGGCCCGACTGACGAGGAAATCTCTGATACTAAATCTTATTTGACAGGGATTTCAGTTCTGGGATTAGAGACAAATGGTGGTCTTGCAAGCTCCCTACTGGCAATTGAAAGTTTTGGACTTGGTTTAGACTATATTGTGCGCTATCCTGAGATTATCAATGCCATTACAAAGGAAGAGATTAAAGCGATTGCGTGCAAATATCTTTCTACTGAAAACTATGTCCTGGCCGTGGCGGGGCCACCGAATCCTTAGTCCGATTTTGGGGTCGCGGAAGGCTCAACCTCCCTCCCTCTCCGCTTAACCAGTGCATCGTTGACTGAGCTTGTCGAAGTCAACACTTAGGATAAAAATCCTCAAATCGTTGACTGAGCTTGCCTAAGTCAACACTTAGGGTAAAAAT
>DCSM01000167.1 GCA_002325605.1 Chloroflexaceae bacterium UBA1466
TCCCAATAAAGGTGTTGACAAGGTAGAAGGTCGCTACAAAGTTGACCTGCTGGAGGAGCGGGAGCGCAGTCAAGTAAGCATCTTCGTAACCGTCATCAAAAGTAAGGGCAATCGCTTGCGGCGGACAAGGCTCTTCCCTTAGCAGACAACGGGCCACGGTAGCCATGGTTACAGGTTGATAGCCCTGCTGCTTTAGCCAAGTAAGCTGCGCTGCAAAGCGGTTGGGAGTCACAGATAACTGGTAGCCTAACGGGTCAGTCTGAGCATCGACCACCCTTACATAGTGATACATCAGAATCGGGATGGTCAGCGGAGGGATAGAAGTAGGCCGAGGAGAAGGAAGGGTTAGGGGAGAAGGGGCTGGAGAAGCGCGAGGAGCAAGGGTTGGGCGAGGGGTGAAGGTAAAGGTTGGCAGTGGAGGACGGGTTGGCGAAGGGACAAGCCAAAGCGTTGAAGAAGGTTGGGGTAAAGCTACAGACATGAATGTTGGGGAAGGCTGGGGAAGGTTGGTGTTAGAAGGGGTTGGGGAATAGGTTGGGGAAGGAGTAAGGGTTGGGGTTGACGAGGGCGTTGGGGTGTTAGAAGGGGTAAGGGAAGGTAAAGGGGTAAGGGTAGAGGTCGGCGAGGGAAGGGAAGTCGCAGTAGCAGGAGGGGAAGGGAGCGAGAAGCTTGCCAAGGCGCTAAGTTGCCTTGGCAATTTGGCAAGGGAAGGGAAGGAGTTACGCAGCACAAAGGCTAGGAAGATGCTGCTAAGGAGGAGCAGAAGGAAGAACCCTAAACGACGGGCGATAAGCAGTCGCGGGCGACGGGTGGGGCGGAGGATGGTCGGCGTTTGAATAACTTACTCCTGCTTAGGGGGTCGGGAAGTCAAGGCCCAATGCTTCCCTGGCCTCCCCCACGACAAAGAGCGAACCTGTAACACAGATCAAGTCATTAGGCCTTGCCAAAGCTTGGGCTAAGGTAAGGGCATTAGCTACCCCATTGGTCAGTAGAAGCTGGCTCCCTTCAAAGAACGGTCTCGCAAGGTTAGCAAGCATAGGCAAATCAGCTTCGGCCCGCCGATGGTCAGCATGCGTAAGGAGCAAGGTCTGGGCATGGGGAACCAAGGAGGTTACTATCGCGGCCACATCCTTATCACTAGAGGTTCCCAAGACCAAGAGCAAGCGCTCGAAGCTAAACTCTGCTTGTAGGGAGCGATAGAGCTTCTGGGCCGAATCCCCATTATGGGCCCCATCCAAAATGATAAGGGGCGCTTCCCTGGCGACCTCCAAGCGGCCAGGCCATTGCACCGTCGCTAACCCCTCGGCTAAAGCGTGGTAGGGAAGGGCAAACCCTTGCTTCCGCAGCAGAAGCGCAGCCCCCATTGCCAACCGGGCATTCTCAGTCTGAAAGGCTCCCCGCAAGCGCGACTTAGGGGGAAAGGGATACAGGCTTTCGTCCTGCCCCGCAGCGTAAATCCCTTTTTCCTCGGCCCACCACAAAGGGGAACCAACGGTCTGCGCTTCTTGGGCTAAAACCACAGCAACTTCAGGTACTTGAGGCCCGGTCAAGGTAGGGATTCCAGGCTTCATCAGCCCGGCTTTATCCCTAGCGATCTCTGTAAGGGTCTTGCCTAAGATCTCCATGTGATCATACGAGATCGAGGTAATGAGAGTAGCGCACGGTTTAATGACGTTGGTACTGTCATACCGCCCACCCAGCCCGACCTCAATCAAGCCGATTTGCACGCTTTGGGCTACAAAGTAATCCAGCGCCAAGGCTAACCCAAGTTCAAAGGTAATGGGCTGGCCATGAGTAGAGGTCTCAAAGGTCTCCAGAAGGTGGTAAAGCTGGGTAATCCCTGCGACTAAATCTTGCGGAGAGATAAGTTGCCGATTGACCTGAATGCGCTCCCGATAGCTGTGAAGATGCGGCGATGTCCAGAGGCCAGTACGGTAGCCCGCACTTCGGAAGATACTTTCCAACATGGCGCAGACACTCCCCTTTCCCTTCGTGCCCCCAACAAGGATAAGGGGGAGCTTCTCTTGGGGATTGGCGAATTTGGTCAGCAGGGCCCGCATCCGATTAAGCTTGTGCATAGCAGCCGTGGGGCCCAGGGAGATACGCTTTTGTTTCGTTGCAAACCGATAGAGATAATCTAAGGCGGTCTGATAATCTGAGAAGGGTAGGGGTTTAGTTTGTTTAGGCATTGGTTGTTTCTCGTGAGTCTTAGGGCAAGGCACTGTTTGCTAGTATAGCATGGATGGCTCTAGGCGCGGCCCAAATCTCCAGCCAGTGATAGTGAATAGCGCATTACAAAGCCAAATACAGCAAGAGCGTAATCTTGCGTTATAATAGCACTCTAGCCTTGAAGCCAGGCCTGCCTGGACTGGGTAACAGGAGATCGTAAATGACCAATCAACCAACATCGTCGGTTCCAGCCTTTCGGGAGTTTCTTGCCAATAGTCGGGATGCCCTAGTGCAAGACCTGCTTCAAGATGGGGCTGCCCAGTTAGCCTTTCTGAAGAACGTCCCCCAAGCGGAGCTACAACCGCTCCTGGAGCAGACCATCAATGTATTCCTCACGGCCTTGGAATCCCAGGACTTGGAAGTGGTCAAGTCCTGGGCCCAGAAGTGGTTTGATACGCACTTTACCAACGAAACCTTCTCTTATGAGCAAGCCGTGCAGACTATTGCATCCCTGCGCCAACACCTAATAGCTCATTCCCTCCTTGCTGTCCATGAGCAGGTAGCGGAGGCTATGGCGGGCTTGTTGTTTCTAGGGACATGCTGTGATGCGATGGTCTCATTGGCCGACCAGCTTTACCGCACTCGTTTGGAAGCCATCAACACGCGCCTACGGAGCTTCGAGGCGCTGGCCGAGAATGCCATAGACGGCGTGTTAGTCTTCAACCTGGAGGGGATAGTTACCTATGTGAATCCCGCGCTTGTGCAACTCTTTGGCTACAAGGATCGGTCTGAGCTAATCGGGCGCGAAGCGGCCAGTTTGCTCTTTGCCCCTGAAAACGTAAGGATGGTAGTCACGGAGACCAAAGCCTTAAAGTCAAAAGGGAGTAATCAGTGGCGGATGTGGATCAAGCGCAGCAATGGTACGGAGTTCCTGGCCCAGAATTCTAGTTTCTCCTTGACTAATGAGCGGGGAAGAGTGATTGCTGAGGCTGGGTTCCTGCGCGACATTACCGCTGAGTATGAAGATGAGCTAGAGCGCACGAAGCTACAAGAAGAGATTATTCGTGTCCAACAGGATACCCTGCGGCAAATCTCCACCCCCCTCATCCCGATAAGTGATCAAGTAGTAGTCCTCCCGCTAATCGGGAGTGTCGATAGTGTACGGGCCCAGCAGGTCTTGGAGACTTTGCTTGAGGGAGTAGCCTTCCATCGGTCAGAGATTGCGATCTTAGACATTACAGGTGTGCCTGTGGTAGATGTACAGGTCGCCAATGCGCTAATAAGGGCCGCGCAAGCTGTTAAGTTACTGGGCGCACTAGTTGTTTTGACAGGGATTCGGCCTGACGTAGCCCAGACGCTAGTTGGTTTGGGGATTGACCTCAGCGAAATAGTTACGCGCAGCACCTTGCAGGGCGGAATAGCGTATGCAATGAAGCGGCGCTAAAGCGAGAAGCTTAGGCGAAGGGTTTGGGGGGCGCGGCGACCTGCTACGCAGGTCGCCGC
>DCSM01000123.1:0-2992 GCA_002325605.1 Chloroflexaceae bacterium UBA1466
AAATTGGCTTCCAACCATTGTCGCCGGTCAACAACATAGACTCGACTAAGCGGCTGCGGCAATTTTACCCCCAAATACTCAGCGATCAACGGTTCACTTTGGGCCACCCAATCAGCATATTGCTGCTGGCGAAGCACCGCATTCTGAAGGGGAGCTTCTTCCCATTTGGAGACCTTCAAGGCTATTTTGCGAGCTTGCGGCCAATTTATGAGGGGGGAAGGCGACGCAACCTCCGTGGCTCGCGCCTGATTTTCGAGATAGTAGCGAAAGCCAGCGCCGACAACCGCCCCAAGAAAGAGGAAAATCCCCAAGCGGCGCAAATCTGGTTGTGGTTTTGACACACCGTGTCCTTTCTGCTGATTTTGCAGGCAAACGCACTCGTTTACCCGCTCGCCATGTAGTGTACCACAGCCACCCTGCGCTGTCCAAATTTGGGGCCATGCGCCAAAATTCAAAGCCGTTAGAATAAAAACCCAATTCTTCTGTGTTATAATAGAAAACCAACGCGGTTTGAACGCCTATTTCTCCACGGATTACTTTAGACAACGAGGTCCTTATGTTGCAGATGGTGAATGAAGCCAAACAAGAGGCTGGAATCCGCCACTTTCAACGTGGCTTGGCCCTGGAAGCTGTCAATCGGATGCCCGAAGCTGCCACTGAATATCGGCAAGCTATTACCTATTGTCCTTACTTGCGGGAGGCCCATGCAGCGTTAGGTTTTTACTACCAACGCAATGGTTTGCTGGCCAAAGCGGTTGAAGAATTCCAAGTTGTTGCAAGTTTAGAGGGAGATTTTCTGACCTTCTTCAATTTGGGCCACCTGCTGGCCGCCTTAGACCGTCATGAAGAAGCTCTTTTGATCTTCCAAACTTGCCTCCAGCAAAGGCCGCAAGACCCCGCTACGCACTACAAAGTCGGGACCCTTCATTTTGCCCGCCAGGAATTTGCCCAAGCTTTAGCCCACCTTCAGCTTGCGCTGGACTGTTATCCTGACGATTGGGAGATTCACCAATTGGTCGGCAAATGCCAGCTTCAGCTTCACCATTACGACGAAGCTTTGACCACCTTTGGGCTGGCGTTGATGTTGGCCCCTTCACCCCAGGCCCAAACAGCGGCGCTGGAGCAAATTATTACCGTGAAGCGTTATCTTGAGTTTCCCACCTTGGCCAGCGATAAGGAGCGTTGGTATGCCCAAAGTGGGATTGTTTGCCTCGGTTCGGCCCAAGATAACGGTTTGCATGTGAATGTGGCCCGTGATTACCACTTTACTTACCCCGACATCGGCGTAACGCTTCAGCGGTTCTTGGCCCTTCAGCAAAGTTTTGCCTGGCGCTTTACAACCTTGCTAGTGGTGGACAAATTGACCCAACCCTTAGTTATGGCTTTGAGCAACCTTCTGCGCCTCCCGATCCGCCAAGTAAGTGAGCTGCGCGAGCGGGACAATGCGCTCCTTGTCTTAGCGGTGGCCCGCGAAGCCGAGATTCTCCCCTTAGCAAATAAGCAAGCACCTTGTCAGCTAACCTCCTTTGTGTTAGGGCTAAACTGGCTCCGTCGTAGTTCATTCCTTCCTGACCTTGTGGGCATGGTCGTGCAAGAAAACTGTAGTGTCCCGTGGGAAGCTGAACTACGTCGTTTGCGGGCTGACGGTGCTTCCCCCTCCCAGCTTAAAGCTTGTTTTACTACCGCCACCGCCCAGATCCTTCAAGCCACTTGCCAAACTCCACCTGATCCAACCTTAGCTCAACAAACGGCTTACTATGCTCAAGTTCATCGCCAGCTTCGCTTTACCATCTTATAGCCCTAAAAGCAAGCTCCTTTATTAATTACCACCAACTTTTCATCTTTCCTTCACTACTTTTCCATAAAGGTAAGGTATACTTTGTTGGAAAGGTTCATTTAGCGGAGAATGGATATAGCACTGATGATACGCAACGTAAATCTTGCAAAAATAAATCTACCCCTCAACCTTGCAGCCTTGGCAGGCTTCATAGTGACCTTCAATCAAGAACTTACGGGTGAAGCACTCCATGAATGGTTTGGGTTAGCCCTTGGCACGACCCTTTTTGTCCACTTTCTCTTGCATGGAACATGGATTGTCAACGTAACCAAAAAATTTCTAAAACCCTTACCTGGCAAGCTTAGACTGAGCTATTTCCTCAGTTTTGCCTTGTTGCTCGCTTTTGGGTTTCTCGTGAGCAGTGGGATTCTCATTTCAGACCTCTTTGATCTGGGCCATGTTCTTAATTTCAATGAAGATATGACGGACACCTGGAGCGAAATGCACGAATCTGCGGCAAATCTTTGCTTGGTCTTAGTAGGATTGCACTTGGCACTCCAGTGGAAATGGATTTTCACCAACCTCAAACGTTGCTTCCCTCAAGCGCAACGTTAGTTTAGTGGAGGATCATAAATGTTACATAACGGAAATACTGCAAAGATAAATTTGCTCCTCGACCTTGCGGCTTTGACGATTTTTCTCGTAGTCTTAGAGCCTTCGCTTACGGGGAAGTCAATTCACGAATGGCTGGGTTTAGCCCTTGGCGCGACCCTTCTAGTTCATATTCTCTTGCATGGGACATGGGTCGTCAACACCCTCAAAAAGTTTCTAAAGGCCTTGCCTGGTCAGACTCGGTTGAATTGTACGCTCAACATCGCCCTCTTTCTAGCCTTTAGCTTGCTGCTGGGCAGTGGGATTATGATCTCCCACATCTTTGACCTCGGCCAGACACTTAATCTGAGCCGTGAAACAACTCGCTTCTGGCGACAGATTCACACCCTTTCAGCCGACCTTTGCCTCATCTTGGTAGGTTTACACCTGGCGCTTCATTGGACATGGCTTGTTACTTCTTGTAAGCATTGCCTCCCGCGCCTCCCCCTAGCTTCTGATGCCCCTTTCCTTCAGCGCTTTGGCCCCTTTCTCCTGGTCGGGCTGCTGGGCCTTACGGGCTTTGGCTTGTATCAAACGAAGAATCTTGCCCTTCCCTTCGTTCAA
>DCSM01000123.1:3057-15921 GCA_002325605.1 Chloroflexaceae bacterium UBA1466
GTCGCCCAGAAGGCCGCTCCGAGCGGGAGCGAAGCGCCCCTCTGAGCCAAACCTTACCTGCTTTGCTCTTTGACGTTTGGTTTCTCGCTTGCCTGATCACCTTTGTCAAATTCATTGAAGGTCTCTTTAGCTGGGGAAATAAAAAGCCTTCCCCCAACTTGCCTCCCGATGGAGCCGTAACCTAACCAAGCGAAAAAGACCGTCCTCTTCTTCCTCCTAAGCCCCGCTGTAACTGGCGGGGTTTTTGTTTTGCAAAGCGTTCAAAATATGCTACTCTATGAGAAGTATAGTTTTTTGAAAAGAAGGGGCTTTAAGTTTTGCCAAAAGGGAACCAAAAAAAGGGCTGGCTCTTCGGCTTATTTCTCTTCCTCGCGCTGCTTTACAATTGTGTTGTCCCTTTGGGGGAAGGCCCTGATGAGGCGGGGCATTTTGCTTATCTGCTTTTCCTGGCCAAAGAAGGTCGACTTCCCCTTCAAAGTAGTACAGCTTCAGACGTACCAGGGGAAGGTCATCAACCCCCTTTAGCTTACTTGCTCTTAATGCCAACCGTAAAGTGGCTTCCCCGCAGTGAGCAGCAAGTTTCTTTGCGAGCTAACCCGCACTTTGTTTGGCAAGGGGGGAAAGAAGGGTCAGCCTTTCTGCGCTCCAGCCGTGAATATTGGCCCTGGGAAGGTTATACCTTGGCTTGGCATTTGGCTAGATTTTGCACAACGCTCTTGGGTTTGCTAACCTTAATTGGGTTGTGGGGGATTGCCAAACGATTCTTCGGGGATGAAAATAGAGCCTTCTTAACGGTCAGTTTAATTGCTTTTCAGCCTCAATTTATCTTCACGATGGCTCTCGTTACGAATGATGCTCTTTTAAGCACACTGAGTACAATTCTTTTCGGGCTTTGTCTCGCTGGCGAAAAAGAGAAAATTACAACCTATCATTATTTTCGCTGGGCGATTAGCTTAGGAATAGTTTTTGGGCTGGCCCTACTGACCAAACAAAGTGCTTTTCTCCTTGGGCCTCTTGTATTTTGGAGTATTTGGCACAGAGAAAAAAACCCTTGGCGAGCGAAGCTGCTGGCGACACTTTGCTGGCTAGGGATGACCCTTCTGTTGGCGGGTTGGTGGTATCTGCGAAATTGGCAACTCTATGGCGACCCTTTAGGCTTGGCGACCTTTCAAGCGACCTTCAAAACGCAACCTTTTGCTTGGGCTAGTTTGACCGCCTGGCAAGAAGCCCTTACGCAACTTCACTCTTCCTTTTGGGCCCAATTTGGTTGGCTAAGTTTGCCTGTGCCACCAGAAGTAAGCACCTTCTATACCACGCTTGAGATCGGGGCCTTGTTTGGCTTGCTGAAGTATCTCCCGCGCTTGCGGAAGGGAGAAAATCTTAAAGGATGCAAGTTCTTTCCCCTCTTACTTCTCCCCCTTCTTAATTTCCTTTGGCTTCTCAGCTTCGTCCAAACTGCGGGGCTGGTCGCTTGGCAAGGCCGTTTCCTCTTTCCTGCTTTGCCAGCCCTTGCCCTTCTTTTAGCTGCTGGGTTGTGGAAGCTTATTCCCGCAACCTTCATGCGCCAGAAGGTTCTCAACCTTCTTCTAACTCTCCACTTTGGTCTCGCAACCCTTTTGCCCTTTACAACCATTGCGCCCGCTTATGTTTGGCATACTTTACCCCCTACGAAGGCTCAAACCCAGCTAAGGCAACCGATCTATGCTCGTTTCGCTCAGGCTTGGGAAAAGGGAGCCGAACTTAGGGGTTGGAAAGCTCAGGGGGATTTTACTTCAGGCCAAACCATTACGCTGACCCTTACTTGGCACGTCCTGGAGCAAATGCCTCAAAATTGGATGGTTTTTGTCCACCTTCTGGATTCCAAAGGGCAGATCATCGCCCAACAAAACAGCTTTCCCCAAGCTGGTACTTTCCCGACAACGCTTTGGGCCCCTGGCGATTGGCTGGAAGATTCGCATTCCCTTCTGCTTCCACCGACCTTACCGTCTGGCCCCTTTACCTTGCAAGTTGGGCTTTATCGCCCTCGGCAGCAGAACCCTACACAAGGGAAAAGACAAAAGGTCTGGGATGAGCAAAATAAGCGCTTGAAGGATGATGTAGTAACTTTGGGCCCTTTCCCAAACTGACTAATGGCCCCTTCATTGCCCACAATTCCAGGGATTTAAGCCATAGGTCTGCCAATAGAAACCCATTTTGACAAATTCATTGAAGGTCGCAATTAGACCTTGCTCATTTTGCCACCAATTGTCGGGCCCATAGCTTCTGGTGGGAACCGCGACGAAGGTAAATTGGATCCCTTCCTTGTCAAGGTGATGGTGCATGATACAAGCAGCCCGTCGGCTATGATACCAACTGCTGAGGATCAGAAGCTTCTTCATGTTGCGTTGCTTGGCAAAGGTTGTAATCTGCTCTGCATCTTCCCACGTACTCTCCGTTTTAAGGAGATGCGTTCTGGTGGCGGGAACTCCCTGCTCAAAAGCAAGCCTTTGGGCAAAGGTAGCATCATTGAAGGATCGTAGCTCAGGTGAAGGGACATTGCCCGTATACCAAAGTTCGGGAGCCAGACCTTGCTTATAGAATTCAATCCCTGGCATTAGCCGCTCTGGCCCTCCCCCCGCTAAAACAACAATTGCTTCGGCGGGAACAGGGGCTGAAGTTTGAATTAACCAATGCCCAATGGCAGGCAACCAAAGTTTGGAAGTAAGGAAGAGAAGAAGAAGAAGCAGGAGAAAAAAACCATTAAGAGCTAAACTAAGTTGCCCAAAAAAGCAAAGGGAGGGAAAAGATCGGGTTTTCAAAGTTTCTGTAATCCTTTAGGGTTGAAAGAGACTTCCCAACACCAGCAAAGCATCGTAAACTCCATGGATAATAGCGCAGGTCGTCGTATTGGTATGAAGCCGAATGATCCCCAGCAACATTCCCAAAAAAAAGACACTGAGAAGCGCATCTCCTCCATATTGATAAGCATGAACCGCCGTGAAAGCCAAATTAGAGAGCAGAAGGCCCAAGCGCGGTTGAAGGAGGCCCCGTACTGCAAGCTCTTCCCCCAACCCCGCCGTCACGCCGATCACTAAGGCCCCCAAAGGGTTGAAAATCCCCTTCAGAAGTTGCTCAAAGGTCTTAGTATCTGTTTCTTGCCACCCCAACCCGCGCCAGAGCCAACTAATACCTTCCCCCGCCAGAAGCATGGTAAGGACCAGAAAAAGCGCGGCCCCTAAAGCAAAGAGAACTTGCTTCTGCGTCGGGCGAACTAAGCCTAGTCTCTGAAGAGCAGGGCCCAACCGTCGACGCAAAGGCCAGCCAGCCCCTAGTAAGCCTAAAGGGATCATCCAAACTAAGCCATAGATCAGGTCGAGGCTTTGACCCAATGCTGAACGCTTATTTAGCTCTGCTTCAGAAATTAGCCCCTTTGCAATCGCTGTCAGGAGCGGAGGTTGCCCTTGAAGGAAGACAAGTTGGGCATAAGCACTGAAGGTAATGAAGAGGACAAGCCAAAGGGCCAGCGTATGGGTAAAGTTCTTCGCGTCAAGGGGCAGCCAAGGAGCTAACCTTTCCCGTACTTCAGGGAGTAAGACAAGGGAAGAAAGAGCAAGGAGCAGAAGTAACAAACCAAACAGGAAGATCATGCGCGGTGTAACTACTTCATAAACTGAACCTGAACTGGCCATCAAGCCCAGCCCCGCAAAAAGCATCGTAAAGAGCAAAATGCTCCCTTGAAGCATAAAAGCATAGAGGTAGCCAACCATTCGCGCCCAGCTATGGCGCATCCCTATCGCCCCAAGAAGAAGCAGGGGAATAAAGGGAAGATATTGCAACCCTACACCAACAAAGCTTCCTACTTCACCGCCCAGCGTCAACCCAGCACTCACAAGGAGCAGCAGAGCCAGGAAGATCCCTCCGACTACAAAGTAGCTATGACGGAGAGTTTCTGGAGAGGATACTTCATCTACTTCATCAAAAAAGGGAAGCATAAGAGGGTTTTCTATCTTCGCCATTGGTTCGGGTTCGGGCAACGGCTAAAGCCGTTGATTCCAATCCGAGGGTGGGGTTTCAGTGTAGGCTAAATTAGCTCAGAAAGAACTTGGAGGACATCTTCTGGTTGAAGGGCTTGCATACATTCAACGGGATTAGTGCCACGAGGACAGGAAAGAAAATGCCCACACGGGCTACATTCGAGCGCGGACTGGATTACACGGTGGCGGGAAGGGTCGCCCCAAGGCCCAAACCTTTTCGCATCGCTGGGGCCAAAGAGGTGGATACTTGGGGTCCCTTGGCTCACGGCCAAATGCAAGGGGCCGCTATCAACCCCTAAGACTAAAGAAGCTTGCTTCTGGAGCGCGGCTAACTGCCCAACGCTTGTCGCCCCGATCAAGGTCAAGGGGGAAGGGGAAAGGGCGAGAGCAAGCGCTTCTACAAGGTGCTGTTCATTTGTCCCTCCCGTCAAGAGAAGCCTAACCTTTGGCCGCCGCGCTAAATTCTGCGCTACCTTTATCCAATACGGAGGCAGCCACAACTTCGTCGGGCCTCCCGTGCCAGGATGCAAGATCACTAACCGCTCCCCTGGCTGAAGGTGTTGCTTTACCCACCTTCTAGCCCAAGTAACTTCCCCTTCTGTCGGCTTAAAGACCAAAGGGGAACGTTGGAAAGCAAACGCACTTGGCTCCACCAACGCTAAAGCTTGCACCGTAACGTGCTGCGTCGGCTCCCAGGGCAAAGGGTCAGTCAAAAAGGGTTTGCATTCGGGAACGGCATAACCTACGCGGTGGGGAATTGCCGCTAACATGGTCAGCGCTGCGCCCCACCAATGGTCATCGCGCAGCAGGAAAGCTTGGTCAAAATGGCCTGCCCGCAGAAGTTGCGCTGCTGACCAAAGCATCCCATAAGGTTGCCAAAAATTCTGCTTCTTTGCTTCTCGCGCAAAGCCAGGGAAAGGGAAGGTCAGAAGGGTATCAAGGTCGGGGTTGTTAGCTAAAATTGCCGCCGCCCACGGCCCGACCAACCCACCAATGAACGCCTGGGGGCGAAGCTGGCGTAAACGGTGGAGCGCAGGCGTACTAAGCAGCACGTCGCCCAGATGGTCGGGCTTGATGACCAAAATCCGTTGGGGCGAAGCCGAGGCTGGAAAATGAAGCAGGCTCCGCCCCAGCCCAGCCCCGATTTGCAGCAACTTTAAGCGCATCAGAACAAAAGCGCCCCAGCTTCGCGGGCTAATTGCCGTAGACGCTCGGCATCAGGCTTGAAACCATATTTTTCACGCTCATCTGCCATCTCATTCAGTTTTTTGACAAATTCAGGATTGACCAAAGCAGCATTTTGCCGCAGCAAGGTTGTGCTTTCTTGAGTTGTTTCGCTCATCATCAACTGATTGATCAGTCTTTCAGCAGGTGGTAATTGCTCTTGAATTATCTGAATCGCTAAATGGCTAAGATTTTCCAGCTTCCTGACTGTTTCTGGCTGCTTTGTACGCTGGGCTTCAGCGATATTAGCCGAAAGCAAGACCATAAAAGCCTCATTAAGGCGGGGGCCCAGAGATTGCAAAGCCTCGCGCTCATCGGGGGCCGTCAGAACTTCTCGCAAAGCAGCGGCTCCCGCCTCAAAAAGCTCCTGCGCCTCTTTGTCCATTCGCTCCACGATTTCCAGAATTTCATCCCGCCGCTCAGTAAGCCGCGTCGCTTCGGCAACCTCGCCCGCCTGATTTAAGGCTTCAATCTTAGCGGTCCAGGCTTGAAAGAACCCATAATCATACTCGATCTCGGCGCGAGAATTGGCGATGACATCCTCTAATTCCTCCTCCGAAGCTTCCGCCAATTGCTCAATGAATTTGGCTAAATTGGAACCTTCGCCCTGTTGCCCAAACCCTGTTACTTCGATGAGCTTATTATGCAGCAAGGAAAGTAATTGCACCGAATCTTGCCGTCCCTCATCTTCTGCCGCATCAATGAAGGCTTGCAAAGTTGCAAAAAACTCATAATCTAGGGCATCAATGACTTGTTCAACTAGAGATTGAAATTGTTGCTCATTGTCTAAGGCCGAAGCTAATTGGCTAATCAGGTCAACCCGCTTGCGTTGCTGTTCCAAAACCTCACGCGGGACACCATCGGCTTCCCAAATTGCATCAATCAGGGAGGTCAAACTCATAAACCGTCGAGGAGTCAGAAGATAACCGCGTGGAGCATTAGGGGGTAGGCTAGGAATCAGATAATTATTGGTTGCTTCGCCAATAAATAGCTCTTGCTCTTGAGGTTTGAGGTCGGCGGGGAGATAGGTGAAGAGAACTTGCTTTTGAGCATCATGATAGATGAGGGGAGCGCCAATCATGCCAGCTGTGCCACACTGCGTACACGCCGCCAGATTGAGTTGGCCAGCCAAGAGCGCCTGTTTCAATTCTGGCTGCTGTCCCACATCTACGAGACTATAGATTGGGGTGCGAAAAACATTGCCACAGTTGGGGCAGGTGATTTGAGCGACTTGCGGGGGAATCGGGGGCATGAATGTGACGTTCCTTTCTGCACAATGAAGTTAGTTAAAATTTTTCAGACCTCATTATAACATGGTTGCCTGGGAAGCGAATCTGAAGTTTCCTAAGCCTCGATTTCGCGGCGCAAGCGCTGAAGTTGAACTTCTGTTTCCTTAAAAGTCTGCTGGAGATCGGTGAATTGAGTCCGTTGCCCCCGCACAAAGCGCGTATAGGGACTCAACGCCTCGCGGATGCGCGTCAAGGCTTGCTCTGCTTCCCGTTCAACTTGGCGCTCCGTATTTTGGCGCAATTGCTTTCTTAGCTCAGAAATGCGCCCGTGAAAAGCCTTTTTGGCCTGATTTCGCTTGGCCGGAATGAAATAGAAACCGCCTAAAGCGACCAAAGTGGCCGCTAAAACCCCTGTTACATCAAGCCAGACGGTATGAAAAAGCGCCACCATCGCCGCGCCCAACCCAACAGCACCCATTTGGGTCAATGCTGTAGCGGCCAGCGAAGCTTGCACATCATCGGCTAAAATCCGCGCTTCATACTCATGATCGTAGCTTGAAACGATTTGCGAAGCGGTTTGCCCAATCGAATCGAGGAGCGATGCCCGATTATAATCAAATGTTCCCTCGACTTTGCCAATAATTCCTTTTGGATGTTGATTTACGCGAGTTTGTTGCACATAAGAGACAATATTTTGCCAGAGGCGCAGGTTTTTCTCAAGCATCCAATCAATCAGCACTTGCACTCTTTGCTCAATTTGGGCCGGTAGATCGCCGACAACTTCTTGTTGAAAAGCGGTCCGCATCCGTTCAGGATGAATAAGGTCTTGAATCTTATTCAACCGAATCTTTGAATCAAAGAAATGATCGCCACGTTGCTCTAAAGTCTGCAAAAGGAGATCAATTTCGTTCAGATGAAGTTGGGCATCCGTGATTAAATCGTTACGAAAGAGCGTAAGCTGTTGTTCAATGTTATCTATCGTTTTGAAATCCTCACTTAGCGTCGCCAGACGCTGTTGGATTAGCTTCAAATAGGTTGTGGTAAGGCGCTGGGCCACGCCGAGCGGCGAAAGCAATTTCAGCCGCAGCCGCGCTTCAGGATCCAAAGTTTCCAGAATATAATTTTCAACAGCTTTGATGCGACTGGCTTCCTCTTGGCTGGGGTCTTGCGTTTGCAGGCGCGAGCGCAAAGCCAGCCGCGCCGAGACTGGAAAAATCTCAGGTTTGTGGCCTAAAAGAGCCATGCTATTCTGTTGCACAAAAGCTAAGACTTGTTCTAGCTCATCCGCTTCCAAAATATCAATTTTATTGAGAATTAAAACAATCTTTTTGCCCCATTGCGCGATAAGGGTAAGAAAAAGCCGCTCGCTTTCAGTGAAAGGGCGGTCTGCGGAAGTGACAAAAAGCACAAGATCAGCGTGAGGAATGAAATCTCGCGTCAATTCTTCGTGTTGGCGCAAGACCGCATTCGTTCCAGGGGTATCTACAATCGTAAGTTGGCGCAAAACGGGGGAGGGATAAACGCGTTCCAAAACCGTCGCACTTTGGCTAAAGACTTGCGGTTCAGGCCCATAGCGCAGCAGGTTAAGGCGGTCTGTCGTGGGAGTCACACCTTCAGGCAGAATGCGCTCGCCCAACAAAGCGTTGATAAAACTCGATTTGCCCGAATTGTATTCGCCCGCAATCACCAACAAAAAGAGGTCTGAAAGGTGGGCTAAAGTGTCGCTAAGAGCGCGGCTATCGGCGGGCGCAACATCGGGGTTAAGCTGTTCTAAAGCCTTCTGAAGCTGTTCCAGAAGCAACTGGAGGTCGGTTAAGATAACTTCCTGGCGTTCAGAAAGCAGACGTTTGGTTTTGAGAGGACTAGATAGCAAAATCGAGCGACTTTCTGGCTCTGGTTCGCCTTTTGGGGCCCACGCAGAGACCGATAAATTTGCAAAATGGCCAGATGTGATTTAGATTACAAACAACGGCCCGTAAACGTGCTATAATCAAGGCATCTCCTTCTCCTCTCTTCTCTTGACAAAGGGGGCCTGGCTATCCAGGCCCCTTTTGTCATGTCTGGGAAATTTATTTTAGCCCCCAAACTGGCGTAAAATGACGGCCACTGCTCCCAAAACCAACGCTCCGCCTAGAACAAAATAGCCGGCCCCTGGAGCCAAGCCGCGTAGGTTAAGTAGAGACGGGTGGCCACCCGTCCCTACCCCAGAGCGCGAGCGCGGCAATTCAATCTTTTGCCCCCGCCAATAAGTGACTTGGCTTGAGCCGCCCCCGCGCTTTTGCACTTTGCGCCAGCCTAGCAGACAAAGATACCCTCCACCGCCCGCCAGCCCCACCGCCAAAATGGGCCAGGGCAAAATTGCCCCATTGGCCACAAGCGCGACCACCATAATAATAGCGATCCATCTTTGCCATTCAAGTTGGTTTTTTTTCATGTTTCTCCCTAACTAGCGTCGTTTTTCTTCAAGCAATGGAATTCGTAATTCAACCGTCGTGCCACTTCCCTGCTCCGAACGAATCCGAAATTCGGCCCCAATCAAACTCGCCCGTTCCTTCATATTCAACAAACCAAGACTCCCTCGTGAATTATACCCAGCTTCAACCGCATTTAGATTAAAGCCTTTGCCCCGATCTCGCACACTAGCGATCAAATGATCCTCTTCTTCGTAGAAGTAAATCACGATTTCGCTGGCTTGGGCATGTTTGCGCGCATTATTGACCGCTTCTTGGATGATAATAAAGGTTGCCGCTTCGATCTCATAAGGCAACCGTGGAACACTGGCCGGGGCTTCCAGCCGCAATTTGGTGTCGCGGCCCGCCGGGTCGCGCCAGCGGTCTACATATTGCTGGAGCATGGGCAAAAGCCCTTGGATTTCCAGGCCCAAAGGCCGCAGTTCAAAGAGCAAAGTGCGAATGTTATAGGTCGTTTTGTTGACCAGATCGGAAAGTGTTTCCATTTCGCTGGCGACGCGCTCCGGCATGGCCACCAACAATTTCTTGATAAATTCAATGTTCATGGCGATGGCCGCCAAACTTTGGGCCGGGCCATCATGAAGGTCGCGGGCAATCGCTCGGCGGACCTCTTCTTCTTTGCTCAAGAGCCGATCTCGTTCTTCGCGCAAGCTGCGGTAGAGCCGGGCATTCTCTAGCGCAATCCCCGCTTGGGCCGCCAAAGTAGTGAGCAATTGCATATCCTGGTCCGTAAAAGTGGCTCCGCCCCGCTTATTGAGCAGTTGGACTACCCCAACCACGCGGTCTTTCACCCGCATCGGGACACAAATCAACGATTGAGCAACAAAATCTACATCGCGGCCAACGGAGGGATACCAGCGCAGGTCTTGCTGCACATCGTTGACAATCTGGGGAATTCCGTGCATGGCAACCCAACCTGCAATGCCTTGGTCGGCGGGCAACCGAAATTCTTGCTGGCCAGGTTGGAGGCGCAAAACAAGCTCTTGGTGTTCTTCATCCAAAATAAAGATCGAACAGCGCTCGGCCCCTACTACTTCAGGAACCCGCAGCCGAATCTCGTCCAGCAAGCTGTTCAAATCTAGGTTGACCGCCAGCGATTGCCCAACTTCATAGAGCAGCCGCAATTCAAGAAGGTCGCGTTCGGCTCGCTGGAGCATCGTCAGCTTATCAGCTTCGCCCCCAATCGCCCGAACTAAGAGAATCAGCAAATCCTCTTCAGGTTTTAGCATCGCGGAGCCACCCGCATGTTTCTCTAACGTGGTTTCGGTGGAGACGACCAGGTGCAACAACCCGACGCAGAGATCTCCACTTTGAAGGGGTAATTCCAGGAGATTAGAGCCATCTTCCAGG
This sequence comes from Chloroflexaceae bacterium UBA1466, assembly GCA_002325605.1. Classification (GTDB taxonomy): domain Bacteria; phylum Chloroflexota; class Chloroflexia; order Chloroflexales; family Chloroflexaceae; genus UBA1466. The sequence continues at coordinate 13,345 of DCSM01000123.1, forward strand.
GCGTAGTAGCCAATCGTTGGCTCATTATTGGCATCCCGGCGCGCAAAACTAGTGCGGGCCTGCTCGATAAGGGTGCAGGCCTCACTGTCTAAGGGGCCATTTTCGAGGCGCACACTTCCGCCATTTGGTGGAAGATAGAGCAAAGCTCCTGCCTGGGCCGGCCAGAAACTCACCAAGCGGGCCAGGGAAGCACGGAGAAGATGGGAAACATCGTGGTGGCCGCCAGCGGTCAAGAGCTTACTTAAAGTCTCAAGTTGAATTTGATCCGATTTTGAAGAAACCATAACATCCCTCGCAGGCAGAAATGACCATAGCGTGTATGGTAGCTTAAAACACCTGAATAGGCAAGAAAGCCTCCGGGCTTGGCTCGCCCTAAGCTGAAACCCGCGCACCCAGCGCAAGTGGGGCAAAGGGTTTGTGCTATAATAGACGCGGCAATTTGATCTAAGGTTGAATTCTTGCAGTGTTCTAAGGAGGCAACTAAGGCCCATGACGGACAATTATCGGCTTGAGAAAGACTCGCTTGGGGAAGTTCAAGTCCCCCGTGAGGCGCTTTATGGGGCCCAAACCCAGCGAGCGGTTCAAAACTTTCCGGTGAGCGGGCTGCGCCCTTACCCTGCTTTTGTCTGGTCGATGGCGACAATTAAGCGGGCCGCGGCGGAAGTCAATCGGGATTTGGGGCTGCTCGACCCCAAGCTGGCTGGAGCGATTATGCAAGCGGCCCAAGAAGTTATTGATGGCCAGCATCGAGAGCATTTTGTGGTCGACCCCTTCCAGGCTGGCGCGGGAACGAGCCACAATATGAACAACAACGAGGTCATCTCTAACCGCGCTAACCAAATCTTAGGTTATCAACTGGAAGATGCCCAGAAACCTGTCAACCCCAATGACCATGTCAATATGGCGCAGAGTACCAATGACACGATTCCAGCCGCTATTCGGCTCGGTTGCCTCTGGCGACTGACTGAATTGCTCTCTACCATTGACGAGCTTGCGCTGGCCCTGGAGCAAAAGGCTAAGGAATTCGATGGGGTTGTCAAGTCAGGGCGCACTCATTTGCAGGATGCTGTACCTGTCCGGCTCGGCCAAGAGTTTGGGGCTTACGCGCTGGCCGTCCGCATGGATCGGGATCGCATTGCAGCAGCGGGCGATTGGTTGCGGCGCTTGGGAATTGGGGGCACAGCAACGGGGAGCGGCTTGAATGCCCATCCCGAATATCACGCCCGCATGGTAAAGACCTTGAGTGGGTTGACAGGCCAGCCTTTGCGGACTAGTGATAACCTCTTTGAGTCGATGCAGAATATGGCTGATCCAGCCAATTTCTCTGCTAGTTTGCGGACTTTGTGCATTACGCTTACGCGGATTGCCAATGACTTCCGCCTCCTGAGCAGTGGCCCCGCAACGGGCTTGGATGAGCTTCGGTTGCCTGCCGTCCAGCCTGGGAGCAGCATTATGCCTGGCAAAGTCAATCCCGTGATGGCGGAGATGCTGAATATGGCTTGCTTCCACGTGCAAGGCTCTGATCTAACGGTTGCCTTGGCCGCCCAGGCGGGGCAATTGGAACTCAATGTGATGATGCCAATCATCGCCCATAATCTCTTTGAGATGATGCACGTTCTAATCGGGGCCATTAGCGCTTTCACGACTAAATGTGTCGTCGGCTTGCAGGCTAACCCTGAAAAGGCGACAGGCTGGTTGGCAAAGAATGCGATCCTCGTGACCGCGCTTAATCCTGTGATTGGCTATCTCAATGGCGCAGCCGTGGCTAAAGAAGCGATGGCCACTGGGAAGACCATTAAAGAGGTGGTCATTGAAAAAGGTCTCCTTGACCCCGATAAAATAGATGAGTTGCTTGATGTGCGCGCCCTAACTGAAGGCGGCATTCAAGGCGGAGTCGGGGCCGGCGGCGGCTAAAGCTTTTAGCGCCAGATCGGTTTGGGATGAGCAGCAGCATTTCGGTGGGAAGACTCCCGAAATGCTGCCCTTTTTAGCCAGTGTGACAGCCACAACGAGGGCAAAAGAGCGCAGTTTGGGGCATCTGGAATTGGCACTTAGGACAACTCTTGGTCTGCCCAGCGCTTTGCGGCTTCTCTTCAGGCTCATGAATCGTCACTGCCTGGGCCCTTGGCGCAGCGGTGTCCGTTGGCTCCACATAGGCTTGCGCTTCTTCTACCTTTAATTCCTCCTCCTTCTGCACCATACGGGATTGAATCTCGTCGATCCGCTTGGTCAATTCAGCTATCGTTGGGGATTTGATCTGCCCAGCACGGTGCAAGTCATAGGCCCGCTGCCCTAACTCATTAAGCGCTTGATCTAACCGATTCTTCAGGTCATTCAAGTCCCCCGTAATCCGTGAAGTGCGCTGGAACTTCTCCATCTCAAAGGCTGCTCGATTCTTCCATTGCCCAGCGATCTTATTAAGCTGGTCTAGTGGCCCCATTGTTCGTTTCCTCCTTTGTCTACAAGACTGATCTACTGGTCACAAATCTATTGTAGCACAGCGTTTGCGCCCAGCTAGGGCGGCTGCTTTTCAAAAGCCATCCTTGATTCTGAGACTTTCGTTGCAAGCGGCCTGGG
>DCSM01000123.1:15991-18310 GCA_002325605.1 Chloroflexaceae bacterium UBA1466
GCCGTTGACTCCGTTTGAAGATGGCTTAGGTTTCGCAGTGGATTCCCCTAAAGATACAACCCAAGTACTATAGACATTTTCTTAACCTACACAGTATCATAAGACTAGGTTTAGCGGCGTTCCTGTCAAAACGCCTGATTAGCACAAACGCCCCTTCTACTAGAAAGGAAGTTGTGCCTTCTTGCTCAAGGGTGAGCAAGGTTAAGCACACGCAGATGCCATGACCCAGGTCATATCTTCTCATCATCCAACGGGCTACCCCATTGATGACTCGCAGCAGTTCATTGCGCTGCTCGAATCCCAAGCTCCCCAACATCCCTTCGTGGGGGAAGAGTTAGCCCGCCACCGAGTTCTCTACAGCGAACTTCAACACCGCCAGGACTTCAATGAACACACTTTGCGCGAGTGGCGAGCCGCATTGACTCGCCGTTGGGAATGTGAGATCGCAGGACAACGCCTCTTTACGCAAATCCAGCGCCAACTACGGGAGCATTTCGGTACGGACTCCCTTCAGGTCGAGGCGGTAGCCCCCGTCTTAGACTCTAACGCAGTTACGGCAGCTGACCTTTTGATGGCCCTCCGCCGCATGCACGCCGGCCTTACGCTTCTCCAGCCTTCTCCTCCCTTTGTTGAGGAGCGCTTGAGCCAACTCAAACCTGTCCTTACCGCCTTGGCTGAGGCCTTAGAGCAAACGCGCCTTTGCGAAGCAGCCCGTCGCCAGGCCGTCTTAAATCAACAGTTGGCTAGAGGTGCTTATGAGCGGGCCCGCAATCAGACCCGCCATCTCTTCATCGAACAACTTGGCGAAGAGGCTATCCAAGTCTTTACGGCAGGGGTTTTCACGAATACTCCCTAAAGCACCCCTTTAGTGCTGGGCACGATTCCTAACAGGCGATCATCAAGGCTAGAGGCCGCATCCAAGGCCCGCCCAAATGCCTTGAAGATCGCCTCTATTTTATGGTGATCATTGTTGCCAGAAAGCACCTTCACATGCAGGTTGAACTTGCCATGAATTGCAATACTCTCTAGCAGATGAGCAACCAAATCTGTACCCAACTGCCCAACCTTCGGGGTGCTAAAGGCCGCTTCTACCACACAGTAAGGCCTCCCACTCAAATCTACCACCACTAGGGCCAAGCTTTCATCAAGCGGCACATAGCTATGACTTGTCCTCACCAACCCTCGCCGTTCCCCTAAAGCCTGGTTGAGCGCCTGCCCTAGACAGATCCCAACATCTTCAACCGTATGGTGTTCGTCAATGTAAAGGTCGCCTGTCGCCTTTAGCTCCAGGTCAAACAAGCCATGCTTGGCCCACGCCAGTAGCATATGGTCAAGGAAGCCAACCCCTGTTTGCACCTTCCCCTGCCCCGTCCCGTCAAGAGCCAACGTAAGCGTGACCTCCGTCTCGCCTGTCTTCCGCGAGATCCTTGCATTGCGCGTAGTCATAAGCTTAGGAGCTTGAGAACCTCGTCCCGTACATGGCCGTTGGTTCCCAAGCCCTCGCCTCCATCTATGGTAGGTATCCCGTGCCAATCCGTAAAGGTTCCCCCAGCTTCGTGCAAAATGGGAAGTAAAGCCGCTGCATCCCAGATACGCATCTCAGGGTCAAGCATTACCTCTGCCCGCCCTGTGGCTACAAGGAGATAACCATAGCAATCCCCCCAGGTTCTAAACATCCCCGCCTGGGCCAGCAGACGGTCAAAGGCAGCTTGCTTCCCTCCGCCATACCGTTCATAGTTGTTCGCCCGCGTCGCCACAAACAACCCGTCAGCTATAGTCTTCTTCTCTGAGACCCAACACCGCCGCCCATTCCACCAACACCCTAGATCCTTAGCCGCATAGACAACCTCATTCAGGGCGGGCATATTGACTACTCCGATCATTGGCTCCCCCTCATACTCTACCCCAATCATAACCCCATAGAGCGGGAACCCACGGACAAACGACCTTGTCCCATCTAACGGATCGATAATCCACCGCCAGGGAGCTTGACTATCTCCTGTACGGCCATCCTCTTCCCCTAAGACCGCGTGATCAGGGTAGCGCTTGCTAATTGCCTCACGGATGAACCGTTCAGTCTCCCGATCTGCTACCGTTACGGGCGAGTTGTCGCTCTTTACCTCAGTTAGCAGGTTGGTTTGGAAGTAGCGCAGGGTGATCTTCCCCGCTTGCCAGGCTAAGTTGTGAGCGAAATTTAGCATTTCCTCAAGCGTATTCTGCATATCGCTTCCTCACGTTGTTTCCTACTCGATTGATTTGGCTTATTTACCAACTTACTCCCGCCCCTACCGAGTCCCTTGGGTCAGACCGTAGCCTGAG
>DCSM01000123.1:18472-19857 GCA_002325605.1 Chloroflexaceae bacterium UBA1466
GACCTGCCCCTGGTCGCCGCTTGAGTCGCCCCTACCTTTAGGCAAGCCTAAACTATGGCAACCTGTAACGCCTGGAGCAATTGAGTATTTTGCGCTGGCGTACCAATGCTGATTCTAACGCAATCGCGCAGCCCAAACTTACGGTAGTGGCGGATGATAATCCCTAACCTTTCAAGGTCTTGTTTCAGGGTCAAAGCACTTCCTTTGAGCAGGCGACAGAGGATAAAATTGGTCTGGCTTGGGTAGACCTTCAGTTGGGGAAACTCCCTTAGAAGGGGTAGGATTCGCTCCCGTTCAGCAATAAGGTGAGCGATGTTGGTCTGCAAGTAGGGCAAATCATCCAACGATGCCAACGCCGCTACCTGAGCCGCAACACTTACATTGTAAGGTTGTTTGATCTTCCAAAGGTGTTCCACTAAGGCTTCGGGCAATAGACCATAGCCGATTCGGAGGCCCGCCAGCCCAGCCCACTTACTAAAGGTTCGCAAGACAACCAAGTTGCCATGCTGCCCCACCCAACTGCTAACTCCCGCCCCCGCGAACTCGATATAAGCCTCATCAACCACCACCAACAGGGGGAGGTGTAAAAGGTGTTCAATCTCCTCTGGTGGAGTCAGATTCCCACTGGGATTATTAGGGGAGGCTAGGAACAAGACCTTTGCTTGAGTCTCCAAAGCGGCCCGTTCAATGGCCGGGATGTCCAGCGTAAAGTCCTCGCGCCGCGGGATTTCAACCAACCGCCCGCCACACACGCCCGTGTCAAAGGCATACATGCCAAACGTTGGGGGACAATCAATCACCGCATCGCCAGGGGAAAGAAACAAGCGCAGGAGCAAGTCAATTAGCTCATCCGCCCCTGCGCCACAGATAATCCTCGCCATGGGCTGTTTGGTATAGCGGCTCAAAGCGGCTCTTAATTGCGTCTGTTCGGGGTCGGGATAGATGGCGTAATGGGGTTCAGACGCTAAGGCGGCTAAGGCTTTAGGGGTTGGGCCATAAGGGTTTTCATTAGCATCAAGCTTAATCAACTGGTTTACAGGCAAGCCTAAGCGATCAGCTAAGACTTCGAGGGGCGAAATAGGAATATAAGGCTCTAGGTCTGCTATTTCAGGCCGAATCAGATGAATTATTGAAGGCATATAGCGAAGCCTCCTTTCTAATCTAACCAAAAACTAGCGCAGGAAGGTGCAATCTCGCGCTGCTAAGTTTGTTTCTGGGCTAAGGCAAAAGGCTTCCAGTCCCAAGCGCGAGCTAGCTTGTGCTGGCAATTGATTATAGCACAATCCCACAGCGGCGCAGATTCTGTTAGAATAGAGGGGCGCAGGCTCTGCGCTTGCCGCAGGGCGGTTCCTGCGCTTGCTACAGGACGGGAGGATGGCCCGCAG
>DCSM01000125.1 GCA_002325605.1 Chloroflexaceae bacterium UBA1466
TCATTTTGCGCGTAGCCTTCGCCGAGCATGGCGAGCAGGAATTGCCGCTTTTGGCAAGCCAAGCCTTTCGCATCGCGGATGCCCCCGAAACCGAAAAGCCGTGGGAAGCTTAAACCCCACTTGACAACTCTGCCCTGTCTAAGTTATAATAGCCTCGTTGTGATCTCGTAGCTCAATGGATAGAGCGTTGGCCTCCGGAGCCAAAGGTTGCTGGTTCGACTCCAGTCGAGATCGCCAAGTCGCCCCACTGAAATCCTCAGTGGGGTTTTCTTTACGCCTTGAAGCCACCTGATCAGCCTATGAAAGAGACGCTCACAGCCGCTATGTCATTCACCATCGTTGCCCAAGATGCTACCAGCCCCGCCCGTGCTGGGTTGCTCCAAACGCCCCATGGCCCTCTCGCTACGCCCGTCTTTATGCCCGTCGGGACGCGGGCTACGGTCAAATCCCTCAGTCCCCAAGAACTCAAAGCCCACGGGACCCAGATCGTCTTGGGCAATACTTATCACCTTTACCTCCAGCCAGGCCATGAACTTATCCAGCGCCATGGCGGTTTACACCGCTTTATGGCTTGGGACAAGCCCATCCTCACCGATAGCGGAGGCTTCCAAGTTTTCTCCCTTGTCCACGGCGGGATCGCTAATGAGATTAAGGGGCGCAGACCGCTCCAGGCCCAACGACTCCCCTCGATGGTCAAGGTGAAGGAGGAAGGGGTCGTCTTTCGTTCCTACCTTGACGGCTCCTTTCACACCTTCACACCTGAGCGCAGCATCCTAATCCAACATGCCCTCGGAGCCGATCTAATCCTTTGTTTTGACGAACTTCCCTCTTTTCATGATGGTTACGAGTACACAGCCCAGAGTATGGAACGGACTCATCGCTGGGCTAAAAGGTGCTTAGATTATCATCAGCAAGCCCCTTCTTCCCAAGCCCTCTTTGGCATCGTCCACGGCGGAGTATTCCCTAATCTCCGCAAGGAAAGCGCAGAATATATCACCTCCCTCCCTTTTGAAGGGGTCTGCATTGGCGGATCATTAGGAGGTGAAAAGGCGCAAATGTATGAAGTAGTAGACATGACCGTCCCACATCTTCCCTCTCACCTTCCTCGCCACCTGCTGGGAGTCGGCGATGTAGACGACCTCTTAGAGGGAGTCAAGCGCGGGATTGACCTTTTTGACTGCGTCAGCCCGACCCGGCTGGCTCGCCATAAGACCGCCCTCATCCGCGACCCAGCCCGGCGTTGGCACTTGAACGTTACAAACGCAGCCTTACGCGAGGACGATGGCCCCTTACAAGAAGGTTGCCCTTGCCAGACCTGTCAGACCTTCTCCCGTGCTTACATTCATCACCTCTACCGCTCGAAAGAGATCCTTGGTATCCGCCTTGTCAGCTTACACAACGTAGCCTTTCTCCTCAACCTTATGGAGAAGGTTCGCAACAGCTTGCTGGAAAACCGCTTTCCCGCGCTTTATCAGGAGTGGCTTGGTAGCAGGTAAAGCCGACTTAAAGCGCAAGCTAAGGCCTGGCAGACCTTTAAGAGTCCACCAGGCCTTTTGTCTTCGACCTTCAACGCCCCTTAATCTAAGTGAGGGGCATAGTTATGCCTGATTAAAACAACCTCCTCCCCAAAGACCAACTCGGAGATGGCCGTGTTTCGCAAATTATCTCCATGAAGCTCCCAAGCACGGCTAATATCTTGCCCTTGCCAGTGTGCTAAGGCCATACAGATCGTTCCTAAATGGGTTACAACCACCACGGTCTGCCCCCGATGCAGGTTCACGATCTCTGAGATGCTTGCCACTACCCTTACGACAAAGTCCTTCGGATCCTCAGCCCTATGGGTTAGGGTGATGTTCCCAGCCCGCAAGGCCGCCGTTAGCACTTCAACCGAAGACTCCTCAAGGTCGCCTAAGCCGATCTCCTCCAGCCCTGGATACGGTTGCACCTCTAAGCCTAATCGCTCCGCAAGAAGGGAAGCTGTTTCCCGCGCTCGCTGCAAGGGGCTGGCAAAAAGCGCAGCAATCTCAGCCTTTTGCGCCCCCAACCACGCTGCTAACCGTTGGCTTTGGGCCCTCCCTTGAGGCGATAAGGGGTCGTTTCCCAGCCCTTGCATCCGCCCTTCAACGTTGGCTATCGACTCCCCATGCCGCACTAGAAGTAACCTTGTCGGCGCGAGAAGCGGAGCGGTTTCAATCTCATTAAGGTCTTCTTCAGCTTGCATCAGCTACTCTCCTTGCGGCAGATCACCAATCCCTAAGATGCTTAGGCCAGCATCAACATAGGTTATCTCCCCCGTCACCCCGCTTGATAAATCGCTACACAGCCAAAGGGCGGTCTTCCCGACATCTTCTATCGTTACGTTGCGGCGCAGGGGGGCCAGCTCGGCGGCTTGCTTGTGCATCGCCCGAAAACCACCGATCACGCTCGATGACAAGGTCCGAATCGATCCCGCACTAAGGGCATTCACGCGGATTCCTCGCGGGCCAAGGTCAGCCGCTAAGTAGCGCACACTGGCTTCCAAAGCAGCTTTGGCTACGCCCATCACGTTATAGTTGGGGACAACCTTATGCGCCCCGTGGTAGGTCAAAGTAAGGATCGAAGCTCCTGGAGCCAGCAGACCGTCTGCGGCCTTAATGAGTGCGGTGAGCGAATAAGCACTTACTTCCAGCGCTTTGAGGAAGCCAGCACGAGTCGTATTAAGGTACGCACCGCTCAACTCCTCCCGCTGCGCGAAGGCGATCCCGTGGACAAGGAGATCAAGCTGCCCGTAGACCTCCTTCGCCTGAGCCATCAGAGCAGCGATCTGCGCGTCGTCCGTAACGTCGCAAGGTGCAATCAGTTTGGCATCTAAGCTGGTTGCCAACGGGCGCACCCGTCGCTCCAAAGTTTCGCCTAAGTAGGTAAAGCCCAGGTCAGCACCTTCCTGGTGAAGGGCTTTAGCGATCCCCCACGCAAGCGAATGGTCGTTGGCCACGCCCATGATGAGGCCCTTTTTTCCCGTCAACAAGGCCATGAAAAACTCCTTAGAAATGCTATAAAGGTTAAAAGTACCAGCCTTCAAAATCTTCTCCAGGACGCGAGAATGAGAATGAGGGCTGGGAGTTCAAAATCACCTGCCAGCCAGTTTAGATCAAAGTGGCTGGGAGTTCAAATCAGAGGGGCCGGCACTTCAGACCGAGGTGTCTGGCATCGAGATCAAAACTGCCTTCTGGCGTAGCGCGGGCTTCTAGCCTGCGAGGGACAGGCAAGATGCCTGTCTTACGCCTCCTGCGTGATGGTCGAGCGCAAGCTGCCTGCCAATTCAGAAAAAATAGCAGCCACTTTAGATCAAAGTAGCTGCCAAGTTCAAACCAAATTGGCTGCCAGATTCGGCGGATTTAGCTGCTCAAGCGCTGGGCGACAACGTCCCCGACGAGCGTTGTGGGGTAGATAGCTTGATCGGGATGGGCAATATCAGCAGTCACGATGCCCGCTTCCAGGGTCTTGCTGACCGCCTTCTCGACGGCTCGCGCCTCCGCCTCCAGGCCCAACGAATAGCGCAGGAGCAACGCGACACTCAGGATAGTCGCCAAAGGATTGGCTTTCTGCTGCCCTGCGATGTCAGGCGCACTGCCATGAATCGGCTCGTAGAGGCCCATGCGGGACTTGCCTTTAGTCTCGGCTCCAAGCGAAGCGCTGGGCAACATGCCCATTGAACCCGTCAGCATCGAGGCTTCATCCGTGAGGATGTCGCCAAACATATTCTCGGTCACAATCACGTCAAAGTCGGCGGGGCGGCGGATGAGGTGCATGGCGCAAGCGTCAACCAACATCACCTCAAGCTGCACATTGGGGAACTGCTCGCGCATGAGCTTGGTCGTCAGGCTGCGCCAAAGGCGGCTAGTCTCCAGCACATTTGCCTTGTCAACCAGGGTCAGTTTGCCGCGCCGAGCCTGAGCCAGCTTCGCCGCGACCTGGACGATGCGCTCGATCTCAGCCTGAGTGTAGAGGCAAAGATCGCTGGCCCATTCCCCAGAGACGCTAGTCTCGCGGCGCTTTTCGCCAAAGTAGATGCCGCCCGTAAGCTCGCGCACAACGATCAGGTCAACGCCGACCAGCCGTTCGCTGCGGAGGGGCGAGGAGTCGATGAGGAGGGGATGGAGCTTTACAGGGCGGAGGTTGGCGAAGAGGCCAAGGGCTTTGCGGATGCCCAATAGCCCCTGTTCGGGGCGAACCTTAGCATTCGGGTCATCCCATTTGGGCCCGCCAACCGCGCCCAGCAAGACTGCGTCGCTCTGTTGACAAAGCGCAAGTGTGGTTTCAGGTAAGGCTGTCCCTGTCGCGTCAATCGCGCAGCCGCCGATTAATCCCGTCTTAGTTTCAAAGGTGTGCTTAAAGTGTTGCCCTACAGCAGCCAGAACTTTTAGGCCTTCGGCCACTACTTCGGGGCCAATGCCATCGCCTGGCAAGACCGCAATTCGATAATCCATAGGTCGGTTGATCCTTTTTATTCACAGGCCCAGGCCCAATGCCTAAGCTATGCGTCCCCGCGAAGAGGGCCGGCCCTATCATACCGCAATTCTGGCGGGTGGCTGATCTGAGAGACCACCGAGCCAGTCTCTTTGCAATTTCAAACGAGCGTGTTACAATTAGACAAGCGCGACTTTTGCAAGCTCCTAGCCTACGAAAGCCGCGGTTTCAAGCCTCTAATTAAAGGTTAAGGTGCAAGATGTTTCGCAATCGGCATATTCGTTTCACCTATAGTGGTCGCCAAATAGCGCGGCGACCCTTTTTCCCCCGGCTCTTGCAACGCGGGCGCGAGGTCGGCCCAAGTCGCGGGAATCGCTTTCTAAGACAGTTTCTGCTGGCACTCTTAGGGCTTGGCGTAGCCAGCTTCAGCGTTACTCTAACTGGGGCCTATCTGGCCTATGCCCACTTTACGGCCTTGCTGCAACCCAGAGTCTTGGCAGTGCAAGAGCGCAAACCCTTTCTCACTTCCCACATCTTTGACCGCCACGGCACGTTACTCTATGAGTTTTTTGACGCAGGCAAACGCACCAAAGTCGCGCTCAAAGAGATTTCGCCGCTCCTGATCAAAGCCACAATTGCCATTGAGGATCAGACCTTTTTCACCAACTCTGGCGTAGATTTCAGTGGGATTGCTAAAGCACTTTATCGCAATTATAGCGCAGGTGAAGAGGCTAGTGGGGCTTCAACGATTACACAGCAGGTGGTAAAGAACATTATCCTCACGGAAGAGGAGCGCAGCTATGAGAACCGTTATCAACGCAAGCTCAAAGAGATTCTCATGGCCCAAGAGCTTAACAACAGCTATACAAAGCAAGACATTCTCGGCATCTATCTCAATGAGATTTACTACGGCAACCTTACTTATGGGATAGAAGCGGCTTGTGATGTCTATTTCAAAACGCATGCTAAGGATATTAACCTCGCCCAAGCTGCGCTTTTAGCAGGTTTGCCCCAGCGGCCTAGCAAGTATGATCCGCTTCTCTTCGCCCAGCGCGATGATCGAGGGCCCTTTCTGAGCGGTTTACGTTTAGAGCCAAATTGGTTGGATCCAAACTATCAACTCTCTGAAGGAATTGAGGTTCCAAAATGGCGACAAATCTCTGTCTTGCGCCAGATGGTAAATGTTGGCTATATTCAGAAGGAAGAAGCTGAGGCTGCTGCCGCTGAGGAATTGCGCTTTGCGCCCCAGGAAATCCCGCTCAATGCTCCGCATTTTGTCTTCTACGTGCGGAATCTCTTGGAGGAAAAGTATGGTCAACAGCTTGTGCGGAGCGGCGGCATCAATATCTATACCACCCTAGACTTGGGTTTGCAAAGCGTGGTGCAGGCCGAAGCGACCAAACACATTCAAGACCTCAACGCCCGTAACATCCATAATGCGGCTGTTGTCGTGATGCAACCTCGTACCGGGCAGATTTTAGCCATGGTCGGCAGCATAGACTATAACGCCGTAACCGTGACCAAAACGCCGGGGCAAGAGGGCAATGTGCTAGATGGCCAAGTCAATGTGGCCATCCGCGAGCGGCAACCTGGGTCAGCTCTCAAGCCCTTCACCTACCTCGCTGCAATGGAAAAAGGCTTAACGCCTGCTTCGGTTTTGTGGGATGTGCCTATCGAGTTTCCAATGACCAAAAGCGAATGGTATAAGCCTGAAAACTACGATGGCAAATGGCATGGCCCGCTCCGCATTCGCACGGCCCTCGCCAATTCGCTCAATATGCCTGCGATCAAGGCTCTCAAGTTTGCTGGCATAGATTATACGCTCAATTTGCTAAAAAGGGTAGGAATTAAAAGCGGTCTCCAGCGCGAAGCCAACTATTATGGCTTATCGCTGACGCTGGGCGGCGGCGAGGTCACATTGCTGGAGCTAACAACTGCCTATAACACCTTGGCTAATGGCGGGCGTTATGTTCCCCCAACGCCGATTCTGAAGATTACCGATAGCGAAGGCAACCTTTTAGAGAATTATGAGCCAAGCGCGGGCCAAGAGGTCGTTGACCCAGGAATGGTCAGTATCATCAGCAATATGTTGAGCGATGATCAAGCCCGCAAACCAATTTGGGGTCTCAATAGCCCGCTCAAAGTTTCGCGCCCTGCCGCCGTCAAGACGGGGACAAGCAACGATTGGCGCGATGCTTGGACGCTTGGTTATGCTCCATACATTACTGTCGGCGTGTGGAGTGGCAACAATAATAATGAACCTACCTCGAAAGTCGAGAGTTTGCAGGGTGGGGGCATTATTTGGCACAATGTGATGGAAGAGGTCTTTCGGCGCACAAATCCGCAAGATGCAGCCTTCAATCCTGAACTAAATGACCTTTTGAGTAGCCCCTTCCCTGAAAAGAAGATGCCCCTTGACTTTAGTTTGCCCAACGATAATAGTGTCCAACCGATGCCGATTTGTTCCTTACCTGGGCCATTTGGCAGTTATGATAAAGAGCTATTTACCTGGGAAATGCTCTTTGGAACCAAAAATATGACTGTAACCCAGTCGCTCAAACAGGTGCGGATTCCCTGCGATGTCTACAAGAAATTTACGGTTGTAAACACGGGCAACCCCAAACAGCCTTATTGTTTGCCGACCAACAGCAAATATTCGCCCGACGTGTTACGCACGCTCTATGTCTGGAATTTTCCGCCTCCCGATCCCGACGAGCGCGTGAAATATCAGTGGAATTCCGAAGGCGAAGGGGCAATGACAACGGACAATCGAATGGTCAGTTCGGGGAATTTTCAGACCTGTAATCCTTGGATGTTCCAAGCTCCAGATACTCCAGTCCAGCCTGTCAACCCAGTCCAGCCTGCCAAACCTGCCCAGCCCGCCCAGCCCTTCAAACCTGGTGTGCCTCAGCAGCCTGTTAAGCCTGCTGTCGCCCAACCCGCGAGACCTGCTGTCGTCCAACCTGCGAGACCTGCTGCGCCAGCGGTGAGTAAGCCAAAGCCAGTAGTGCCAGTTGCCCCATCTAAACCTGTGGCTGAACCTCCCAAACCTGTGGCCCCAGCGCAACCTGCTGCGCCCCAGCCTGCTCCAGCCCCTAAGAAAGTGCCTCCTCAGTCCAGGCCGATGCCTACGCCCGTTCCGCTTAGGGCCCCGCCTAAAGCCCCGCCAAATCAGGGCCCGAAATTGCAACCCTAGTATTTTTGGGCGGATCAAAGACCTGCCAAGGTTCCCCAGCCTGGCAGGTTTCTCTTCAATCATGCAGAAAGAGCGAGAGTTTGTACAAAAGGTACAACAAAAAAACTTGCTGCATTGTTGTATTCATCCAAAGGGTATGCTATTATACATCCATAAGCTACTGCAAAGTTGCAGCCCAACACTCGAAACTAGTGAACATTGATGTATTAAGGAGCAAGACCATGCGGAACCTAACCGAACAATGGACAGTTGAACAAACTGTGGCGACCATCGCCAACGCCAACGACGTGCTTTACACCCGAAACATTGATATGACAGCCCGCTACACTTTGGCCAATTCTGCTGCCGCCGCCTCGGTAGCCCCTGATGAGCTTATGGCCGTCCTAGAGTATCGCCTTCGCCACGCTGCCCAGCACCACATGATCGTTGAGCAAGTGGAAGAAGCCGATCTCGCCGAAGTTGCCTAAAATGAGCCGAAACTTCCATCTTGACCAACAAAGTTTACAGCGGGATTGTACGATAAAGCAAGAGTCGTGGGACTAAGAGGCGAAAATAGCCCACGACTCTCAAAAAACCTAAGCCTCAAGTTTGCATCTTAGAAAGGAAACTATAATGCACGCTCGAATCCGCCGTCAGCTTGTTGAAGGAATGGTCAAGGAATATGATGTTGAAATGGTTAAGTCTTTAATGAACACCATTTCTGAAACGACAGGCGTAACTTACCTGGAAGCATCCGACATGGTTGTCACCGCTTGGCAGCAGAGCAAACACAATAGCGTTGTTTCTAACCAGCCAGAGAACGCAAAATTTGAAGAACTACGGTGTGCTGAACTAGTTGCCTAGCCCAAAAAGTTCTTTCAACCATAATCGTTAGTCGTTACGCCAGGGGCTTTGTCCTCTGGTTTTTTTTGTGCGCCCAAGCCTACGTTCTTCTGTAGTTGTCTTCTCGCCTATTATTTGTTAGAATAGGCCTAGGATTTGCTCCCCAGGAAAAATCTTTTTCGCAGGCGTAAAATTACACTTTGCTTACGTTTATCAAGCAAAGGGAAATTAAGCATATAAGGGAGCCATGCCGCCCTGATTCAAGGAGGTAAATTTGCCCAAAGGAGTTTTCCCGAAGCTCGATGTTCAAAGGATTGTTTATTCGGTGAAGACGAGAATAGATCTCGTTTTAGGTGGATTATACAGCATAGAAGGAATTTAGGTATGCAACGAAATGTAGGGTTAGCAGTGGCCACAGTTGCGGCCATGGTGATGATCGTCGGCTCAGTATTTGCTCAAACCAAACCAACTATCGGCAATTCCTATTTTCAGCGCGTTTGGGAACGCCAAGACTTACTGGTCAGTGAAGGACGCGGGACACGCTCTTGGACATGGGGCCCTGCCTTTAGTGAGCGGATGGAAGAAAAACTCATTGAAGCCCCCGACGGCAAACGGACCGTTCAATACTTTGAGAAAAGCCGCATGGAGATCAACCATGCGAAAGATGCTGACCCCAATTCACTTTGGTATGTCACCAACGGCTTGCTCCCCAAAGAGTTGATTACAGGCGATATGCAAGTCGGCGAAAGCACCTTTGATAATCGGGGCCCCGCGAAAGTCTCCGCTATGGGCGATCTTGATTGTAGCGGCAGCCCCTGCTTCCCAACCTACGCCGATCTGGGGCGGGTTTACCAGCGGGTTTTTGATCCTGCCGACATTGGTAAGGCGGCGACCCGCCTCTATAATCCTGATGGCAGCATTACCACTTTTGAGACCTATACCAGCGACCCAGGGACAACCGTGGTAAAAAGTGAGGGCGCTTATGGTATTCCCCAGGCCTTCGCCGATTTCCAAAACCAAACCGGCAAAGTCTACGAAAATGGCAAGTACATTGATGCGGCAATCTACAACCCAACCTTTGTCTTTGGGTTGCCCATCACGGGCCCTTATTGGGTAAAGACCATGGTCGGGGGGAAAGAAATCCCCATCCTCTTCCAAATTTTTGAACGCCGCGTTCTAACCTACAATCCGCAAGAAACAAACGCCGCTTTCAAAGTTCAAATGGGTAACGTCGGGACACAATACCATCAATGGCGCTATGGCACTACAACGCCCATAAGTGGCACAGCAACTGTTGTCCCCACTGCTCCCGCCACCACGGTCACTCCTTATCCTGCTCCCTAGCATCGTCTTCAATCTCTCCGGACAAAAATACTAAACGAAAAGCTCCTTTCTTGCAAAAGAAAGGAGCTTTTTCTGCGGCTATGAAATCCCTGGATTTGGAATAAAATAGATAGTCTGAAGAACCCCAAGCTCTTTTTTCCCAGATTCAACAGTTTTAGCTGTTGGGTCACGGCTAAAGCCGGGGAATCCGCCGCTGAATTCCCCTCCTCGACCTCGGAATCAACAGTTTTAGCTGTTGCCTCGGCAAAAGGGTTTCCTTTGCCATGGAGGCTCTAAAAGAGGCAGAAGGGGCCACTTTAGCGCGTTCCTGGATGCGCCATTAGGCTAAATTAACAAGGCTCTTGCAGTTTTAGAAAAACCACAAGAGCCTATTCATTTCATGAAGCCCAGTGCGAAACAGACTGCACTCCATGCGAGGATTCCGACAACGATTTCAATGACGATCACTTTGCGATCTTGGGCAGAGGGTGGGGCACCTTGGTCACCGGCTGGCAACTGCCATCCTCGTTGGCGAACGGGGACATCCTGAAGTCGTTAGCCTCACGGCAGCCCACTGAGTCGCTCACCGTGCTGCACTTGAGCGCAATCTTTTGGGCGGGGTTGTTAGGGTTCACCAGGTCAATGCTGGCCCACCCGTCGCCCTGCGGGCAGTCGGGTGTCTGGCTGCTGTCGCCACGGGAGATCAGCGACAACTGGGCGTAGTCCGGGGTCTGGGCACGCCAGGACTGGGCGTTGAACTCGGCGTTTTCTTTGGCCTGCTTGCGTGCGGTCTCAAGCGTGTCAAACGATACGTCTTTGCCACAGGCGGCCAGAGCAGCGATGGCGATGATGGAGAGTAGGAGTTTTGTTTTCATGTTGTTTTTATTCTTGGTTGAAAAGAGAGCCCCGAAGGGCCCTCTGGATGCCCACAAGGAGAAATTAGAGAGAAAGGCTGTCTTAAATCTATTGCCGCAGCGAGGCCAAAACATCCTGAATGTCGTCGTAGAGAGCTTGTAAATCTTCTTCGTGTTCGACTTCGTCAGCCAGAATTTGGGAAACGATGTCGTAGGTAACGATGTCCTTATCGCGGGTGAAGATGGCAAACTCAGAATAGATCCCAATAGCACACTGTTCGCCCCGTAAAGCTTCTTCGAGGACGCGCATTACAGAGCCATCGACAGGAGCTTCGTAGGCACAATTAGCATGCGTGAACCAATCGCGGGGGTGAAGAATTGGCGTTCCACCGAGTTGGATGATGCGGTCAGAGATGAGCGTAGCATGACGCAACTCATCGGCTGCGTGCTGCGTAAGTTCGGCGATTGCCGCATCTTTCATCAAACCTTTGACCACTTTGGCCTCAACGAAGTATTGGTAGTAGGCCAACCATTCGTCGCAATAGACTCGATTGAGCCTGGCAATGACTTCTTCAACATCAATTCCCTTGAGAATAGAAATCCCACGTGAAGCCATAAAATTTCCTTAACTAGTTAGTGTAACTTTTTGAGGTCCGTTTTCAAGTATAATGTGGCGACCCGGGAGGGACTCGAACCCCCGACACTCAGTTCCGAAGACTGATGCTCTAATCCACTGAGCTACCGGGCCATGGCCCCTAGTGTAGCACAGCTTCTTGAGTTCTGCAACTAAGAAAAAATATGCGCGTCGCTCTCATTCACGATTATCTCAACCAATACGGCGGAGCCGAGCGGGTGTTGGAAGCCTTACACGCCCTTTATCCCGAAGCTCCCGTTTACACTTCGATCTACGACCCCGCCGCCATGCCCGCTGCTTATCAAAGCTGGGACATCCGCCCTTCCTTTATGCAACGTTTACCAGGCTGGAAAAAATACTTCCAACACTATTTTTTGCTCTATCCGAGTGCTTTTGAAAGTTTTGATTTACGCGATTATGATCTGATTCTGAGCAGTAGTAGTGCTTATGCCAAAGGAATCATTCCGCCGCCAAACGCAATTCATATTTGCTATTGTCATACGCCAATGCGGTTTGCCTGGCGCACGCACGATTATATTGAACGCGAGCGCCTTCGGGGGCTAAAAGCGGCCATGTTGCCCATCCTGCTAACGTATGTTAGACTGTGGGATGTCGTTTCAGCAAACCGTGTGGATGCTTTTGTGGCCAATTCGCATGAGGTTGCCCAGCGCATTGCCCATGCGTATGGTCACACAGCGACGGTTATTCCCCCACCTGTAGATTTACCACCTTACCAAGCCCAGCCGGCGGCGGATTTCTATCTCGCTGGGGGGCGGTTGATTCCTTACAAACGGCTGGAACTAGCCGTAGAAGCCTTTAACAAGCTGGGTTTGCCGCTAAAGATTTTTGGGGATGGCCGGGACCGCCCAGCTTTGGAAGCGCAAGCGGGCCCCAACATTGAGTTTCTGGGCTGGGTTGCTGAGGCGCAACGCCACGAGTTGTTTGCTCGTTGTCGCGCCTTTATTTTCCCTGGAGCCGAAGATTTTGGGATTACGCCTTTGGAAGCTATGGCCGCAGGCCGGCCCGTTATTGCCTACGCTGCGGGCGGTGCTTTAGAAACGGTAGTCGAAGGCATAACAGGCCGCTTTTTTAGGCAACAAACCGCAGCTTCGCTGGCAGATGCTGTTACTCTCACTCATTCTGACACCTATGAGGCTCAAGCGATTCGCCAGCATGCCGAGCAATTTGGGCCCGCCGTTTTTGCCCAGCGGATGCAAGCCTTCATTGAAGACCAATTGAAAAAGCCTTAAACTATGCAACTTCGCCACTTTTTCGCAATTCTGCAACGTTTTTCACGGCTCATAATCGCTTTACCGCTTGTCGTTATCGTTTTAAGCCTTGGGGTTGAGTTCATTCAACCCCAACAATATCAGGCAACCGCACGGTTAATGGTTACCCAGGCCCCCAATCCCCAAGAACTTACCAAGCCTTTTCAGGATGTCAATCTGAATTATTCCTGGTTTAACTCTCAATTTGTGCTAGATGATCTGCTTAAAGTTGTAACAAGTCTTACTTTTGCCCAAGATGTTACTGCCGAATTAGCGCAACAAAACCTTAGCCTTGGCCCAGAAGAGGTTTCAGAAAGTTTGACCGCCTCGACCTACTATCGTGCTGTAACCATTGAAGCTAAAGCTAAAAGCCCTGAAATGGTCGTCAAATTGCTAAATGCAGCAATAACGGTCTTTCAAAGAAACGGCTTAAAATATTGGGATCGAGTTCCTGGCGGCATTGAAGGAAATGGCATAAAAGTTGTCGTGCTAAATCCTGCCAGTAAAGCTAAATTAGCGCGCTCAAAAACAAAGCTTGCTTTAGATCTCGTTTTAAGAACGGGATTAGCTCTTGTGGCAGCGCTTGGCTTGGCCTTTTTAGCGCATTATCTCGACGACAGCTTGCGTGATCCGCTTCAGACCGAGGAATATCTCGGTTTACCTTTGTTGGGCGTGATTCCCCAGGAGTAAGCAGCGTGCCGATTCACGATTATTTGACTGTTCTTAGGAAGCGTTGGTGGGTTGTGCTGCTCACGGTAGCGACGGCAGTGCTTGTTGCCTACGGTGGGAGCAAAATGTTGCGAAGCACCTACAGGGCCCAAGCCGTCTATCTTGTGGTGGCAAATCGCGCAGATAACGGGCTTAATATTGTTTTACGCAACACAATGAACAGTTACCGCGAATTGGTGCTTCAACCCGATGCGCTAGAGCAAATTAGCCAGCAACTTCACTTAGATGTTCCTGGAGAACGCTTATTGCGCGATGTCTATATTCAACCGCGCCCCGACGAGCAGAAACTCATTATTGAAGTTGACCATTCCTACTTAGAACAAGCTCAGGTGATTGCAGAAGCGGTAGGTAAGCGGATTGAAGAAGAAGTTACTCGGCTTAACGCTAATCTTGAAGGGACAGACCGCATCAATGTTGTACGGATTCAACGGGCCCGCCTTTTGAGCATGAAACCAAATACACGGATAAACGTGCTGGCGGGAGCTATTTTGGGCCTAATCGGTGGGCTATTCTTAGCGTTTGTGTTAGAATACCTCGATGATACCCTCAAAGACAGCGCGGATGTAGAGCGTTTTGTTGGTTTAGCAACCTTAGGAGCAATTCCAACGTTAGATGCAAAGTAAAGAAAGGCTCAGAAATGAACAATTTTCGTTTCTCTAACCCCGTAACCATTCTTTTCGGCAAAGGGCAAATTGCTAATCTTACGGCCATGATCCCTGCTGAAGCCAAAGTTCTTATGACTTATGGTGGTGGAAGCATCAAGACCAATGGCGTATATGAACAGGTCAAAGCAGCTTTAGCGAATCATAAGTTTGTTGAGTTTGGGGGAATTGAACCTAACCCTCATTACGAGACTTTAATGAAGGCTGTGGAGCTTGTACGGGCCGAAAAATGTGATTTTCTCTTAGCGGTAGGCGGGGGTTCAGTCCTCGATGGCACAAAATTCATTGCGGCAGCAGTGCCTTTTGTTGGGGAACCGTGGGATATTCTGGCTAAAAATGCGCCCCTTCAAACCGCCTTACCGCTTGGCACAGTTTTGACCCTTCCCGCAACAGGTTCTGAAATGAATGGCAACTCGGTGATTAGCCGTGCCGAAACTTGCGAAAAGCTCTTCTTTGGCAGTGAAAAGGTTTTACCTCGCTTTTCAGTGCTTGATCCCGAAACAACTTTCTCCTTGCCTCCCCGCCAAATCAGCAATGGGATCGTGGATGCTTTTGTTCACGTTATGGAACAATACTTGACCTATCCCGCCGCCGCGCCGCTTCAAGATCGGATGGCGGAAGCGGTTTTGAAGACGCTCATTGAAGAAGGCCCCCGCACTTTAGCTAACCCTAAAGATTATAATGCGCGGGCCAATCTGATGTGGTGTGCCACAATTGCGCTTAACGACTCACTTTCTGTCGGTGTGCCCCAAGACTGGTCAACACATATGATAGGGCACGAATTGACAGCTTTGCACAACATTGACCACGCTCAAACCTTGGCTGCGGTTTTACCAAATTTGCTGACCAAAAAGCGCGAGGGCAAACGCGAAAAGCTGTTACAATATGCCAAGCGCGTTTGGCATCTTACGAGTGGGCCAGATGAGGAGCGCATCACGACGGCTATCGCCAAAACCCGTGCTTTCTTTGAGAGCCTGGGCGTTTCCACGCATTTGGCGACCTATAGCGTTGGCCCAGAGACCATTACCACAATTGCGGCCCGGTTTCAGCAGCGCGGTTGGCTTGGCTTGGGGGAACGCGGCGATACCACGCCCGAAGAGGTGAGCGAGATTCTAACAATGAGTTTGTAGGTGAAGCTAA
>DCSM01000187.1 GCA_002325605.1 Chloroflexaceae bacterium UBA1466
GCTCGCGCTAAAGAGACGTTTTCGCTCGGAATGACAACAATCATCCCGATTCCCATATTGAAAACGTGGAACATTTCCTCGTCAGGAATAAAGCCCACCCGTTGAATCAATCTGAAAATTGGGATTTCGGGCCACGAACCGCGCTGAATCAGCGCCCCAACCCCTTCAGGCAGGATTCGGGGGAGATTATCTCTAAAACCACCACCCGTAATATGAGCTAAACCTCGAATCTCAACGCCTGCGGTCATCAAATGGCGAATCGGCTCCAGATAAGACCGATGAACCGCTAAAAGGGCTTCGCCAATAGAACAACCCAATTCAGCTAAAGGCGTGGTCCAGTCGTGTTTTTCAAGCACCGAACGAGCGAGAGAATAGCCATTTGTGTGCAAGCCTGTTGAACGTAAACCAAGCAGCAGATCTCCAGGCCGAATGCGGGAACCATCAATAATCCGCTTGCGCTCGACTATGCCTACAATTGTGCCTGCCAGATCAACTTCGCCAAATTGATAGACTCCAGGCATTTCGGCGGTTTCGCCCCCAAGTAAAGCACATTTGGCTTCGCGGCAAGCCGCCGCGACTCCCCCGACAATCGTTGCAATCCGTTGCGGATCGAGCTTGGAAGCTGCGACATAATCGAGGAAAAAGAGCGGTCTTGCGCCTTGCACCAAAATATCATTGATACAATGATTAACTAAATCGCGCCCAATCGTTTGCCATTGGTCTAAACGGGCTGCAACTTTAGTTTTTGTGCCAACTCCATCTGTTGAAGCAACTAAAACGGGGGCATTCAGCTCTTTAAGCAAATTTGCATCGTACAAACCGCCAAAAGAACCCAAGCCCGCTAAAACTTCAGCGCCATAAGTTGCTTCAACTGCAAGACGCATCAATTCAGTTGCTTTTTGGCCCGCCGCAATATCTACGCCCGAAAGCGAATAGGCCGTTTTTTCATTCACACGTAGCTCCTTAGAGCGCTTTTAGGAATCATTTTTGCCAATATCGCGCCGATAGTGCATCCCTTCAAAGTGAATTTGGGCCACACCCGCATAAGCTTGCGCTAAAGCGGCGGTGAGGTCGGTTCCCAAAGCGCTGACCGCTAAAACCCGCCCGCCCGCCGTAACTAATTGCCCCTCGTGCAAAGCCGTTCCCGCGTGAAAAATTAGCACCCCATCGCGCTCCGCGGCCTGGTCTAAGCCCTGAATAGGCAAATTTTTGCGATATTCGCCAGGATAGCCAGGCGAAGTTAGCACTACTGTGGCACAAGCTTCGGGGCGCAAACGAACAGTGATTTGATCTAATTGCCCCACTACACAAGCCTGGAGAATAGGGAACAAATCTGTTTCAAGGAGCGGTAAAAGCACTTGGGTTTCAGGGTCCCCAAAACGGCAGTTGAATTCCAAGGTTTGGGGGCCCTTTGAGGTCAGCATGATCCCCGCATAAAGCAGCCCTACATAAGGCGTGCCCCGTTGGGCCATCCCCGCAATCGTTGGTTGCAAAACAGTTCTAACAATTTCATTCACTAAGGCTGCATTAACATCTGCAAGCGGCGTATAGGCTCCCATGCCACCCGTGTTTGGGCCTTGGTCACCATCGTAAGCGGGCTTATGATCTCGTGAAGGCGGTAAAGGTACGATTGTTTTACCATCAGTGAAAGCTAAAAGAGAAACCTCTCGACCATAAAGGCGTTCTTCAATGACAACCGTAGCTCCAGCCTGCCCAAATTCGTGATCAAGCATTATCCCCCGAACGGCAGCCAGCGCTTCATCGCGGTTGCCGCAGACAATAACACCCTTACCTGCGGCTAACCCGTCAGCCTTAATAACTAGCGATTCAGCCTGCTCTTGCTGAAGTAAAAATTGACAAGCAGCGTTATAATTCTTAAAGGTCTGATAAGCAGGCGTAGGAATGCCGCACTCTTGCATAAAAGTTTTAGCAAAAGCTTTTGAGGCTTCTAGCTGGGCAGCCTTCTGCGAAGGGCCAAAAATTCGCAGCCCTGCCGCTTGAAAATAATCTACAATTCCATTTGCTAAGGGTAGCTCTGGGCCTACGACTGTCAAATCTATTTGCTGCTTCTGCGCGAATTCCTCTAAGGCTGCAAAAGCATCAACCGCAATAGCTACATTAGTAGCGCTGGCCCGTTTTGGCTCAGTTGCAGCGGGCCAAATTGTCCCCGCATTGCCAGGCGCAACAAAAATTTCGCTCACCTGGGGCGAACGGGCCAAAGCCCATGCCAACGCATGTTCGCGCCCGCCCGACCCAACAATTAAGACTTTTTTAAGCGCGGATTCATTCCTCATTGGTTTCCTTTTATCATTTTATGGCCCCCACATACCTTCAAAAATATATTTCTCACGATCCCCATCAAGCAACCAATCAGGAATGCTGATTGGATAATGCCCTGTAAAACAAGCTGTACAATGGCCTGCCTTTTCTGAAGCCCCAGCAATTACTTTGAGCATCCCTTCCAGGCTGAGATAAGCTATGGAATCAGCACCGATCCGCGCTCTAATCTGTTCAACACTGAAATTATAGGCGATCAATTCTTTATGCGTCGCCATATCTACGCCCATAAAACAGGGATGACAGACAGGAGGCGAGGAAACGCGCACATGCACAGCCGTAGCCCCCGCATCACGGAGCAATTGCACCATTGGGCCTGCCGTGTGGCCCCGCACAATCGAATCGTCAACTAAGACAACTCGTTTACCTTTTAGATTTGCAGTAAGGGGATTATACTTCAGACTTACGCCCAAGCGGCGCAGATGATCGTCAGGCTGAATAAAAGTGCGCCCAATATAGCGATTTTTAATCAAGCCTTCGGTGTAGGCAACGCCCGACTCTAGCCCATAGCCAATTGCCGCCGGGATCGCCGAGTCGGGCACCCCAACCACAACATCGGCTTCAACAGGGGCTTCACGGGCTAATTGCTGCCCCATCCGCTGCCGCACCTGATGCACATTTTGCCCTTCCAAAAGCGAATCGGGCCGCGCAAAGTAGACATATTCAAAAACACATAACGCCCGTTGCTTCGGCTCATGCCCCTTAATGGAAGTCAAACCCTGGTTGTCAAGCCGCAAAATCTCGCCAGGCTCAACTTCGCGGAGGTAGCTGGCCCCAACCGTTTGAAGAGCGCAGGACTCGGAAGCGACCACAAAATTCCCATTGTCCAATTTGCCCAAACAGAGCGGGCGCAGGCCATTGGGGTCGCGCACGGCATAAATGGCTTCCCGCGTGAGCAGCACAAGGCAATAAGCACCCTCCGCCAGCTGCATAAAAGCTCGAATGCGCGATTCCCACGTCCCTGGCTGGGCTGGGCCCATGCGGGGGGGAAATTGGGGCGAATGGATAAATTCTTGCAGCTTCCCCTTTTCCCACAAAGCCCCATTATTGAGGGGCAAATCGCCACTAATCTGTTGATCTTGCCAGACTTCTGGCGGGGCAGCCAAGACTTGGGTAATGACTTCGCTATCCGTCGAGGAAGAAAGCCCCACGCCACGCTTGAGCAAAGCTTGGCGCAATTGCAGCGCATTAGTCAAATTACCATTATGAGCCACACCTAGCGGCCCATAAATCGTTTCAATTAGATAGGGTTGAGCATTCCGAACATGCGAAGACCCCGTTGTAGAGTAACGATTATGCCCTATCGCTACATGGCCCTTCAATGGTTGCAGATTGTTTTCATTGAAAACCTGCGTTACCAACCCCATGCCCTTATGCACATAGGTAACTTCCCCATCACAAGTTGCGATGCCAGCACTTTCCTGGCCACGGTGTTGGAGCGCGTAAAGCCCAAAGAAAGTTAAACGGGCAACATCATGGCCCGGGGCATAGACCCCAAAAACCCCACATTTGTCGTGAATTTCAGCCATTTTTAGATATTCCATCACAACACCCCCAGAAAGCTAAATTTATTCTTGAACTGGGGAGTAAGATCACGCTAAAACAGAAGAAAGAGAGAACTTAACTGCGTTTAGCAGAATCAGAACAGCACTTTAGCAATCTTTGTCGTCTGCAAGAATCTGCTCAAGCGCTTGTTTTTGAAGATTTTTTACTTGGTGGCGAACTCCTACATCACAAAGGCCAAGGATTTTTGCGGCTAACAAAGCCGCGCCTGTGGGTTCCAAAACTACGGCAGGGGCCACCCCGCTGGGCATCCGCAGGGAAGAGAAAATATCCGCGCCCCCAAAGGCTTCAGGAGGTGGCGGGCAAGCAATTACAGGGGCTGCAACTTGAGCATCAACCATGCCACTGAGCGCATTTGAGCGGCCAGCGATAGTGATATAGACTTTAGGGCGCGGATCTGCTTCATAAGTTGTAAGAATTTGCAATAAGTGAGCAGGCGTTTTGTGTGCTGAAGCAATATGGATTTTAAAAGCGATTCCTAAATGCTCTAAGGCTTTCCCAATGGCCTGAGCATGCGTTAAATCAGCACGAGACCCCATTAAAATTGGCACAATTGGCTGCATTGTAATTCCTTTTAAGTTAAGGTTCAAGCCTAAAACCCGCGCTTAAATCTCCAGGTTTCCGCAAGCGCAGCTTCGCATTAGGGTATGGTGTACAAGGAAGTGGGGCATCCCAGCAACAATCATCTTTTGTTGGAACATTAGTTGTTAAACCAGAATGAGTGATGAAAGCTTTTGTTTCAACATTCAGAGGAGAAGAGAAAGCAAGGGTATCCCCATAAAGATTGATTTTATGAATGATTAGAGCGAAGAAAAAGAGGATTGCTACCCAAATCCCCATAATTCGCTGCTTTTGGGAAAGCTTAAATGAAACCTGGGTTTGCTGAAAATTGGTGGTAACAAGCAAAACACTTCCAATGGCCAGAAGCCAGAAGCAACTTCCTGCAAAACGCACATCAGGTGCAAGAATAAACCAGAAGAAGATCGCAACAAGGGAAGGCAAAAGAAATAAGCCTTGTACACATTTCAATTGCCATGCACGACTTTTTTGCGTTTTGAGCGAGGAAAAGAAGGCTAAACAGGCAATGCCCAAAGGGAAAATCATTTCTAGGATAGCATGAGGGGTTTTTATTGTCCTTATAATCCATGGTTTGAGCCAATTCCAGTCTTTCAAAACTACTTCCCAAGGCAGACCTGGCTGGCGGGCCCAGCTATAAATCCAATTCGCTTCGTTGATGGCACTTTCTTGAGGAATCCGCCAGTCTACCGGCCAAGCCCCAACGGTACTGGGATAAGCAATGTAACCACTGAGGATAACGCCCCGAATTATCCAAGGGAGAAGAATCACAATTCCAAGCCCTAGATTCCAGCATAGAATCTTTCCTTTCGCTCGGAAATTATGATCTTTAGCGTGTTGCCACCAAAGTATAAGAGTAATAAGAAAGATCAATCCGCCTAAGAAGACGAAACTAATTTTAACCGTTGTTCCTATAGCGGCAAGAGTAGTAATAAAAG
>DCSM01000175.1 GCA_002325605.1 Chloroflexaceae bacterium UBA1466
TCCCGCTCCCACCTTTGGCAATAAGTAGCCCAACCGCAACCGAAGCTAACCAACCTGCTGCGTTGCCTGAAACTTCACCTTCCCCCATGAATGCTGTTCCTCCCGCCGAAGAGGAAGCAACTGCTACCCTTGCCATTGAAGCGACTGAAGTTCCTCTTCCCTCACCCATCCCAAGCGCAGAGCCAACAATTGAACCGCCACCTTCTCCCGTACCTTTGGCCACCCCTTTATCTGTACCTTCGCCGCCCAAAGAAGCAACTGCCCTTCCCAAATTGCCTCCCCCTGCGCTAGGAGCTTCCCCACTTCCGCCGACCTTACCGCAACCTTCCCCTACTTCCCCGCCTGCTGCGCCAAGCTATCCTGAACCAAGCTCTTATCCCTAAAGCCCAAAGTTGTTATAACCAACGCTGCTGCCGAAAATAGAAAACCAGCCCCGCACTGATACAAACCATCAGAGCAAGGGCAAAAGGATAACCAATTTGCCATTGCAGTTCAGGCATAAATTGAAAATTCATGCCGTAAATGCCTGCAATCAGGGAGTTTGACATTAAGATAATCGAAGCTATCGTCAGTAATTTAACAATTTGATTGAGTTTGTTGGATTGTAAAGAAAGATAACTATCCAAAGCACTAGAGAGCAGATCTCGATAGGTATCCGTACTCTCTGTGATTCGTACAATATGATCGTAAACATCCTGAAGGTAAACCACATCTTTGGATTTGAAGATGGTCAATTGGCGACGCAGGAGAACATTCAAAACGTCGCGTTCGGGAGCCAAAATCCGCCTTAAACCTAAGATTTCCTTCTTGAGCGCAAAAATCTGTTGAATCGCATCATCATCATGGTTTCTGAAGATTTCATCTTCGAGATCTTCTACCTGTTCAGCAATTTTATCAATCATTGGGAAATAATCATCCACCACTGCATCCAAAAGCGAGTGGACTAACGCGCCAACTGAATGATGCACAGGGCTGTTTGGCAATTGCCAACGTTCCAAAGTCTCTTGAATCTGGTGAATCTGGCCCTGATGAATCGTTACGAGATAATTTGCTCCAATGAAAAGGTGAAAAGGTAACGCGATAATTTTTTGATTTTGTGAATCATAGAAGGTGCTATAGAAAACGATAGAATAATAATCGCGGTGAACATCAACTTTCGGACGTTCGCCCGTGCGGATAGCATCTTCAAGCGCAAGCGGGTGAAAATCAAAAACCCCTTTTAAGAAGGCCAAGTCATCATCCGTTGGGTCGCCGATGTCAAGCCACGTTATACTTTCCTTTTCGGCTAAAATACATTCAAGGGCCAGCGAATCTTGGTCGGTTTGGAAAGCAGAATTCTGAAAGATGGTGAAGGAGCGCATATTCTCGCCAAGCTAAAGTTAGGAAAAACGAATCCCTCAGATTATAACACCAAAAACCCTTGCAGCTTTGAAGCCTGCAAGGGTCTGTGAAAGAACGTAAAGGCCTTATTTTTCTAGCCAAAACGCCCTGAAATATAATCTTCCGTGCGCTTATCTTGCGGATTCGTAAAGATTTGATCCGTCGGGCCCGCTTCAATCAATTCTCCCGCTCTAGTTTCGGCATTCATGAGCAAAAAAGCGGTTTCATCAGAGACGCGAGCCGCTTGTTGCATACTATGCGTTACGATGATGATTGTAAATTCTTGACGCAATTCAAACATCGTTTCTTCGATTTTCAGCGTTGAAATCGGGTCCAGAGCCGAGGCTGGCTCATCCATTAAAATCACTTCGGGCTTAGGGGCAATCGTGCGAGCGATACAAAGCCGTTGCTGTTGGCCGCCTGAAAGCCCCAGCCCCGAATGATTTAGCCGATCTTTGACTTCATTCCACAGCGCCGCTTGGTGCAAAACCTCTTCCACCCGCTCGGCAATCCGCTTTTTATCTTTCCAACCAGCCACGCGCAACCCGTAAGCCACATTGTCAAAAATAGACAGCGTAAAAGGATTGGGGCGTTGAAAGACCATCCCAACGCGCCGCCGCAAAAGCAAGGGGTCGGTGAAAGGCCCATAAATATCCTGCCCATCGAGGAAAATGCGGCCCGCCGCTCGTGCTGTGGGATTCTGGTCGTGCATCCGGTTTATGGCTCGCAGAAAAGTTGATTTTCCGCAACCAGAAGGGCCAATAAGCGCCGTTATCGAGCGTTCTTTGATTGCCAAGCTTAGATCATTGAGAGCTTGAAACTTACCATAGTAAAAATCAAAGTGAAGCGCTTGAATCTTATTGCTCAAAGCCCCAACCGCTTCATTTTGATAGTTTGAAAACCGCGTTATCAGCGATGAGAAGATATTGGCCTGAATTTGTACTTCTTGAGTCATCATTTTCCTAACCAACACGCCCGCTAATATAATCTTGGGTTCGCAGATCTTGCGGAGCCGTGAAGATTTGCAAGGTTTCGCCCTCTTCAACCATTAGCCCCCTGGGTCGCGCCACACTCGTGTCAACCATAAAAACCAACGTCCGATCTGAAATGCGGGCGGCCTGTTGCATATTATGCGTTACAATTACGACTGTATATTGTTGCTTGAGTTCTAACAGCAAGTCTTCGATTTTCAAAGTCGAAATGGGATCAAGGGCGGCACAGGGTTCATCGAGCAGGATGACTTCTGGCTCCAGGGCAATCGTGCGCGCAATACAGAGTCGTTGTTGTTGTCCGCCCGAAAGAGCTAAACTCGATTCGCGCAATTTATCCTTGACTTCATCCCACAGCGCGGCGCGGCGCAAGCTGGCTTCCACCCGCTCCGCAAGCTCCTTTTTTGGGCGGCCTTCCAATTTCAGCCCAATCGCAACATTTTGCTCAATCGAGAGCATCCGCAAGGGATTAGGCTGCTGAAAAACCATTCCAATGCGTCTTCTGACAGCCTGGGGTTCCATTTCACGCCCATAAAGATTCTGCTCACCGAGCAAAACCTTCCCTTCCACCCGTGCGCCAGGGATATTTTCGTGCAACCGATTGATACACCGAATCACGGTAGACTTGCCGCAGCCAGAAGGCCCAATCATTGCGGTAATCGCACGCGAGGCAAAAGTAGTGTTTACGGGAGCAACGGCTTGAAAAGAACCATAAAAAGGCTTGAGGTCTTGCAAATGAATACTATTTGCTTCGTTTTTTGCCATGATCTTTTACTCTTTTGGCTACTTTAACCGACTCCGAGTTGCCCAGCGCGCTAAGAGATTAACGCTCAAAACTAAGCCCGTGAGAACTAAAGCTGTGCCCCAAGCCAGATCGTTGAGTTCAGGAAAAGGCATTTCAGTATATTTGTAGGTCAAAAGGGGCAGCGCAGCCAGCGGCTCTAAGAGGCTATAACCGAGATTATTGTTGCCCAAAACGGTCAAAAGCAACGGAGCCGTTTCGCCCGTCGCACGGGCAAAAGCCAACAAAGCCCCCGTTACAATGCCACTGGTCGCGGCGGGCAGGACAACCGTAAACGTCGTTTTCCACTTAGGTGTACCCAACGCAATAGCCGCTTCGCGCACCGTATGTGGCACAAGTTTCAAAATCTCTTCGGTTGTCCGCGTAATGACGGGAATCATCAAGACCGCCAACGCCACGCTTCCTGCTAAACCTGAGAACTGTTTGGTCCTTTGAACAATCAAAATGTAAGCCACAACGCCAACTACGATTGAGGGCGCAGCACTGAGAACATCGGTGGCGAAACGCACAGTAGTAGCTACGCTGTTCGCTGGGTATTCAGCCAAGAAAACGCCAGCCAAAATCCCAATCGGGAGCGCAAAGAGCAGCGAGGCCCCAACAATTAGGATAGAGCCAACAATCCCGTGCAACACGCCGCCTGCGCTTTGAACGTCGCCCGTCAAACTCATTTGGGGAGCTTTGTAGGCTTCGGTGAAAAAAGCCAAACTGAGCGAACTTGCACCACGGAAGATAACATAGCCAAGGATGAGGAAAAGGGGAATTAAGGCGAGGATTGTCGCCCCAACCATTAGGCCGCGCATAAATTGGTCGACAATCTTGCGTTGCTTATAGTTTGAAGCTTGCGTAATCATGCCCGAATCGTTCCTACAGGCCCGCGAGAAACTTGCCAAACCAAGAGGCGAGCCAAGATATTGAGAATAAGCGTAATTCCAAAGAGAACAAGGGCAATTAGAATCAGCGTTGACTCGTGAAGGCTATCGTTTGCATTCGGTAATTCGCTGGCAATTAACGCAGCAGCAGTGATTCCAGGCGCAAACAAAGAGTTTTCAATCGTGCTTTTTGCACTTCCAATGACCATCAAAGCGGCCATGGTTTCGCCCAACGCCCGGCCCAAACCCAACATAATTCCGCCCACGATGCCCGCCCGTGAATAGGGCAAAACGCCGTACCAGATCATCTCCCAGCGCGTGGCCCCAACGGCCAATAAGGCTTCGCGTTGGTGATTGGGCACAACTGCTAGAATTTCGCGCGCAATGGCCGCGATTGTGGGCAAAATCATGATCGCCAGAATAATTCCTGCAACCATTACGCCGCGCCCTGCCGCAACTGGGCCCGCAAAAAGGGGCAGCCATTGCCCCACCGTGCTGGCTAAGGGCTTCGCAATTCCGCTTTTGAAGAAGGGAATGAAGACAAAAACGCCCCACATTCCATAGATAACGCTTGGAATCGCTGCGAGTAATTCGATTAAGAAAGATAGTGGGTTGCGTAAGTGGAGAGGACACAGTTCAGAAAGAAAAACTGCGATGAGAATGCCTAACGGGCCGGCCAGAGTCACTGCGATAAGAGAAGATACAAGCGTACCATAGATTGCAGGCATTGCGCCAAAGTTGTGTTTGACAGGATTCCAGCCCGTTTGGAAGAGAAAACCAAAGCCAAACCTATCGCGGGCTTCAGCCGACCCAGACCAAACAACATAACCAATGGCAAAAACTAACGTAATAACGACTAGGCCGAAAAACAAGGTGAGCCAGCCAAAAAGCAAATCCCCGTGTTGGGTTCGACGTTGCCAGACTTCGTAGAAGCTGGAATTTTCTTCTTTTTGTGACATGTAGTACTCTTTGGGGACTTAGAAAGCCAAAACTTGGGGCAGGAGGTACTCCAGCGAGTACCCCCTAAAACACTTGAGAGAAGGCTTTTTATTTGGGCAATTTAAAGGCTGGCTTACCTGCAACCTCAATTTGTGTCAATTTTTCAAGCGCTTTTTCGCGCACCGTTTCAGGCAAAGGTGCATAACCAAGCGCTTCAGCATCTTTTGTGCCTTCAGTCAGCGACCAATAGAGGAAATCAGTCAGGGCCGTAGCTTTAGTCTTATCCGTCTGCTCTTTGGTGACCAAAATCCAGGTAAAACCCGCGATTGGATAGACTTTTTCACCTTCAGGGGGATTGATGATATTGACGCGCAAATCGGCGGGCATGGTCTTCAAAAAGCCCTCAGCCGCCGCGCTGGTGCTGGCCAAATTTGGCTCAACATATTCCCCTGCCGCATTTTTGATGGCCGGAGTCGGCAGTTTGTTAGCGGTAGCATAAATCAACTCGACGTAACCAATCGCGCCCTCCGTCTGTTTGATCGCCTGCGCTACGCCAGGATTCTTCTCGCCGCCAATGCCCACGGGCCACTCTACACTATCGCCCGTTCCCACTTTAGTTTGCCAATCTTTGCTCACACTACTGAGATAATTAGTGAAAATGCTGGTTGTACCTGAGCCATCAGAGCGATGCACAACCGTAATTGCTTCATCTGGTAATTCTACACCAGGGTTTTCTTTGGCAATTGCTGAAGCATTCCATTTTGTGATCTTGCCAAGAAAGATGTTAGCAAGCGTTTCGCCCGAAAACTGGATTTTCTCCAGGTCAGGGAGGTTATAGGTAACGACAACAGCCCCTAAAACCGTAGGAATGTGAAAGACATCTTTCCCAAAAGTTTCAAGTTCTTCATCGCTGGCATATTTGTCGGTTCCGCCAAAATCAGTTGAGCCGCCAAAGAAATTTTTGCGGCCTTGGCCAGAGCCAACCGGTTGATAGTTTATTGCCACATCGGGCGCAACTCCTTTGTAGCTCTCAATCCATTTTTGATAGATGGGGTCGGGGAAACTGGCTCCCGAAGCGGTTAATTTGGCTTTTACTGCACGAGGTTTGAAGGAATTAGTAGTTTTCGGCGCGGATTTTGGTTCAGCGGTCTCAGCTTCAACCGTAGGCTGGTCTTTTTTTGTCATATCTGTCGGGGCTGGCCCGCTTCCACAAGCGGGAGCAAGGAAAACTAACAATGCTAGGAAACAGAAGAAAACGATCTGGCGGTTTTTGGTTAGCGACATAGCTGCTTTTGCACCTTTCTGTAAATTGGCTTACCACAAAACGCAGCTTTCCTTACTCAAAGAAGCAAGAGCTATTTTGTGGCTAAGTTGGTCTATCACTCTCACAGCAGCATACTTGGCTTCTGTTAAGTAGTTTGGAAACTAAGATTAAGCTTACGTTAAAAAAGCGCTTAACAGCACGATTTCAAAGGGAATGATTTTTTGGGGCAAAAGAAAGACCTTCAAGAACGGCGATCTAACTCCCCCCGTTGCCAACGAATGTTGCCCCGTAAAAGCAGGTTTGAAGAGCGAAGTTTATAAGCTAAATCGCAAGCCAAGTTGTGCATCACAATGTAGCCAATTCGGGGGTTTGATTCCCAAAGTTCAACAATTTCACCCTCTTTTATCACCAATAACACACATGGATCAGTACTCGTGACCGTCGCGGACCGCGTTGCTCCATCTAATAAGACCATTTCACCAAAGCTTTGGCCTGCATAAAGAATGTTGATTGTTGCAGGACTTAGGTGGCCATCGCTTCCTCGCGTATTAAGCGAGACACGCACGCAACCTTCATGGATAATAAACAATTCATCGCCGTCATCACCCTCATTAAAGATCACCTGTTCAGCATTGATTCGCCAAACCTTACAGAGGCTGGCCACCTGCAGCAATTCAGGGTCGCTCAAGCCACTGAAAATTTGAACCCGGCGTAGATTGTCCATCACTTTCAATCTACCGCTCATGGCAGCAACTCTCCATATAAATATAAAATAGCTTACGCAAATTTACCTGAGTCAGTATAGCATAAGGTAGCCCCCTTTTCGCAAACTATGACCTATATCAGGGTTAATTCATTTAGCAAATCAATTTGTAAGGTTTGGTTCGGGAGGCCGTTTGTACAAATCATGCAAAAAGAACGACTCTGCAAGGGGAAAAGCAGCCTCGTTTTAGGCCCCAAGAAGGCCTAGCTTTCTTGGGGCCCAGCGCGCAGTTTTGGGGTTTTTAGCCCTTTCTAATGCCTTTTAGCGGATTTCAAATTTTGCACCAGCTTCTCTAAGCAAGGCAAACTGGGCTTTCAACCCAGGTTTTCTGCCGTTCAATGCGTTTGCACATATTTCATTCTTGTGCTACAATGCGGCCCCGAGGGCTGTATAGGTGGGTGCTTCTCATAGCCCACATAATCTAAGAAAGGTATCAATGCGAACGCTGATCTTTACAGGTAAAGGTGGCGTAGGTAAGACAAGCGTTGCAGCGTCAACGGCCCTTCGCGCTGCCGATAGAGGCTTGCGAACGCTTGTAATGAGTACTGACCCTGCTCATAGCCTGGCCGATTCACTCGATGTCGAACAACCTTTGGGCCCTGAGCCAGTCCAGATCACGGCGAATCTCGATGCGCTCGAAGTAAGCATTTATCACGAGATCGAGAGTAATTGGGGAATTGTGCGCGAACACTTCTCGCAACTGATGGCCGAACAGGGAATCGAAGGCATTTTGGCCGACGAAATGAGCATTTTGCCAGGCATGGAAGAGGCTTTTCCCCTTATTCGGGTTAAAAAACACAAAGAGGATCAGAAATATGATCTCTTAGTGATAGATTGTGCGCCGACAGGTGAAACGCTCCGCCTCTTGTCGGCCCCAGAATCGTTTAAGTGGGCCATCAGTATGATGCGGAATGCTGAAAATATGGTTGTCCGGCCCCTTATTCGCCCAATGAGCAAAGTTACGCCTGCGTTGGGCAAAATGGTTGCTTCAGTTGAGGTCTACGAGGCCGTCGACGATATGTTTAATCAAATGGCCGGCTTAACGCAACTTCTTACCGACCCAAAAGAGACTTCGGTGCGGTTGGTCATGAATCCTGAGAAAATGGTCATCAAAGAGAGCCAACGCGCTTTAACCTATCTCTCTATGTATGGTTTGACCGTAGATACCGTCATCGTTAATAAAATTTTGCCCGTAGACCAAGATAGTGGCTATCTTAATCACTGGAAAACCATTCAGCAGCGTTATCTCCAAGAAGTGGAAAATTCCTTTTCGCCCTTACCCATTTACCACATTCCCTATTACCCCGAAGAAGTTGTTGGTTTAGAGCGTTTGCGCCTGATGGGAGGCGATATTTACGGTGATGAAAATCCAGCAGCAGTGGTTTATCAGGAAGCGCCCCTGGAGATTAGAAAACACGATAACGAATGTTATAGTGTACGAATTAAGTTGCCTTTTGCCAATGTAGAACAATTAGATTTGTTCCAAAATGGCGAAGAACTTGTCATTCAAATCGGTGACTTCCGCCGTATTATGACCCTTCCAACAAGCCTTACAGGCTTGGAGGCCGGGCAAGCTGAGATGGAAGACGATTGGTTGATCGTGCCTTTCACCCGCTAAGAAGGTGTAAGCTGTTTGCGCTTTTTGGTGGGTCGTGCTATACTAGCGCCGTCTACAATCTTAGTCCTTTTGAAGGTTTTAGCTCTATTTGCTTGACCAAAGTTGAACCCGCCGTAAGTCGTCATGCTTGAATGCGTGCAGTGAGGCGGGTTTTGCACAAGAATTTAATACCTTAGAGCATAATCTACGGCAATTGCTTTTTTGTCCAAGCTGTGGTATCATCAGCTCAGTGTTGTTTTTTCAAAATCTAAGTCTCGATTATAAATTCAAATGCAGCCAAAGCAACTTTCCTTGTAAGCGAGAATTAAAGAATTGCTCATTCAAGGGTGGCTCTGGCGAAATAGAAAATAAGCTTGTAGCTAATTCGCTTTCCTAAAGGTGCGGATTAGGCCGAAGCAGGCTTTTTAAGAAATTTAACTTCTTCATAAAGCAGGGCACAAATTGATTTTGTGCAATTCCTCTTTATTGTTCTGTACTTCTTAACAATTCTTTCAGCGAAAGGAGGTGAACGCAATGGCAGTCTCACGGGGCTGGTTCTCTGAATCCGCAGCCCAAGTCGCATCGGTAGGCGATGTCATGTTCGAAGGACACTGGAGATGGATTAGTAATCTCCTCCAGGCAACGTCTGATGCGGTACTTAACATCAACCGCAACGCCTATCCGGGCATTGGTGGTCGTGCAGGCAGTGGCGAGGGTCGAGTATTGTCCGAAGGCGGGTTCCGCCACAAGACGGTGCGCTCACGCTTCACACGCTAAAATCGTCGCTAGTCAACAGCCATCAGCCAGACACAGGAGCAGGTCAAGAGATTCTCTGTAGCTTAACTCCTGAGTCAGGTTGATGGCTAGTTATGCTTTAATGCCATGTTAGATCTTTTCTACCTCAGCCATACGGCGGTTCCAAGCCATCTAGCCGAACTTGAGAGCCTAGGGTTAATTGAACCCCAGGAGCAAGTTCTGATGGCCCTCGATGGCATTGTCCTTGATCAGACCGGGCGCAGAGTCAGTGGCCCCACACTCCATGACTATTGTCTTCTAACGAGTTCGCGGGTTTTGTTGTGGGCCAGGGATTATGGCCGCCACCTCTGTTACGCTTTTCCACTAACAGAGTTGTGTTTGGTAGAAGGAATTGGGCTTGACCCAATTCACGCGAGTCTGCGGTTGGCTTTTGCTGCTCCAGGAGAAGAAAAACAACACTTTACGTTTACCTTACTTCCGCTTGTTGATCTCCCCGCAGCGGTTTCTTTGTTGCGCCTGGCGGCAAATGCGGCACAGGAATTAGTGACTCAACAGGTAAGTGGCGAAGAAGCAAGTCAAGAAATTATCGCTCTCTTAGCAGATCATGTCTTTGGCCCAATTGCCAATGAAGAGCAAGCTTCTCCTTATCGTTGGTCCGGCCAAGAGGCCAATACAGCCCAGCAAGTTATTCCTCCAATTTTTCAGCATAGCCCAAATGATTTGCCGCCAGAACAGATTTATAAAGCGGGACGGTTGGGGCGCGTGGCTTGGGATGTCTTGAATCGCACAATTCGGGAGACCGAATCGCCCTTTAATCTAAAGGCCAGTGACCTCCGTGAAGTAACCAATACTTTACGCGCCCTGAATGATCTTCTAACGACTTTGGGCAGTAATTCAACCGCCCGTGAAATTGCTTTAGCCTACCTGGGCCGCCGTTCCAGCGGTGAAGGCGGTGATTTACGGGGGGGCGGGGGCGCAGGTTCCAGCGAAGAACGCCAAGCTAAAACAACCAATCCTTCTCCCAAAGCAGAGTTTCATGAAATACCTCTGCGGCACCGCGAAACTCCTCGTTCGGTTCCCCGTTCACCCACTAAAGCAAAGGTTTCTTCTCTACAGCACCGCGAAAATGATGAATAGTTCGAGATAAAGGGGGCAAACCATGATTTCTAAACCAAAGACTAATAAAGAAAAGGCCCTGCTTTTGAAACCCCACCCTTACATTGGCTTAAACATTGAGACTTCGAGTGTAGCAGAAGTTTCCTATCGTGGTTTGTTAGAAGAAAACGAAGTCATGCTGGCAATGTTTGATGGCACCTTGCTTGATGAACGGGGCCAGAGAGTTGGCGGGTTGGCAATGAGCGACTTTGTCATCCTTACTAACCAGCGCTTAGTTACCTGGGCCCGAGGCCTTTGGGTTGATACCATTGATGGTTTTAGCTGGCAAAATGTTGAGGTCGCGGAAGCCAACAATTGGG
Source organism: Chloroflexaceae bacterium UBA1466 (assembly GCA_002325605.1). GTDB lineage: Bacteria > Chloroflexota > Chloroflexia > Chloroflexales > Chloroflexaceae > UBA1466. The sequence goes on from DCSM01000175.1 coordinate 10,835, forward strand.
ATCCAATTCATGGCTTTGTCCGCTTTTCGCTCCAGATTCCAGGCAGTTCGGCCCAGCGCAAACGCCGCATTAACGTGCGCGGTTCGGCTGAAGTCTTAGTTAAAGAACCTTCATTTCAGGTGGTAATCAACACATTAGACTACATGCCAGCTGAAGAAGCTCCTCTTTTGGCTGAGATGATGGGCTGGATGCATGAACAAGCGAAAAATGAAGCGAGTGTTGAAGAGTTAATTAGAGCTTTTGCAAACCGCTTTCCCCGAAATGAAACATTTGAAGCGCGGCCCATGCTCCATTCTGAGGTAAAAGCAGCCCCCCAAAAACGCCATTGGTGGGCTTTTTGGGAAACGGACGCTCAAAACCAAAAAACAGAATCTGTTGGTCAAGCTAGGAATATTGTTGCAGCTTATGAAAAGCAGCGGAAGGGCATCGAGTCACCTTTTGAACAACAAAGGCCGACTCGCTCAACTCCCCTTTTGCCTCCCCTTCAATCCCCTGGAGGCGTTCTCCAGCCACTTGCTACAATTTCGAGTCCCCTCGGCGACCAATTCGGAATCTATGGTTTTAGTCGAGGTTTAAGATTGTTGCTTGAAGTTCCCCGGCGCGTTGGGGGTTCAATCTACCGGGCCGGCGAAGTTATGAGTGGTACAACCGAATTGATCGGGAATATGCAAGACCCCAAAGTACGCCGGAATGCCCTTACGGGCATGAGTATGGCACTAGATACCCAAGTTCAACGTTCAACGGGGCCGCTTGCACCCTTGATGGCTCCTCTTACCCCGCTTATGCGGGCCTTTATCCAGTTTGGCCAACACACTTTGCCCCCCCTTGATGAGGAAGCCAGCACCGCAGCTTCTAATAATTCTCGCCGCATTCAGGTTCGGACAACAGCTGGTTTGCAACGCGGGGGAATAATAAAGCAAGTTGATCCAACCCTGCCGAATGCTCAAGCCCCCCAAAATGCCAAAACTTCTGGGGCGAGCCGCCGCATCCGCCTCCAACCAACTTCTCCCCAAGCTGCTAACCCAAACCGCAGCCAGCCAAAAGTTGTTCTCCCTACAATTCAAGCGCAGCAGCCAATGCACACAGTTCTCCCCAGCCGCCGAACAGAAACACCACCATCACCTTCCTCCCAGATGTTTCAATCATCAGCTACGAGTCTCCCCACGGCTTCTCCTCCGTCTAACGCCGAGACTAAACCGTCTAAAGGGCCCATCATTCGGGCCAGAGCAAACATTCGGCGTTCTACGGCGGGCCAAGCGGACACACCAGACATACCAGAAGTAGAGGAAAAACCTGAGAATTTGTTAAAACCTGCTCTGCCAGAAAAGTTGCTGGAAGAAAATCAGCCTAAGTGCGAGGTTTTGGTAGGAACTTCTCCTGCTGAGAGTCAACCAGCCCGCGTCCCAGTTCGCCGCATTTCGATCAACCAGTTAAACGAGAAGTAGCTATTATCTTGAATAGCAAACTCAAGGAAGATTAGTATAAATCTTAGCTTCCAAAGTGTTTGCAGCTGTCTTTGGTTAGAAGATTCTATGAAGTCTTAGGGCATTTGAGAACTAAAAACCCATCTAAAAACCCATGACACGAGTTATTATCTATTCAGGTAAGGGAGGTACAGGCAAAACGACGGTCTCAGCGGCTACGGCAACCCTTTTAGCCCACAAAGGTCGACGCACGCTTGTGGTCTCTAGCGACCCCGCCCACTCGTTGGCCGATGTGCTTGGAAAGTCGCTCTCGCGGGAACAACCTACAACTTTGACCCCCACCTTGTCGGGCTTGGAAATTGACACCGTCTATGAGTGGCGGCGCAATTTGGGGGGGTTTCAGCAGTTTATTTCGAGTACTTATAGTAGTCGGGGCGTTGACCGTTCGACAGCCGCCGAACTGGCTAATCAGCCAGGTTTGGATGAAATCCTTGCTCTCCAGCGCATTATGACCGAAGCTGAAAGTGGGCGGTGGGATGCTATCGTGTTGGACACTGCGCCGACAGGCAACACTTTACGGCTCTTGGCTTATCCTGAAATGATCATCGGGGGCGATACAGGGCGCAAGCTTTTTGATGTTTATCGGGGATTTGCTAATGTCGCTCGACCTTTTCGGCGCGATATGCCCAAGGATAAGTTTTTTGAGGAAATTGGGGTTTTGCTGGAGCAGATGCAAAAACTTTCCAATTTTCTCCTGAGTACCGATGTCTCTATTCGCTTGGTTCTCAACCCCGAAAAGTTGCCTTTGCTTGAAACTCGCCGCGCCTATACCTTCTTGAGTCTCTATGGTTTACTGCTTGACGCAGTAATGATTAACAAAATTCTGCCCCAGCGCCTTGAATTAGGGGCTTTTTTTGATTATTGGGTTGATCTGCAAAAAGGCTATATTGCGGAGATCGAAACTAGTTTTACCCCAACTCCTCTCTTTAAGACCTTTTTGCAAGATAGTGAACCTATTGGGTTAGCCCGTTTGTTAGAAGTCGGCCAGAAAACTTTTGGGGAGAAAGACCCTGGCAGCCTTCTCTACACCGAACGACCTATTTGGCTTGACCAATGGAATGAGGAAGGTACGCCTGGGCTATATGAACTCTGCGTCCGTTTACCTTTCCTAGAAGCCGAGATGATTGAATTTGAGCGCACAACCACCGATCTTACGATTTGTGTCGAGAAATGGCATCGTTCCTTAGCTTTGCCCCGCATCCTTTACAATTGTACTTTAGGGGAATATCGCTATGAGGATGGCATTTTGCGCTTAGAGTTTCGGGAAGAAGAAGAATCAACCAACGCTAAAAGACAAATCGATGAAGATCTTTTTGTTAAACTAGCCTAGAGGATTTTATCCTTTCTCGCTATTATGTGTCTTTAGGTACATAAAATCAGGCAAATTATATTATTTCTTTAATATGGTAGAACCAACTGCAAAATATAAGGCTTATCGAGCCGAAATAGAAGCTCTTTTAGCCCGCGATCTGGGCCGAAACGCAAGAAAAGATCATGAGTTTGAGCTTAGTTTGTTGCAGCGGTCCCAGTTTATTGAACTTAATGGCATCGTTCATCATTATCAAGATGTTGGCCCACAGGATGGTGAGCCTTTAGTTCTGGTTCATGGCTGGAACTGCTCCGCTTTTTGGTGGCATCACATTGTTGATCCTCTTGCGGCAGCGGGCTATCGTGTGATTCTCTACGACCTAAAAGGCCATGGTTTTTCAGACAATGATCCCCAACAGAATTATACGGTAGAAGGCTTTAGTCTGGATTTACTAGCTTTAGGAAACGCGCTCGGTCTCAAAAAACAGCATCTTGCAGCTTTTTCGCTTGGGGCTTTCATTATTCTCCACTATGCAGCCACTTTTCCTGAGCATGTTCAAAGCCTAGCCTTCTTTAATTTCAGCTTATTAGCCTATAACAAAACTGCTTCAGCAATTGCGCCCAGCATTTTGAGCTTTATTTTCAATTCGCTTCTCCGCCCAATTGCTCGCCGAGGCTGGTGGTTTGTCCCTTTTATCTATGCCCGCTTAGTGATGGCCAAAAATACGCCCCCAGTCAACGATATGAAGCTGGGTACGCTTGGGGTACGGCTTTGTGATGCCGATGCGGTGGGCGTTTCGGTGAAGGAACTGGCTCGCCAAGAGATTTTGGAAGCCGTGCCACATCAAATGGCCGCCTTAAAGCAGCCTGTTCTGCTAGTTGCGGGGGATAGCGACCCGATTATGCACCCAAAAGGGGGGCAACAATTAGCAGCTTTAGCTGAAAAAAGTGTCTTTTTTAAGGTCCCGCGCTGTGGGCATCTCATTTTATTTGAACTTCCAGCATTGGTAGTGCAAATTCTGCGCTTGCATCTTGGGGCTTCAAAGTACGAAAAAACTTCTTGAATGTGAAAGATTGCCACAAAAGGCTTTCTGCGCTTATTGCTAAACAAACAAGTCTATGTATCTTCACTTGCAAATAAATGACCAGCGAGTTTGCGTAGAAATGGAGCAAACAGCGACAGAGACCTTTACCGCTGGTAGCTACACTTATCATCCACGCCGAATTGCCCTCCAGGTTCGGAAGTTGGCGACCAAAATGTGGGGCATCGCCCTTGGTCCAGGGGTTTTGGATAAGCGCTTGAACTTTACCACGCTTGATGACCTTCAACCCTGGGCGGCACAAGATGACTTTAGTGGTAGTTTTAGTCCCAGCGAAGGCGCAATGGTCGTTTTGGGCCGCTGGAATGAAAAGGCCACGGTTGGAATCGCCCTTCACGAATTGGCCCACGAAATTCATTTGCGGAATGGCGGTTATGAAGTCAGCGAAGAACTTGTGCGCGAAGTCCTTTCCATCCTTGCGGAACGGGAAGGGGGCTTGGTCCGCGAATTCAGCTACGAACCTTATTTCACCGCGAGTAACTTGGTTGCACAACTGTATGATATATGGGCCTTTATTAGTCGACCTTTCATTCAGCGCTGGGCCGAAATGGTTGAAATGACAACCAGTGTTGAAATCTCGGATTTGATCAATTATTACCTTGACCGTGATGAAAATTTAGGCTTAGAACGCTGGGCCCAACGCCACAGTAGGAATGCCGAGAACCGTAATCTCTTGTTGAATAAGCTGGCTAATTGCTCTTTGCAATATGGCCTCGATTACCGTCGGCAGATCATTGGAAAATTGGTAGGCTGCCACCCCGAAATATCTTTAGATCATTTTATAGATGTTTTTGAAGCCATTTTAACCCTAGATAATCGCTATCCAGAAGATAATTTAGGCGAAATCATAGATTTCTGCTTTGCGCCCTTGCCTCGTGCCCCTCGTGGAATTCTCGCTGTTGTAGGGGGATTTTAGCGCGAAAGCTCATTTTCTCCTCTAAAACCGCCTACTCTAAAGTAAAAGGGTTGATTCACCATGACAAACGAAGAAAACCGCCAAGCCCAACGAAGCCCGATTCCTGAAGTAGCATCTTTCATGGATTTATTGGGGACTTTTGGAAGTTCGCTGCGCGAAATCAATGCTCAACTTCAAACAACCCTCGCTGAAATGAATTGTCTGCCTTCCAAATGGGTGCAAAATGGCTCATGGGAAATTAATCGCGTCATCGAAGATGCTAACTTTGTACCCCAAAACCCAGTACAAGGGTTTGTGAAAGGTGCTTTGCCGCCCCAAGGGTTGCATGAGTTCAATGAGCAATTTCGCACCACTTCGACCCAAGTTCTCACGATGTATCGCAATTGTTTCAGCTATTTGGCCTTAATTCCTGGGCAGGTTAAACATTCGATAGAGAAAATGCCATCCGAATTGCCCATCCAGCAGGCTCAACAAGACTAAAACGACGCAAAACAAGGTGGGAAAGTGGTGAAATCCTCTCAAACTAAGCGGCCTGTAGTAATTATTGGTGGTTGGCTCTCTGCCTCACGAGATTATCAACAAATGGCGACAGTTTTGGCCCGCCCACCATACAACCGCGTTGTTTATATCACTGATATTAGCCGCCGTGAGTGGGGCGAAGTGCGTGATCCAGATTTTCGCTTGGTTATAAACATTTTAGCTCGCACGATTGCGGTTGCTCTGGCCGAAACGGGGGCCGAAAAAGTTGATTTGATTGGCCACAGTTCGGGGGGCCGCGTAGCACGGACTTATCTGGGCGATAAACCTTATTATCAGCAAGTCTACAACGGTTTTCGCTCTGTGGCCAGCCTTACGACTCTAGGAACTTCTCACGCAACTTGGGAAACTTTTGTCCGAAAATTCGGAGCTTTTGTTGAGCAGACCTATCCTGGAGCCTATTTTCCCCAAATCGCTTATCGTTCAGTTGCAGGTGATGGGGTCAGAGGGCGGCGTTTGGGCCGCCCAGAAGAAATGTTTGCCTACCACTGCTATGAGCTAATTACGGGCAATGGCAGCGATATTGGCGATGGCGTAACACCTACGCGCAGTTGTTACCTGACTGGAGCCGACCAGCTTGTTTTGCCCGGTGTGCGGCATATTCCCCATGCGCCCCAATGGTATGGAGCGCCCGATGTGATCGGCAAATGGTTTCCCGCCGAGTAAGAGCCAACTTGCCAACTTGAAAAATTCTGCGGTCTGTATTATAATATGACGCAGTGCGTTCTATGAAAAATTATTGCCTATTTAGCAAAAGGTGCAAGGAACTTCTTTATGGATGATGCCGCGTTGTTGCAGGCGACAGACATCGCCTATGATATGGTTTTTAAGAGTATTGTAGACTTTTCGTGTCTCAAGGCCGCCGCCGAATTGGATTTGTTTAATGTTTTAGCCCAGGGCCCCAGCGAGCTTGCTTCCCTGGCCAAAGCAACTAAAGCCGTTCCGGCGCGGCTAGAGAAATTTCTGATTACCCTGCAACAAGTTGGACTCGTGCAAATTCAAGCTGGCCAATGGTCACTCACCCCTTGTGCGAGCCAGTTTTTTGCCCATCCAGAGCAACATTCAAACTTAACGTTAGTTCCCCACATTGATTATCTGGCTAAATTAGCCGAAAGCTTTTACTTGCGTTTAGCGGATGTTGTCCGAGGCGAAGTTGACTTTACCAGTTTTGTGCCTCATCCGCCCAAAACCCGTGAAGATAGCATCTTCTACGAGACGCTCCATCGCAGTAATATCTATTTTCCGCTCAAGCTGCTGCAAGAAAGTGCTAAACTTGAAGGCGTGAAGCATTTGCTCGATGTTGGGGGCGGAATCGGCGATATTGCCTCTGGGTTGTGTGAACAACACGCTGATTTGAAAGTCACGCTGATCAATTTGCCCAGTGCCATTGATTTAGTGCGTGAGAATGCCACCGCAAAGGGTTTTGGCGAGCGAATTACGCCTGTAGCTATTGATATGTACCGCGAACCTTATCCTAACGCAGATGCGCTTCTCTTTAGTCGGATTCTCTATCCAATGAACGCCCAGTTCTGTACGATGTTATGCCAAAAGGCTTTTGACGCTTTAGAACCAGGCGGGCGGATTCTGATTTTAGATTTGATCATCAGTGACCCCAAAAAACCCAATTATGACTATCTCAGTCATTATATGTGTGCAATTGGAATGAACTTCTCGGTTTTAGAGTTCAAGAGTCACGAAATTTATCCTGATGTGCTACGCAGCGTTGGTTTCCAAGACGTGCAACTCACCGAAGCCTATGATCACGTTCTCTATCAAGCTGTCAAGCCAGTTTCATAATTAGGAAGCAGCAGTCTTGACTGAAATCACGCAGCAAGTTCCATTGAAAAGACGCATTCTCGCCCACATCAAATTGGCTGATCCAATCACTTGGAATGCACCTTTATTGATGTGTATCTGTGGAGCCTTAGCTTCAGGTAAGTTTGATACCAGCAGTCTATCGCAATGGGGGTGGGTCTTACTTGGCGCATTGATGATCGGGCCCTTGTGTACAGGTTTTAGTCAGAGCATCAATGACTACTTTGACCGGGATTTAGATGCGATAAATGACCCAAGTCGACCCATTCCTGCGGGTGAAGTTACGCTCTTTGAAGCGCAGATCAATTGGATTATCTTAGGCGTTGCAACTCTGTTAGTTTCATTGATCTTTGCCAAGCTGCTGATTGTTGTTTTGGCTATTCTGGGCTTGATTCTGTCCGCTGCTTACAGTGTACCGCCGATCAAACTCAAAAAACACTATTGGCTTGGGCCACCTTCCGTAGGATTGGGTTACGTCGTTTTCAGTTGGTGTGTTGGGCACTTGATTCTCACGAGTTTAACCTGGCAGAGTTTGCTGGTTGCAACCGTCAATGGGGGGATTGCGGTGGGTTTGCTCTTTCTCAATGATATTAAAAGCGTCGAGGGAGACCGCAAACTTGGGCTTAAATCGCTTCCTGTTGAACTCGGTATTCACCGAACCCTCCTAATCTCTTATGCGGTGATCAATCTCTCCCTCGTGGCTTTGTTGTTAGTAGCTCTCTTCTGGGGAAATCTTTGGGTCACGGGAGTGGTTTTCTTAGCTTTGCTTGTCCAGGCTTTCACCCAAGTAAAACTCTATCAAAGCCCAACGCATCACAGCTTTAAGCACTATATCTTATCAAACAATGCCTTTGTGATTGTTGTTCAATTCATTTCAGCATTTGTTGTCGGTGGCTACTTTAATCAAGTCAAATGAGTAGACACTAAGAAGGGTTCACAATGGAAACAGGGCCAGAGATAAAGATCATTTTGGAAGACGAAGGTGAGGTACGGGTCCGTAACGTGCGCCCAGTTCAGAACGAAAGTCTCTTGGGGAAAGTCACGCAACTGGGAACCGGGGCCGTCGAGTTTGGGCTTTCCCTGGTGACAATGCCCTTAAACCTCTTACCCGCAGAGTCTCGGCAGCACTTGCGAAACGCGGCCCGCGAGCTTCTCTATGCGGTAACGAGTTTGCCCGGTAGTTTGGCCGATGCGGCAACCGAGGCCGTGAAGGACTGGGCTAGTGAAACTGGCGTTGCTTCTGAAGCAACCGGAAGCCCAGTACAAAAAGTTTCTTCGCCCCCAAGCAGCCTAAAATAAGCTGCGGGTTCCCTATATTCGGCGGTTAATCCATCATCAGTTCGTTCTAGGTAGGTAGAATTTTCCTTTAGGAGGTAGTTGGTTATGGCAGACACAAACGTCCCCATTTCACAGGGTCTTGAGACCCTTATCAGCACGGCAGTCGGAGTTGCTTCAAACGTTGCCCAATTGGCAATCAAGATCGGATCCACCCCATTGGCTTTGTTGCCCGCCGAATCTCGCCAAAGTGTCCGCAATGCGGCTGGCGACATCATTACCGCCGTTGACAGCATTCAGAGCAATGTTTCCAAGACCTTGAGCGGCACGCTCCAGGATTTGGCCACCACGGCTCGCACCGAATGCTGCGAAAAGAAGTAACTGACCTTGGGTACGGCGACCACCCGCTAACGCGGGTGGTCGCCTTGCCCCTTTGTTTGCCCAAAGAAATGGATTAGCTGGGATTCGAGCGAGGTTTTCTTGCCGAACTGCAATATGAGTGATCCAACAAAAGCAAAGCCTTCTGAAGCACTATTGCCCAAAATGTTCGAGAATCAAGCTCGAATGGTGGGCGATGTGACTCGCCAAGGCTTGGACATCTTGACGCTTCCGCTCAACCTTTTTCCGCAGACCTTTCGCAAGCACTTGCGTCAGGCCCTAAGCGAAGCTGCGTTGGCTTTGTTAGTTATCCCCAAAGAGATGACTAAATCAACGCAAAATGCCCTCGACCAAGTTTTTCAAGACAACAAAGCTTTTGAGCCAACCCCCATGCCCCGTGCTGATTTGCTGCTCAAAAGTGCCCGTTCACTTGCTGAACAAGTGGCACACAGCATCCAAAAGCGCTGAATGCGCTGGCTTCGTGAACGGCTCAAAAACGTAACAGCCCGCCCCTAAGGATGCCTTTGAAGGCAAAGAGAGGCGGGTTTTTGGTGTCTGGCCTACCCTTGTATATTGGACAGATAAGCGCTATGGTGCTATAATCTCTAAAATAAGAAGAAACTATGCTAAGTGTGTCTTCTTTAGGAATCCCTTGTTTGTTAAGGAGACAATCCAGTGAATAATGATTTGCTACCAGAGCAATCCTATTCTATTGCACATCATTCGGCAAGCTCTGCTGATTCGAAGCCTTCCTCACAGCTTGAAACTACTGAAACTCCACAGCTTCTGCCCCCAGAATCAATCAGACCACTCAAAATTCTATTTATCAC
>DCSM01000153.1:0-4502 GCA_002325605.1 Chloroflexaceae bacterium UBA1466
TTGCTAGAGGAACGAAACGATCTGTCAGGAATGATTGCCGATTATGGGCAATTGGCAAATCTTGATTCTGCTAATCGAGCGACTTATTTGTATAAACAGGGCAATACTTATCTACGTTTGGATGATTGGGTAAATAGTCGACGAGCTTTTGAAGATGCTTTAGCAATAAACCCTAAGCACCCTGATGCTCTTTATCAGCGAGCCTTTATGAATTTGGGGGATAAAAGAGTGGTTGAGGCTTTGAACGATCTGGATAAAGTGCTTGAACTTACACCACGGGCGGCTAATGCCTATTATTTACGGGGATTGGCTTACAATGCCAGCAACGACCCCTCACGAGCGCTGGCGGATTTTTCGCAGGCGCTGGCGCTGCGCCCCAATTATCCCGAAGCCTTGATTGGTCGCGCTTCAGTCTCGGCGGCGACAAAGAATCTCGCGCAGGCTCAGGCTGATTTGGCGCAACTTCAGAATCTCCAGCCTCCACCTGATGAGGCCTTTAATCCGGTCATTAAAGCTTTGCGGCAACAAATCTCCTCGAAAAATCCATAAAAAAGACTCAAGAGGCTTTGAAACCCCTTGAGTCGTTGGAAGAGCGAGCAAAATTAGCCTTTTTTACGCAAAAGCTCCCAGCCACCTGGTAAAGCTGCGCTGGCCAAAGCGATTTTAACAAGGTCGCCGAGGACAAAGGGCAACATTCCTGTGACAAAAGCGGTTTCCAACCCCACGCGAGTTGTCAACCAGCCAACGCCCAAGGCATAGATGACTAAGTTGCCCAAGATCATCGAAAGGCTCATTTTGCCAAAAGTGCGATCCCAACCTTTTTCAGCCAGCCAGCCCGTAAGCGCGGCTGCGAGGGGGAAAGCTACCAAATAGCCCGCCGTTGCGCCCTGCAAAACCTGAATGCCCGCTTTGCCGCCCGTGAAAAAGGGCAACCCGATCATCCCTTCCCCCAGATAGAGCAACATCGCCAGCAACCCCAACCGTGACCCAATCAGGCTCCCGACCAGCAAAACGGCCATCGTTTGAGCCGTAATGGGTACGGGGCTAAAGGGCAAGGGAATGCGGATTTGGGCACAAAGCGCCACGAAAAGACTGCCCCCAACGACCAACAGCGCATCGGCTGCCAATTTGTTCTCCAGAATCCCCCGGCGCGGTAGAACCTGCTGGCCTAGAGTTGCTGAAGAAGTGTTCGCTAAAGCCATTCAAATACCTCCAAAACTTACACTAACTGACTAAAAGTAGACAAAAGAACTTTTCTCTAAGTCTTGCCAGAAGGAGAAAAGCTCTCACTGGGCCCTATTATAGCATCAATTGGTCTGGGCAACGCAGCCTGAAATCTATTTTCCCTTGGAGGCAACAGCTTTAGCGTTGGGGCACGGCGAAAGCCGGAGCCTCCTGGGATGGGACAAGCAGGATGCCTATCCTACATGGCTGGCAGAAATTTGGCATTAAGCTTGTGCAAGAAAGGTAACAACTATGCTGACAAAGCAAACCGCTTCAAAATGGCTCATTCTTAGCCTTTTTGCTCTTTTCTGCTTCGCCTTGCCGGGAAATAGCAATACCATGGCCTAAGTTCTTGTGGTTTCAAGCTTTAGGCGCACACTGCGTCAAGGCTTGAAACAAAGCAACGTACCTTTCTGCGGCCAAGGCCCAAGTAAATTGCGCTGCTCTAAGCTTCCCGCGTTGGACCCGTGCTTCGCGCTGCGGGTCTTCTAAAACTTCCCGCATGGCGAGAACAAAAGCCTCTTCCGTGGGGGGAATTACTACGCCTCCCTCACCAACTACTTCTGGGAAGGAACCGCAATTGCTTACCACCACGGGTGTACCAACGGCCATAGCTTCCAGCGCGGGAAGCCCAAACCCTTCATAGAGACTAGCCGAAACAAAGAGATCCGCAGCAGCATAAGCCACAGCGAGCAGAGCATCATCAGGGTTTTCAAGTATCAAGAGGTCTTTCCCCACTTGCAAACCTAACCCTTTGGCTAAAGCAAGGGTTTCTTGCCGGAAATTTGGGTGGCCCGCTGCACCGACCTTCAGAAGCTGGGCCGCAGGGTAAAAGGTCTTCAATTGCTGAAAGGCCCGCAGGAGAACCTTGAGATTTTTGCGGGGCCGCTCTGAGCCAACGTAAAGCAAAACGGGCGAGGAAAGAGAAGGTTGCGGGAAGGCTTGGGCAATAATGCTCCGCGCTACTTCCTTGGGTTGGGAATAGAAGAGTTCACTTACGCCCGCATGAATGACGGTTGTGTGCGCGGCAACCTTTGGTAGATAGTGAAGGAGGCGTTGGCGCGTAAACTCCGAATCGGTGACAAGGTGCGTAGCATGTTGCAAACCATAAAAACCGTGCAAAATACTTAGGTAAGTAAGCCAATCCATCCCCAAGCGATCTAGCTTTCCCTCATCAATGGTTCCAATATCATGCACCACCGCAAGGCTAGGTCGCTTAGAAGTATAGCGCAGGGAGCCAGCCCCCGTAATTTTAGGGAGCAAAACAAGGTCGGCTGCGGGGGGAAGATCAAGCCCAAAGGGAAAATTACGCAACAAAGGAAGAGGAATTACCTGATATTTTGCGGGAACAGCTAGAATCGGATTCTCCTTACTTTGTTTCCATTGGTCATACAAACTATGAAAAACGCGGCCAATCCCCGTGTGGGGGCTATAGCTTGCGAGGTCAGGCACGGCAAGGGTGAAGGTTTGCATTAGATTTTCCCAACGACTTTTAAGGGTTTATCTTCCTTTATTATGCACCAAATTGGATGGTTGTGCAAATTTCAAGAAACGTCTCGTATATCATACATCCCCCGTTTATCAAGAAGCTAAATTCGCTAAAGCGGGTAAAGTCCTTAATTAAAGCGACCTTGGCGGCTAGGCCGCCAAGGTCGCATCTTTGCCGATTCGCCTAGAGCTACCTACCGCACGATGAGGGGAAGGTAGACCGTCGTCGAAAGATTGGTAAGAGAAGGAGCAGGTGCAAGCTCAATCTGGGTGGTCGCCAAAGTAAGCGGATTGCTCTGCGCCTTGGCCGTAAGCGTGATTACATCGCTCAAAACGGAAGTCGGGACGATTTGGATAATCAGGTCGCTTCCGCTAAGGGGATCAACCGTCGCAGTCGAAGGTAGCCCCGTGAGTTTTGAACCTGCGACTGCACTCCAGGAAAGGTCGTAAGTCTCTTTCTGCGGCCCTCCGTTGAGGAGGGTCAAGGTCGCTGAAAGAGTTTGACCAGCTTCAGCCAACAACCGCCCTGGCCCGCCCAGCGAAACATCACCTAAGAGTTGGGCTGGCTTGGTGATTACCTTTGTCCCTACCAGACTGGTAAGGTCAACTCCCGCATCCTTAGAGATGACATCGGAAGCGATTACGACCTTCCCTGCCGCATTAATAAAAGAAGGTGCGCTCCCGCTCAGGTCGATGGAGCCACCCAGCCCCACCGCCAGGGTTACGCTGCCCGTCGCTTTAATCGCTCCACTGGCCATGTTACTGAGGTTGAGGTTCCAGTTATTCCCGCCAAAGATGGTGACATCGCCCCCACTAATCTCCGTACCTTTGCCTGACAGGTCAATGATGCCATCAGGCTCGATGATGACGTAACCATCTCCGCCATTCCAGCCCCCGCTGTACCCTTTACCAGCGTACTGCTTGCCATAGAGATAGACGTAGGGAAGGGAGATGAGCTTTAAGTTTCCCCCATTACCCCCTCTGCTTTTGCCTGTCCCACCATCGCCCGCGCAGGTCTTGCCATAGTTGGTAAGGTAGCCGCCGCCCCAGCTGCTGATGAACTTGCCCCAAACGTGGGCATCGCCGCCGCTGCCTCCATAACCTGTGCTGGCGCTGCCTCCTTTGCCCGCGCAAATAATCCCTGCGGCAGTGTTAGTTGTGTTTTCGGCCAGAATGAACGTGCTACCTCCATCACCCCCAGAGCTGGAGCCAGCACTTCCTGCGCCCGCTTGAATCGTCCCTTCATTGTAGAAGGGCTTACCGCGTAACTCAATGCTGCTCCCGTTCTGTCCAACCGTTTGCCCATCCTTACTCAGAATCTGGCCAAAGTTGCGGAAGTCTTGGGTTGCCTCTACCTTGAGTAAGGTTCCGCTACTAGCATTGGTCAGCAAGCCGCGATTACAAAAGCCTTTGACTTGAACCCCATTGGTCAAAGTTATCCCGTGCCCCGTGAGAATCCCAACTACATCGTTGACCGTCGGGATGCGGTTGAGGTTCCAAGTTGCGGGCTTATTCCAATCTCCACTACCTTGCGAAAAGATCGTTACCGTATCACTCGCTCCCGTGCAATCATCTACAATGGACGTAGGGGTCGGTGTAACTGTCTTTGTCGCGGTGGATGTCCTTGTGGGCGTAGCCGTCAACTCATAGACTCCCTGCTTCGCGGTTGGGGTTAAGGTTGCGCCCCCTGCCGTCGCCGTCAACTCTGCTCCATTAGGGGTTGGCGTATTCGTTGGGGTTGGGGAAGGGGTTAAGGTTGCGCCCCCTGCCGTCGCCGTCAACTCTGCTCC
>DCSM01000153.1:4644-6042 GCA_002325605.1 Chloroflexaceae bacterium UBA1466
GTCAACTCTGCTCCGTTAGGAGTCGCCTTCGGGGTCGCCACCGGGAATGCTATTGTCCAGGTGTAGCTTTCAGGTGTACCATATACATCCACAGCGCTATCTTTCGCCCGTACCGCAAAGGTATGGGAGCCTTCAGCCAATTTGCTAGTTGGGCTGTAAGGGGAAGTACACCCTGCCCACGCCCCACTGTCCAGTTGGCACTCAAACTTCGCTTGGGAATCAGTGCTGCTGAAGGTGAAGGAGGGTGCAGGGTTAGAATCGGGATTACTTGGCTTACCTGTGAGGGTTATTTTGGGGAATTCATCATCATTCAAGATCGTGAAGATCGTCTCTTGAGGTGTCCCTAGCGTAGCGTTCTTCACGTTAGCCAATTTCAGGCCGATGGTCTTGTCGCTTCCATAGACCGTGTTGCCCAAGATGGTCGCTTCAACAGGCTTGGCAGCACTTTCACCATCGGCAAAGGTCACGGTCTTCGACAGGCTACGGGTAAAGTCTGTGCCAGCCACCGCTGTGCCCCCATTCAAATCAACATCTACGCTCACCGCGCAATTACTCCCGCCCGTGCGGATGATAGAAGCAATTGGGACACTGGCGCTGCTGTTCCCTTCATTGGCGCTGGAAGCCGCCGCTGCAAAGGCCAAAGTACCATACGAGCGAGTATTTTGCTGCTCATGCTCATACGCCCCCAGATCAACCTTCGCTGTCCCATCACCATCCCCATCTACCTTGCGCGGCTTCCCGTCTAGGTCGGTTGTCGCAGTTACGACATCACTGTTGCCCGCATCAAGGGCTGGGGAACAGCCACTAAGGTGTAGATCATTCTTTGCTGCGTCGACAAAGAGCGGGTCAATATCTTTGTTACCACCGCCATCAGTGCCCAAAGTGGTGTCCCAAATACCATTCGGCATTGAGCCTTGCACGATGCTATGGGAGATGATGGGGATGGAGGGGGTGGTGGGGTTGTTAGCACCATTGTCATTTGTTATCCCTCCGCCCCAGAAGATACAGTTTTGCAGCTTTGGTTTGCAGCTGTAGCTGTTGGACATCCCGCCGTTGAAAAAGGTCACGTTGGTGAGCGTGGGGCTGCTGCCTTTGCTGTTGGACATCCCACAGCTGTTATAATCATTACCAGTAAAGGTCACGTTGGTGAGCGTGGGGCTGCTGTTATTGTTGGACATCCCGTCTTTTATGCTGTAAGCACCATTGGAAAAGGTCACGTTGGTGAGCGTGGGGCTGCTGTTGTTAGTGTTGGACATCCCACCGCCAGACGACATGATAGAACTATTACCAGTAAAGGTCACGTTGGTCAGCACGGGGCTGCTGTTATCGTTGTACATCCCGCCGACTTGGCTACCATTGTTACCAGTAAAGGTCACGTTGGTGAGCGTGGGGCTGCTG
>DCSM01000153.1:6132-11945 GCA_002325605.1 Chloroflexaceae bacterium UBA1466
TGTTAGTGTTGGACATCCCGCCGCCGTTCATGATAGAACTATTACCAGTAAAGGTCACGTTGGTAAGAGTGGGGCTGCTGTTATTGTTGGACATCCCGCCACTATCATTAAGTTGGGCACCCCACCCGCCACGGCCCGCTTTGATGGTGAAGCCATCAAGAATTGCTGTCTTCGTTGCCCCATTCGCGCCTGTCACGACGGGTCCGATGTTGTCGATTGTGTTGGAAGAGTTTGCCCCATCATCGCCCTTCAAATCGCCACTGAGGATAGTTGCGTTGGTTTGCCAGTTGCGCTCCTCTAGTTTGGTCTCTGTGCCTACAAAGCCTCCATAAATGGCCACACCGTCATTTAGGGTGAAGGTTGCGGCGCTCCTAATATAGGTTCCAGCGGCGACCCAAATTGTATCACCACTGACCGCTTTGCCAATTGCGGTTTGTAGGTCGCAGGCGTTGCCCCAATCAGCACAACTGTTACTACTTGTGCCGGTTGACTTCACGTAGAGCGGAGTCGCGGCGCGGGCGGGGGTTGAAAAGAGCAAAGCCAATGAAGAACTAAGGGCTGTCAAGATCAAAATGGCCAAAAAAAACTAAGTTTTTTTTGGCCCTCGATTTTTAGCCTTTTTGCCAGGCTGCTTGGCCGTCATGAGCGGACAGTTCCGACTTGCATTCGTTGCCAAAATAGGCCTCCTTAATACCAATCAACGTCTTTGCGGCAGTCCAATTGACTACCACAGGCGGACCGTTCCAACTGAGCTTGGTTGCGATAATGAGCCTCCTGCTACCTGATCTGCTAATCCTTAATGCTGATCAAACAAAAAAGTCACTTTATTATAGCATTTCTTTTGGGATATTTCAAGGGGTCATTGAGGACAATTTGGCTGGCAATTTGGCCTTAACTTGACTTGCCTAAGATTGGCAAAAGTAGTACAGACTATCCAGAATGTGCTGGTAGACAGGCAAGATATTGGAAGCTGACAGGCAAGATGCCTGTCCTCCGCCTTTGAATGGAGCAGGCTAGAAGCCTATTCTAAGCCGCCCCAAGCTTTGAATGGCGGAAAAAAGCGACCTTCACAGCTTCAGCAGCCGCAAAGGTCTCGAATAAAGAGCTTTCAAAACCCTTTAGCTTATTTTCAAACCCTTTCTGAAACCTCAGCCTCGCCAAAAGTTGCCATTTCAGTCAGAATCTTGCTGGCTGCGACACAAAGCGACATCCCTAAAGTCGCGCCAGTGCCTTCGCCCAAGCGCAAATCTAAATCAAAGAGCGGTTCTAAACGTAAATGGTCTAAAATAACCCGATGGCCAACTTCAACCGAACGGTGGGCCGCAATGAGATGGGGTTGAATCACGGGGGCTAATTCATAAGCAAGCAAAGCGGCTGCGCCCGAAATAAAGCCATCAATCACAATCGGCACGCGCCGCGCCACCGCGCCCAAAATCACGCCGGCCATGGCCCCGATTTCCAGCCCGCCGACGCTGGCCAAAACACCTAACGGGTCGGTAGGATCCGGGCGATTGACTTCCAAAGCTCGCTCAATCACCGCGATCTTGCGGGCCAAAGCAGCATCTTCGATCCCCGTCCCGCGCCCAGTCACGATAGCGACGGCTTTTTTGGTGATCACCGCGGTAATCGCGCTGGAAGCCGTCGTGTTGCCAATGCCCATTTCACCCGTGCCAATAATATCGGCTCCGCAATCAATTTCTTGATTAACCAGGGTGATGCCGACCTCGATGGCTTGCAGCGCTTCGGCGCGTGTCATCGCGGGCCCGACGGAAAAATCTCGTGTACCTCTGGCAACTTTGTAAGCTAATAAATCGGGATGGCTGGGCAGATCCGCCGCGACTCCCACATCGGCCACCGCGACCCTTGCCCCAATGTGGCGGGCTAAAACGTTGATGGCCGCGCCCCCTTGCAAAAAGTTGAGTACCATTTGTTTGGTAACTTCTTGGGGAAAAGCACTGACCCCTTGCGCCACCACGCCGTGGTCGGCGGCGACGACAATCACGACGGGCCGGCTGAAGATCGGGCGCGGTTTACCCGTTGTGCCGGCCAATTGCACTGAAAGGTCTTCAAGGCGACCCAGGCTGCCCTGGGGCTTCGTGAGTTGACACTGGCGTTCGCGGGCGGTGCGGGCTGCTGTTTCGTCGAAGAGCGGAATTCGCGCAAGCGTTTCTTGTAGATTCATTATGTCCCCTTATTAGAGAATTGGGCAAAATTTTGTCAAAAGACGGTAGACAGATTGTAACATACTCTGCGGAACCCAAATGCAAGGAGGCGTTTTTTGCTGTTATAATAGTAAGGAATTTGCAAGGGCTACTTAAAGGAGGCTTTTTTGAACGAATCAAATCCGCGTTCTCGTTCGCCCTATTTGCTCGCTCTGGCGGAGCGGGTGTTAGTTTTTGATGGCGCAATGGGGACAAGCATTGACACTTTTCAC
Source organism: Chloroflexaceae bacterium UBA1466 (assembly GCA_002325605.1). Taxonomy (GTDB): domain Bacteria; phylum Chloroflexota; class Chloroflexia; order Chloroflexales; family Chloroflexaceae; genus UBA1466. Next base: position 8,567 of record DCSM01000153.1, read on the forward strand.
CTGACGGCGGAGGATTATGGCGGCGCGGCGACAGAAGGTTGCCGCGATTATCTGGTCGTTACGCGCCCCGATGTAATCGGGCAAATTCATACTTCTTTCCTGGAAGCAGGCTCCGATGTGGTCGAAACTTGTACTTTTCAGGCGACGCGATTGCGCCTGGCCGAATGGGGCCTGGCCGAACGGACGTTGGAAATCAATCGTTGTGGGGCTGAAGTTGCACGGCGGGCTTGCGAAGCGCAGACTGCAAAGGATGGTCGCCCACGATTTGTCGCGGGATCAGTTGGGCCAACGGGCAAATTGCCTTCTTCCAGCGATCCTGAACTGAGTAATATCACTTTTGATGAATTAGTTACGCTTTTTGAGGAGCAAGCTCAAGCGCTAATCGTTGGTAGTGTTGATTTATTACTGATTGAAACGAGTCAAGACATTCTGGAAGTGAAAGCGGCCATTGTGGGCTGTAAACAAGCCATCGCGGCAGCTAATCGGCCAATCGCGTTGCAGGTGCAAGTCACGCTTGACCCAAGTGGGCGGATGTTGTTAGGCACAGATGTCGCTAGTGCTTTAACGACAATTGAAGCAATGAATGTAGATGTCGTTGGTTTGAATTGCTCAACGGGGCCAGAACATATGCGAGAACCAGTCAGCTATCTGACTTCGCATACTAATTTGCCCGTTAGCTGCTTGCCAAATGCAGGTTTACCCTTGAATGTTGACGGTGAAGCGGTTTATCCGTTAGAGCCAGAAGCAATGGCGCAAGCGTTAAGGGATTTTGTGCTAAATTTAGGCGTGCGCGTGGTTGGGGGCTGTTGCGGTTCACGCCCCGCCCATATTCGCCAAATCGCGCAAGCTGTGCGGAAAGAAGGTAATTAGTGGCAAATAAACCTCTTTTTCCAAGTGTTTCCTCCGCGATGCGGAGCGTAACCTTAAAACAAGAGCCTGCTCCCTTGATTGTGGGGGAACGAGTCAATAGTTTGGGCAGTCGTAAAGTCAAGAAATTGCTTTTGGCGGACGACTATGAGGGAATTTTAGCAATTGCCCGCGAGCAGCTTGATTTTGGCGCACACATTTTAGACGTTTGTGTCGCAATGACTGAGCGGACAGATGAAGCTGAACAGATGGCTCGCCTGGTTAAGCTGCTTTCAATGAGCGTAGAAGCTCCTTTGATGCTGGATAGCACCGAAACTGCGGTTTTGGAAGCGGCTTTGAAAGTTTATCCTGGGCGACCTATTCTGAATAGCACAAGTTTGGAAGGTGGCCGAGGGCAGAAAATTGATCAAACACTGCCTTTGGCGGTGAAATATGGCGCAGCAGTGATCTGTATGGCTATTGATGAGACGGGAATGGCGCATAAGCCAGAAGATAAGCTGCGAATTTGTCAACGAATCTCTGAAATTGCGCTTCAAGAATATGGTTTATCGCCAGATGCCCTGATTTTTGATGTCAATGTCTTCCCGATCACCACTGGTCAAGAAGAATTGCGCGATGAGGCAAAATGGACAATTGATGGTCTGCGCCTGATCAAAGAGCATTTGCCTGGCTCCTTTACAAGTTTAGGCGTGAGTAATCTCTCTTTTGGCGTGAAACCTAATGCGCGAGCGACCTTAAACAGCGTTTTCCTCTATCACGCCGTGCAAGCGGGGCTTGATTTGGCGATGGTCAACCCGCAACATATCACACCTTACGCTGAAATCACACAAAAAGAGCGTGATTTGTGTGAAGACTTAATTTTCAATCGTCAGCCTGATGCTTTAGCCAGTTTCATTCAGCATTTTGAAACGCTTGACCCCTCAAACAAGGCTTGGCAAGCAGAAAAAGCTGATCCGACAGAAGGGATGACGGTTGATGAGAAGATTCACTATCAGATATTGCATCGCAAGCGTGAGGGAATTGAAGCTTTACTAGAAGAAACGCTAAATCAACGGGCGCAAACGCAGCCAAAAGGTGAGGCGGCGGTTGAAATCCTCAATAAAGTTTTGTTGCCCGCCATGAAAGATGTGGGAGATCGCTTTGGCGCAGGCGAACTGATTTTGCCGTTTGTGCTGCAAAGTGCCGAAGTAATGAAACGAGCGGTTTCGCATCTGGAGCAATTCCTCGAAAAACAAGAGGGCAGTAGTAAAGGGAAGGTTTTATTGGCGACGGTCTATGGGGATGTTCACGATATTGGCAAAAATCTCGTGAATACGATCCTTTCCAATAATGGTTACACGGTATACGATATTGGGAAGCAAGTGCCAATCAATACAATCATTGAGAAAGCCTTAGAATACCAAGTAGATGCGATTGGGCTTTCAGCTTTGTTGGTTAGCACGAGCAAACAAATGCCGCTTTGTGTGCAAGAATTGGATAGACGCGGTTTACAAATCCCTGTTTTAGTTGGGGGAGCGGCGATCAATCGGCAATATGGTCAAAGAATTTTGTTTGTAGAAGAAAATCGCCCCTACGAAGCAGGCGTTTTCTATTGCAAAGATGCTTTTGAAGGGCTGGAGACGGTTGATCGGCTCAGTGACTCGACTCAAAGGTCAGCTTTTGTTGAGCAAGGTCGGGAGGAAGCGGCAAAGGCGCTTAATAAGCCGTTGCGGGGGCGGATGGTGTTGGCTGAGGTGGGGCGGGCGCAAGGGGCAACCTTGCAACGGTCTGCGATTACGCGAGAGGTTCCCCTTCCTACACCTCCCTTCTGGGGGGCGCAGACCGTAACGAAGCGGATTCCCTTAGATGAGGTCTTTGAATGCTTGGATCGCAATGCTTTGTACCGTTTGCAGTGGGGCGCAAAAAATGCAAAGGGGCCAGAGTGGGAACGGCTAAAGGTTGAATTTGCAGAGCGGGTGAAGCAAATGCGGCGGGAAGCCGAGCGGGATGGGTGGCTGGAGCCAAAGGTTGCTTACGGTTATTTCCCTTCCCAAAGCCAGGGGAATGAACTTATCGTTTATGACCCGCATTCGGTTGTGCAAGGTTCCCCCAAAGAAGTAACGCGCTTTACTTTTCCCCGTCAGCCAGAAGGTGAATACCTTTGCCTCGCAGACTACTTTGCTTCGGTTGAAAGCGGGAAAATGGATGTCGCAGTTTTTCAGGTCGTGACCGTAGGGCATAAAGTAACTGATCTTTGTGACCGTCTCCAGAAAGAAGGGGATTACAGTCAGGCCTACTACATTCATGGCTTGGGTGTATCACTTGCCGAAGCTTTAGCAGAATATATCAACCGTGTAGCAAAGCAAGGTTTAGGTTTGGGGGAAAAGGGAGGACTACGGTTCTCTTGGGGCTATCCCGCTTGCCCTGATTTAGAGGATCATGCAAAGCTCTCCCTCTTATTGCCAATGGAGAAGATTGGGGTAAGCTTGACAGAGGCTTTCCAATTGCTTCCAGAGCAAAGTACGGCAGCTAT
>DCSM01000155.1:0-156 GCA_002325605.1 Chloroflexaceae bacterium UBA1466
CAAAAAATACTATGTATTTTTTGGCCCGCGATTTTTGGCCTTTTCGCCAGGCTGCTTGACCGATGTTTGCGTTCCGTTCCGACTTGCATTGGTTGCCAAAATAGGCCTCCTACATCTAATACTCGCTGAATCCCTAATGCTGATCAACCAAAAAAG
>DCSM01000155.1:215-21194 GCA_002325605.1 Chloroflexaceae bacterium UBA1466
CACTTTATTATAGCATTTCTTTTGCGCTATTTCAAGGGGGCATTGAGGGCAATTTTGCCTGGCTTTGTGGTTTTAACTGGGAAGTTGCCAGGCAAGATGCCTGTCCTACGTCCGCTGGTCGCTCCAGCCTTTATCTGAAAAGAGGTAAAGCAGCAAAAGCCAAAGCAAAAGATTACTGTAGAAGCCATACGAGGGTGCAAGGAGGAAGTGAAGCAACTCAGGCAGGGGCATTTTACGCCGATCAAGGAGCAAGAAAAGATAGCTACTTAGCAGAATCAAGCGAACCGCAACCACTTGGTGATATTTGTGTAGCAGCGTAAGCATTGGAATGACCAGCCAGGCATAATAGTGATACCAAACCAAGGGCGCAATTAAGGTTGTGGTCGTAAGAATCAAAGCAAAATCCCAGCCAAAAACCTCTTGGCTTGAAAGATTGCTCTTCTTTATGAGCTGATAAAGCGTGAGCGAGGCGATGGTGGCAGCACAAAGGTAGCCCAAAAGCGTTGCCAGGCTTGGGAAGCCAACTAAAAGACGTTCCATTGCCGCATAAACCGATTGATTAGCCGAATTAGTTACGGTTTTATCAATTGCAGCCGTCAAGCCCTTTGAAAACCAATGCTTTGTATTGGTCAACCCCCCGCCTGCGCTAATTCCAAAAGCAAATAGCCCTAGAATCGTTGTACTCATTGCCAGAAGGGCAAGAAAGCGTCGTCTTAGCAAGAGCGAAAGACCTAAAAGCCCAGGAAGGATTTTAAGCCCTGTCGCCAAACCTAATAAAACCCCTGCTATCACTTGACTTTGTCTGTTTGGCAAAATAAGAAACCAGATTGAACCGAGAATCAAGAGCAGAATGAGGAGATTTACTTGGCCAAGCCAGAGAGTATAGTAGATAGGGGGCATTAGGATTAGCAGATAAAGCACTAAACCAATGAAGGGGCGCGGAATAGGTGTGATTTTGAAGAGCAAAATGAGCGAAAGCACTAAGAAGAGCAGGTTTAAGAGCAGCCAGATAATACGTGCTACATTGTAGGGCAAAAGCGCCAAAGGCCGCAACAAAGCCGCAAAAAAAGGAGGATAAAGATAGGTTGTATAGTAGATTCCACCACTTTGGGCCGCAACTTCTGCTACTGTCGCTGGGTCATAGAGGGGTTTATCTGCATTCAGAGTTCGTGCTGCCAGGTAGTAAGCAGCAAAATCAGTGGCTTGTTGAGCTTTCGTAAATTCTGAGGGCTGGAAGATGGTAATAAAGTTTGCAAAACTAAGCACAATAACTGCAAAGAGCAGAGCTACTTCGATTTGATGTAACATTCTCTTTCTAAAGAGCATTATTCTGCAATTCTTTTCTCAAGCTTTTTGTTGTAAACGTAAGTGAAAAGCAGCCACAAAATAACATTGCCATAAAAACCCAGGGATAAAACGAAGGGAAGGGGTAATAAGGTAACGAGAAGGACTCTAAAACGGTCAAGTTCAAAGAAAAAATAGGTCAGAAGCAACGAAATTCGTACAAATTGCGCTTTAGAATGCGAATTAAGCAGCGCAAAAGTGGGGACAAGAAGCCAAACGTAGTAGTGATATTCTACAACAGGCGAAAGAAGCGTAACGGTGCTTATAATCAGCGCAAAATCCCATAAAAGCGATTCTTCTCTTGGCTTTTGAGGATTGATATTCTGTGAAATAAGGCAATAAAGTGTAGTAAGACCAATCACAAGGGCAAGGAATAGCCCCAAAAAGGTTCCTAAAGCAGGGATATTGATGAGGGGCGCAAAGGTTATGATGGTATTTTGGCGGGCGGCAGGAAAAATCTCGGTTCTAAATGATCTTTCTAGCACTGCATAGATTGAAAGATTGTTATAACTCGTTTTGGTCAAATTGATGGTACTGTGCAAACCCGTTGAAAGCCAACCAGTTGTATTCTTTAATCCCCCACCTGCTCCAATCCCAAAAAGAAAAGCTGCAAAAATAGCAAGGATTAGGAAGGTAAAAGCAAGAAACTTCCGCCTAAGAAGAATTGGAAGCCCAAAAACTAGAGGAATGAGTTTAATGGACGCTGCTATTCCAAGAAAAAAACCAGCTAAACTCTGCTTACGGCGGTCTGGGGAGGCAGAAAAATAGATTGAACTTGTGATAAGCAGGAGAAGCAAGAAATTTACTTGGCCCAAAAGAAGTGTAGCGTAAGTTGGGGGAAAAATAAGGATCAAGAAAACAAGAAGAAAGCGCAGGGGATTGGAAGGTAAAGGTGCAATTTTAAGCAGTAAAAAGAGCGATATTGCCCAAAAAGAGAGATTCAAAAGTAACCAAAGCTCAATGGTCGTAGCATAAGGCAGATAAGCCAAAGGGCGAAAGAGAGCTGCAAAGAAAGGGGGATAGAAATAATAGGCGTGGTTCGCAATGCCATTTGCTTCTGCCGCTTGCGCCATTTGAGCAGGATTGTAGAGCGGAAGATCCTCATTTATTAAATGGGCCGCCAGATAATAAACTCCTGTATCCCAAGCCTCTATGGAATCAGATCGAATAAGCGCGGGAAGTGTGCCCACAAAAATGATGCTTCCAACAGCTAATGTAATTATGAGCAGAGCTTTTTCTAGCCAAGAAAGAAAAACTTGCTTTTTCACAAGCGCAACCTCAATCTTTTATTCCATATACCACTTAAAACCTTCAAGTTTCTCATCACCCCGCAACCGATTGCGCGGTAATTCATACATTTTTTGCAATTTCTTACCTCTAAGCGTAGTAACCGCATTGGTATAACCAGCCAATTGCACGAGATTAGCAACTTCTGGCGAGTAACTCCCTATCGGATAACAGAAACTGACTACTGGCACACCGAGGCGCTCTTCCAAAATTTGCCGCGAGCGCGTGATCTCTTCTTGCGCTTTTTCTTTACTAAGCACAGCTAAATCTCGATGATTTAATGTATGAGAGCCAATTTCCATCCCGCTATCGCGCAATAACTCAATTTGTTCCCAAGTCATATAGCCTGGTTTGCCCACAAAATTTGTTACAATATAGAAAGTTGCGCGAAAACCAGAACGTTGCAAAATTGGTAAAGCAATGTTTGCGGCATCATCATAGCCATCATCAAAAGTAAGCGCAATGGGCTTCGCAGGACAAAGCGTTTTACCTCGCAAGCATTCAGCCAATTCATCCATTCGGATTGGATTATAACCGTTTTCTTGCAGCCAAAGCAGCTGTTTTTCAAAGATAAGAGGCTTGACAGAGAGCAAATAACCCAGTTTATCTTCTGTTTCAGCAACTTCGCGCACATAGTGATACATCATAATGGGTACGTAGCCCAAATCGTGCGTGGCCGCAGGCCCCAAAGTCGGGGTCGGCGAGGGCGTGCGCGAAGGCGGCGGGGTCGGCGAAGGGGTGGAAGTAGAGGTCGGTAAAGGTGTAAAAGTAGGCGTGGCCGTCGCGGTGGGCGTGCGGGTGGCGGTGGGCGTGGCCGTGGCAATTAAGTTCGAGAGGTTGACTTGCTCCGCAGGGAAAAGGCAGATGATGAAGAAGCCTAAAAGCAAGCCTCCCATCAAAAAGATCTTTGTTAAGCGGTTTTGTGAAATTAGGCTTACCACGCTGAGATTTCCCCTTACTCAGGTCGCAGGGCTGGCGAGCGTAAGACTGGGATTTGAGAAGTTGGAGGTAACACTGGCTCTGCTCGCTGCTCATTCCAAAGGAAAAGCAAACCATTAGCGACGTGCCGCTCCCCCGCAGGGTCCGAAGGATTATTTATAACTCTGTCTTTTATCACCATCGTGCTAGACCCACCACCATCTAATTCCATGGCCGTCGTGACCCCAAATTCTTGAAAGAGATTGATTAGCTCGATTTGACGAATTCCTCGACTATAGCCATATTGATAACCGTCAATTTGAATCACGACCAAAGTCTGTTTTTGGGTATCAAACCCAATTCCCGTGCGCGGCATATAGACCCAGTTGTAATGACTTAGCTTCCAATCAACATCGAAATCTTCACAAACCTCGATTTTTTCTACTTTCTTAGGCGCTTCTTCATCATCTGTTGGTTCATCTTCAACTTTCACAACAGTTTTCGTTGGCTTTGCAGTTTTTAGCTTTTTAGCTTGCTCCTGCTCAAACAGACAAGCTTGCATCGTTCGCAACCGATCTTGGACAATTTTGCCATTCTGGAGGATAATCGGCCCCGCGCTAATGCCTTGCGTATAATTGTCCATTGGTAAATCGGTTTGTGTCGTAAGCCTAAGCGTATCACCTTCTGCGATGTTTTTGAGCAGCCATTGCGCTCCCTTCTCGGTCCCCTGCAAAACTTGCATTCCAGGCTCAACTCGTTGCCAAACTGCTTTCGTAATCTTAAAGACGCGCCCGCTGGGGCCCAAAACCACTTTTACATCACCGATTCTGGCCGGTACAGCAGCCGTAAACTCATTATAAAGACAGACTTCGCCTTGCGGACAGGGCCAATTAAGTTGGCGCAAACCACGTTTTTCACCATTTGGCGCAACAACTTCGGCATTCCAACTCCAGCCATTAACGAAATAACCAATAAAAGGCTTCCGATCTTTGCTCCAAGCGAAAGTCGCTCGATGCCTTGGCGGCATCGCAACTAACGAATCCAACATCGTCAAGCCTTGCGGAATACCACTACTGGAGAACAAATCACCATTGACCCCTGCTAAAGCTCCATATTGCTTAACAAGGTAGGAAGTGCGCGTGCGCCCCGAAAGCCAATTATCGCCCAAACCTACTTTTATATCAAATTCTGGCGCAGTAAGGTCAAACAATAAAACATTGATCCGCATCGGATGACTTGTGGCGCGCTGGAGCAAAATCGCGCCTGGAGTCAATTGCGTCAGTTTATCACCCTTTTTGGGTTGGAAACGCTGCCGCAGCGGTATCCATTGAAGCGGTTTAGTGATCGCCTCGGTCTCAGTGAAAGCTGCGGGAGCATCAAGCTTGAGCGTTGGGGAAGTTTGCTCTGGCTCTGAAAGCTGATTTGTCGCCGATAAAGTCTCAGTTTCGGTGAAGACAGGCGTGATCTGCTCAGAAGGCATTTCCTGCGTCGCGGTGGGCGAGGGTTGCGGCGGCTTGGCTTGCACAGGCTTTCCAGGGCCCAAAAGCCCAAAGCCAACCAGCATTAGAAAAGCCGCGTAAAAAGCTACAGATGAGATAGTTCGCATATTTGTGAAGGTCATCAAGAAAGCGTGCTATTATGAAGAGGAAGCCAATTTGCCCAGCATTGTACCACAGGTCTCTTGCTTCCCTTAGATTTGTGCTTGCAGGGCTGTGGACTTCTGTTAAGGTACTTTAGAAACTGAATCTAGCCCAGATAGAGTCTTTTATGCTATAATTATGATGTTATGGTCGATTTTATAGGTTTTGGAAACTAAAATTAAACTTTAGGTTTTTCTCCACTCGCGGTTCCCTTCGATAAACTCAGGGAACGGGGTTTCAAACTCAGGGAACGGGGTTTCTTAAATTTGCATTCCGTATGAGAATGTAACTGGAGCAGGTATCATATTTTGCGACTCTTTGCGGAATCTTGTTAATTTCCAATGTGCTATCCTCAGCCCTGTTTTTCCCTAAATTTTGTAATTCACCTCGAAAGGAAAAATGTAATGACTCTGATGCAAAATACTCTATCTCTTGTAGGGTCAACGATCTCAACTCATCACTTGAGGCAGTATTATCAGCAAAATAAAACGACTGCTTCTGAGGCTGTAACAACCATTTGCTCTGGAGATCGGGTTTTTATGATGGGGATGAGTAGCGTTCCAATGACTTTGATGAAAGCATTGGTCGCTCGTGCGCCTGAATTAGAAGGGGTTGAACTTCTCCAGATGTTGACGTTTGGCGATGCGGATTATATTGCGCCAGGGCTGGAGCGCCACTTACGGGTCAATAGCCTCTTTTTGAGCGCCAACACGCGAGCCGCCGTGAACGAAGGCCGTGCCGATTTTATTCCTGCTTTCCTCTCTGAAATCCCTGATCTGTTCCGCATCTACTATAAGCCAGAAGTAGCCTTGATTCAGGTCTCGCCCCCTGATAAAGAGGGTTATTGTTCCTTTGGGGCCGATGTGAGTATCAGCAAACCAGCGACTTTGGCGGCCAAAAAAGTGATCGCCGAGCTAAATCCTCAAGTCCCACGGACTTTTGGCGATAGTCTTATTCATCTTTCGCAGATTGATCAGGTGGTTGAAGTTGATTATCCGCTGACAGAAGTGGCGATGAGCAGTGGTGATGCGGTTGAATTGCTGATTGGGCAACATATTGCAGCTTTGATCGAGGATGGCGCAACGCTTCAGATGGGAATTGGGGGCATTCCCGATGGGGTTTTAAGCGCTCTTAAAGATGCTGGCATCCGTGATCTGGGGATTCACACCGAAATGTTTTCAGATGGCGTGATTGAGCTAGTCGAAAAAGGGATTATCACGAATGCCCGTAAGACGCTGCATCCTGGCAAAATGGTCGCCAGCTTTTTGCTTGGAACGCAACGGCTCTACTCTTTTGTGAATAATAACCCGATGGTTGAGATGTATCCGATAGACTATACGAATAATCTCTCGGTGATTGCCCAAAATGAAAAGATGGTGGCGATCAATTCAGCGCTTGAAATTGACCTGACAGGTCAAGTTTGCGCCGATTCGATTGGGCCGCGGTTCTTTAGCGGCGTTGGGGGCCAAGCCGATTTTATTCGCGGCACGGCCCGAAGCAAGGGCGGAAAACCGATTATTGCCCTTTCTAGCACGGCTAAAGCGGGAACTTTGAGTCGGATTGTGCCGACCCTCAAGCCAGGTGCAGGCGTGACGACCACGCGGAATGATGTGCATTATGTCGTGACTGAATATGGAATCGCTTACTTGCGAGGCAAAAATATTCGCCAGCGCGTTCAAGCGCTCATTGCGATTGCCCATCCCCAGTTCCGCGCCGAATTGACTTACCGCGCAAAAGAATTGAACTATTTGTAATTGCTGCGCTAAAAGAAACTAACCTTCGCTTTTTCCGCAAACGGCCAGCACGGCCAACGAATATCCCCAACCGCCCAAATTCGGGAGCGCCCATGTTCGCTTTTTACGAAGCGAGCGCTGGGTCGCTATTCCCTGTTTTTTCCCATTCCTTCCAAAACAAGATCCTAAAATAGTTTTAGGGCAATTCTTTGCCTAGAAAAAAGTTGGATTTTTGATCCAAAAGTTCTTCTTCTTCTTTGGTTTTTTAGGAAACTGCTCAGAACGCGAGTTGTAAATTGTTTTTTCTGATCTCAGTCAATTTTAACTTTTTGAATATAAACAAGATCGCATTGCAAAGGGCAAAAATGAGGTTTTCTTCTTTGACCTGAGGCCCAAGAAAAGCTAGAATTGAGATTTTTTGCTTTTCAATTTCAACGATTTTCCATACCCCCCCTTGACAAACGAAAAGTTTTATGCTAGAATGCTCATCAAAGCCGAAAGGAAAGCAACTCGATCTGTTAAACAAAGCTTGCTTTGAGCATAAGCCCTTAGACACTCTATACAATGAAGGATAAACTCATATCCAAAAGAGGGCCCCTTGCTTAGAACAGGTTTCCTGGCTGGCTATTGACCAGACCAGAAAAGCCTCAACAGCTTTCATGAGAACCCAAGTTGAGTTTTTTGCGTGCATAGCGCCCCGTCTGCGGTATGTTCAATTGCAAACTGAAGCCCCGCTCTTTGCCAGCACTCGCCCGCAAGGGCCCCGAAAAGCTGGAGCTAAAGATGGCGGATCAAAACGTGATTTTAGATCACAAGAAAGGATTAGTCCCTTGGAAACCACTTATTTCTTTGAGTCTTTTCATGCGGTGGAGGAGCAAAGCCATGACTCCTCTCCCATGACAACATATTATGACGGCGATTTGGCTTACATCGTGGAGAATTGCTCTCTTCGCAGCGCCTCACGCCAACGCCGCACCTTGCACAGCCTTGATCTGGATGCGCTGCTGACGCTTTTCAGCAGCCAGCCTCTAAAATCAGCTGCGTAACCCAGGCTGGGCGCAGGGAAGCCCATTAGAGCAGAGCCGTCGAGACCTCTCGGCGGCTTTGCTGATTCAGTTGCCCCCGCAGTTGCAGAATCGCTCTCCTTCCGGCTATAATGGCCCAATGCTTCCCTTTTGCGGCCATTAAGCTGCCAAGCCAGTGGCTGCTGTTTCTCAACAACAGAACAGTCTCGCTATGTTAGCTTCTGAACTGGTCGCGCTTACCCATGCCACGCTCGATGAGATGCCGAATGTTCATCCCCTTCCGATTCCGCCTTGGTGGGCCGAGATGCACGGCATGTTGGGGCAAAACCGGGCCATTATTCGCAGTTGGGCCTGGGAAACCCCAGAGCTTGGGTGGCTCCGCTTGTCCTACCTCAATGCCGGCCCACAGCTTAAAATCATTTCCCTTGTCGGTTTTCCGCGTCTGGAGTTTGAACTACCTCTTTTTGGCGCTGAAATTATGGTTGTCAACGAAAAAGTTACCTTTCTGGCTTTAGATTGGATGCCCCTTACTGAAAATGCACCTTACTTAGTTGCTTTGGCCGCTGTGCGCCGCCCTTATAATCATTTCCCGCTGATCACGGACCTTCCGCAGTGGGTCAAGGAAATCTTTTCGCCCCATGCTCTCTTTTCGCGGCCCCTTGATTTGATAACCAAAGAGGAGGTCGTGCGGGCCTTTGCTTCCTACTTTGAGAGCTACTTAACCTTTTGCGAAGAAGCACCGTCGAGTGCCAACCGCATGCGGGCCCTTTCAGCCCAACGCCGCTTTTGCACCTTATACCTTGCCCGCAACCCAGGGAGAAGTATGCTTGTGAAAACTTTTGGGGAACGTTGGACTGAAGCCTATACACATGGCTTTCTCTTCCAACCTGGGGGCCTCCGAACTTCAACGGATCGGCTAGACCACTAAAATGGAAGCTGGGCAGCATTTGCGGGTTAAAGGCTTCCTCTTTGGCGGCCTTACGCTCCTCGCCTTTACGTTGCGAGCTTGGGGCTGGGGCTGGTCTCTACCCTACGTTGATCATCCCGATGAACCCGCTGTCGTTCAAGTTCTGTTGCGGCTGCTCAAGGGCAACCTTGACCCCAATCACTTTTTCTATCCCTCCCTAATTCTCTACCTTCAAGCCTTAGTTTTCAAAATTCACTTTTGGGTTGGGGCCCTAACGGGCCTGTATAGCCCACAGTTTATCCTTCCGCGCTCGACCCATTTCTACACTACGATCCCCGGCGCTTTTGTTTGGGGAAGAATCTTTACGGCCAGCCTAGGAACCTTGACGGTGCTTACTTTAGCCCTTTGGAAGCCTTTGGGCCAGAAAGCGGGCTTGATCGGGGCTGTACTCTTGGCCCTTTCACCCTGGGCCATCACCAATTCCCACTACCTTACCGTAGATATTCCCGCCGCTTGCTTTGCCCTTCTTGCCCTGTTGAGCATCCTGCGGGTGGCGCAACAGGGAACAAATAAAGATTACCTTTTGGCGGGAATCCTTATTGGGCTGGCAACGGGGTCAAAGTATCAAAACGCTTTACTTGGCTTCTCCTTTCTCTTAGCTCACTTGCGGCCCAAAGGTCGGCGACCTTTTTCGCAACTTCTCGCAGGAGGCGGCATTGCCATTTTGACCTTTTTCCTTACTTCACCTTACATCCTCTTAGACTTTCCTGCTTTTCGCCGCGACATGCAAACCCTTTTCACTTCTTATGAAGGGACGCATGGCGATCTGCAACATGCCTGGCCTTTGGAGGACTATCTAACCTTCTTCTGGGCCGAAGCCTTAGGGCCCCTTCCCTTCCTCTTGACTCTCGTTGGTGGAGTAGACCTTGTTAGAAAGCAACCGACCATCGCGCTAGTTTTACTTTCTTTCCCGCTCCTCCTGATTCTTTCGCTGCTGCGAATGGAAACGCATTTCTATCGCAACCTCTTACCAGTGCAAGCTCCCCTTTTGCTTTTAGCTGGGTTTGGCGCAACAAGTCATTGGGAATACCTTACACGCTTCTTCCCTTCGCGCTGGCAAAAACCAATCCTTGCTTTAAGCCTGCTTTTCCTTCTGGGGCCCAGCTTTACGCCCGCTTTAAGGGAAAGTCTGCGGCTGGCCCAGCCTGATAGCCGTGTCACCGCGCAAGAATGGTTGCGGCAAAACTACCCAGGAGTACAAGTTGCTGCCGAACTTTCGCATCCGCTGCTTTGGCAAGGGGTCGCGCAAGCCACCAGTTTTCACTACCTTCCCTTGCAAACTTTGGGCTGGTATCGGGAGCAAGGTTATAGCTTCCTCTTGACCAACGCAGGCCGCCGAAAAGGCGATGAATGGACAAAGGATTATCAACCTCTTCTGAAGGAAGGGAAAGTTTTAAGAACCTTCGGGGGAAGACAAAGCCAATTGCTGGGCCCTCAAATGGACATTCTTGAAACTGGTTTGACCCCGACGCTTCTGCTTCAGCCGACCTTTAGACCAGGAATCTTGCGTGCTGCTCAAAATGTAAGGTTGGGGCCTTTGCAACTTCTGGGAGCTAAGGTTGGGAAATTGACACAAGGGAAAGGTGGCCCAGCAGTGCTTCCTGCCGAATCTTTGCGGCCTGGCGAAACTCTCGGTTTGCGAGTCTTCTGGCGACGGGAGACTTCGCTCCCGCCTTCTGCACAATATCAGATTTTTGTACATTTATGCGATTCACAAGGCCAGACTTTGGCCCAGCGAGATTCGCCGCCATGGCAAGGGCTTTTCCCGCTCCAGACGTGGCCCCTCAATCAGTTGGTAAGTGAAAACCTCGACCTTGCGCTGCCCCCCACGCTGCCCGCAGGTGCTTATCGCTTGCTAATCGGCTTGTATAACCCACTTAACCAAGGGCGTTACCCTGCGTTGGTTGAGGAGCAAGCGCCGCCCAAAAGCGAAATTGACCTGGGGCAAGTGGAGCTTAAAAACTAGCCTTTTTCGCTTGCACTAACTGTAATTTTCTGCTATGATAGTACAAATTACTTTTCGTAACGGTTGTGCGAATTCCTGACAAACGGTGCAGTTCGATTCACAGAAAGGACAAGACGGCATGCGGAACAACACACGGCTTTGGATGGTAACTCTGTTGGTGCTTGGAACGTTGGTCTTCGTCGGATGTGGGAAAAAAGCGGCCAAGGCCCCAACGGCAGACCCTGCTGCGGGTGGAGCCGCCGCAACGGCAGCCCCCGCGGCGGGCGGAGCCGCTGCAACGGCAGCCCCTGGCGCAGGCCCAATCTCGAACAAATTGGAAGTCCGACCTAAAGGCGAAGAGTTGGCTTTTAACCCCAATGAGTTTGTGGTTGCGGCGGGAACCGAGATTACGGTCAACTTTGAGAACACTTCCGTTGTCAACCCCCACAACTGGATTTTGCTCAACTCAAACAGCGAAGAGCTTGCGACCAAGTTGGATACGGACGGAGCCGCCGCTGGGTTGGACAAAGGTTACATGCCCGCTGACTTGACCAATGTTCTCGCGCATACCAAGCTGCTTCAGCCGGGCGAAAAAGACACGATCACCTTCAATGCCCCCACAACCCCTGGAACTTACATCTTTATATGTACTGTCCCTGGGCACTTCGTAGCGGGGTGTCGCGGCACAGTCGTCGTTAAATAGCTTTAGCAGGTCTGCTTGGCTTGGGCAAGGCTCCTCTCTACCGAGAGGAGCCTTTTTGGTTGAGGCTTTCCCCAGATCAATTTATTGGTGCTATAATAGGCAGCGAGCTAAGACCGCTTTGGGATAGTAGGGAAAGACTGGCCAAATGCCAAATGAAAAGAGCGCGCCGCTGGTCGCCGATGAGCTTCTTCACGGAATCGTTGCTGAGGTGATGAACATCACGGAAGTGAGGCCCGCAACTGAGCGAAACGGCGATGGCCGGCGCTTCCTGGGGCACTTGACGCGAGAACCCCAAGCAGCTTATGCCTATTTAGCCCAGCAGTTTCGCTTCTTGGATTATACGCCTTTGCTCCAGCAAGAGGGACGGGAAGTGGCCGTCTTGGCTTTACCCGGCCAGATCGGGGCCAGTAAATCGCGGCTGTGGGTTGCGCTTCTGCTTTTCGCCCTCACGCTGGCTTCGACCACCTTCGTCGGCGGGTTTACTGAACAGGGCTTCAACCTCGGCTTAGGTTTCGCTTTCAGCACCGCGCTCCTTTCGATTCTGTTGGCCCATGAATTAGGGCACTTTCTGATGGCCCGGCATTTGGGCGTAGAAGTCAGCTATCCTTTCTTTATCCCCTTGCCCATTAGCCCCATTGGAACGATGGGAGCCTTCATCGCGCTGAAATCTCCCCCGCCAAACCGCCAGGCCCTTTTGGCGATTGCCCTGACGGGGCCGTTGGCTGGTTTGGCGCTTGCTTTGCCCATTTTGGTCGGCGGGCTTTTGCTTTCTCCCGTGCAAAAGTTTGAACCCCCTTTTCTGCGGGAAGGAAATTCGCTGCTCTATCTGTTGCTCAAATGGGCGATTTTTGGGCGGTTGCTGCCCAATGCGGGGCTAGATGTCAACTTACATCCTGTCGCTTTTGCCGGCTGGGTCGGGCTGTTGGTCACGGGGCTAAACCTCATCCCCGCAGGGCAACTGGATGGCGGCCATATTTTCTTTGCGCTGGTCGGCCCCCGCATTGCTCGCTTTATGACCTGGAGCCTTGCGGCTCTTCTCTTCGCCCTGGGTTTTTTTTGGAACGGTTGGTTTGTGTGGGCCCTTTTGCTTCTCGCTTTTGGGCAACAGCGCGTCCCTTTGCTCAATGAACTGCCGCCCCTCAAGCGGGGGCAAAAAGTTCTCGCCGTGCTGGGGCTAATCCTGTTCGTTCTGCTTTTTACGCCCACACCGCTCAAATTTGTCCAAGCATCCTAAAAGGAGTTTTTGTGGAAGAACTAAGTCCCATTCGGGTAGTACATTACGGGCTGGGGGCAACGGGCAAGGCGATTGCCCGTCTGGTCGCCAAAACACCGGGCTTTTTGAACGTCGGGGGGATTGATCAAGACCCGAATTTGGTCGGGCACGATTTAGGTGAAATTTTAGAATTGGAACAAGAGCTTGGGATTCAAGTTTGTATTGACCCCCAGACGGTCTTGAATAGCGCTCGCCCCGATGTTGTCGTGGTGGCCACAACTTCGCTTTTAACGACAACTTACCCCCAACTCACGACTTGCCTCCGCGCCAGGGTAAATGTGATCTCGACTTGTGAAGAATTGGTCTACCCACATTTACACAACCCTGAATTAGCCCAAGAAATCAATCAATTGGCGCTGCGGAGTGGGGTCACAGTTTTGGGCATCGGCGTAAATCCAGGGTTTATTATGGATTTATTGCCCTTGATCCTGACGGGCCCTTGTACCAAAGTTGACCGAATTACGGTGACTCGCGTGATTGATGCGGGTTTGCGGCGGGGAAGTTTACATCAGCGCATCGGGGCCGGCCTGACCCAATTGCAATTTCGGGACCATATTGCGGATAGTAGTAAACGGCACGTGGGGCTGACCGAATCGATTCAGATGCTTGCAAGCTCAATTGGCTGGAAGCTGGACCGAATTGAAGAAAAGATTGAGCCAGTCCTGGCGGATGAATGGGTGCGGGCCGCGCATATTACCGTTGCGCCCGGCCAAGTAACGGGGCTGCGCCAGGTCGCCAGAGGAATTGTCGGCGGCCAAGAGACGCTTACACTGGATTGGCAAACCTACGTTGGGGCCCACGAAACTTACGACTCGATAGAGATCGAGGGTCAGCCGCAGATCAAACTGCGAATTCCAGGGGGGCTTCATGGGGATCAAGCGGCAGCAGCGTTGGTTTTACACGCGATTCAAACGACAGTGACATCCGTCCCAGGCTTAATAACGGTCACGGAAATCCCACCTGTGCATTATCATCATTATTAAGCAAGCCCTGAAGCTCTGCCGACGGTCTGGGCGTGTAGGAAATGTGGGCCCCAGCTAAAGCACCCTCGGAATCCCCGGCTTTAGCCGGGGCCCAACAGCTAAAGCTGTTGCCTCCGAGGGAAAATAGCTTTGGCGCTTAGGGATAAGGTTCCTCCACGCTGGCGGCTAACTCCGCAACAGCTATCGCTAATTCGGCGACCAGGGGATGGTCGCCGAGTTTTTTCTCGGCTTGCGCTCCCACCGCTTGATAATAACCGACAAATGCAGGTTTCCCGCGCTTAAAACGCTGCCAAACGGTAGGCCCTTCTTGCTTTAGATCATGTAAAAGGCTCTGCACATTATGGAGCGTATCCGCAGCTTTCAAGGCCGCCGCCGCTTGGCCCGCGACCTCGACCTGAGCCAAAAGCGCAGCACGGGAAGCTTCCCAGGAAAGATCGCCCGCAGGTTTGGAAACCGCCACCACAAGGTCAGCGACTTTCGCCCCAAAGTTTGCGGCCAGCGTCTCCCGTGTTACGCCACAATCCTCCAGGACATCGTGCAATAAGCCTGCAATTACGACCTCTTCCGCAAACCCATAGCGCAAAAGAATCACCGAAACGTGAACCGTGTGCGTGAGGTAGGGAATCGTGGTCCCTTTTCGGAGTTGCTGGCGATGGGCCTGCGCCGCAAAAACGAGGGCAGCCTCGTAGCTTGCTGAAAACATCATTTTCCTCTTTCAAAAACGGTAGGCCTGGAAGGGTAGGCTCCTTTGGTTTTTGGGGCAAACGGAAGCCAAGGGCGGTTGCTGAACTTGCTGAAGCAGAGCCCTTGGCCCCAAAGGCTAAAGCCTTTGGCCTCCTGGCCAAGCAGCTTCGGCCCTTCCAGGCGCTGGTTGAGCTGGCCGAAACCAGCCCTTCTTTCCTATGAAAACTCATGCAGCCCAATATCTTTGCGGTAGGTGCGCCCTGGAAAAGTAATTCTTTCCGCATTGCTGAGAGCTTTCTCGCGGGCCCCTTGCAACGTCTCCCCCAAGGCCACCAGGGTCAGAACGGAGCCTCCCGTATTCGTGACCGCCGTGGATTCCTCATTTCCCCCACCAAACAAACCCGAAAATAAGGGGCTTGTCCCCCGGCGCGTTACGGGATTGTAGCGCATCCCTAGGGGGTTGTGGGTCTCGTTATGGAAGACCAAAAGCCCTTCCTCTACTTTGTCTAACCCGCCAATCGCTTGCCCTAGCGGGAAATGGTAAGGGTAGCCTTGCATCACTAAAGCCAAGCCAAGGGTTGCCTTATCCAGCCATTGCAACGGCCCTACTTGGTCTAGCTGGCGCGAGACCGTCGCTTGCAGGAGCGCGACAAGGTCGGTCTCCAGGCGCGGGAGGACTACCTCGGCCTCCAGGGGCCGCAGCTGCGAGCGCAACCCCGTGATCTGCGGCCCCTGCGCTGTGACATTGCAATCTAGCCCTAAAAAGCCTAAGTAGGGTAACCGTTCCGCTTGAAAGGCCTGAAGGGTTGGGATGATCAGCTTCTGGTGCAGGTAGGCCGTCAGCTTTTGAGCGTAGGCCTTAATCCCCGTCTGGGCCCCCATTCCGGGGACAAGCGGCCCTTGATCGTCTTCCTTCAGATGCTCATAGAAGCGGGTCGCCAGCAGCGGAAGCACCGTCCGCCCATCCGTGAGCGCCACCAGGGAGACCGGAACCCCAGGCGGATACTCTTCAATGACTACTTCCACCGGCAGCGGAGCGTTAAAGAACTCCCTTAGCAGCTTCAAGGCACTATAACGGTCTGGACAGACGACTTCCTTTTTCTCAGGGAGGTCAACCTTTAGCTTCACCGGTAACGCCTGCGCTGCGAGATACCGCTCGGCCAGAGTGAGCGTCGGAAGAACCCGCCCTTTGGCCGTTGGCAAGGCGTTGCGGAGCAGAAACTCCTTAACCCGACAGTGACTCTGCCCTAGCATTACGGTGCGCTTAGGTGGGCCCAAAACTTCTACGTTCAGGTCGACTAACTCATCGGCCAGCCCGGCACAGAGCGGCCCACTCGTCGTTGGCAGAATAATGTCGACGTTGGCCTCGAAAGCCCACCGCACTACCGCCGCCACATCCGTCGAGTCCAAAGCGATTGGCGGGACGAGGGCCGTCGTTCCCCCATTCCCTGGCGCACATAAGATTGCTACGTCGCTGGGAGTCTTAAAGAGCTTCCAGATAAAGGCATGGGCCCGCGAGTCATTCCCTAAGACTAGGATTTTCATGGCGCGTCAGTGATCTTTATTAGCCCTCTGAAACCAGCATTTGCCGGCCAGCCAGCAAGACATTCCGCAGAAGCAAGACGTTCGTAATGGGGCCCGTGCCACCTGGCACAGGCGTGATTGCGCCCACCACCTCCCTAGCACTGGCAAAGTCTACATCCCCAACCACTTGCCCATTGGCTTGCACATTGATCCCAAAGTCAAGCACGGTGGCTCCGGGCCGAAGCATCGCCCCCGTGATCTGGCCAGGCTTCCCGATGGCTACCGCCACAATTTCACACTCCCGCAAGACTCCCCCTAAGTCGACGGTTTGGGAATGGCAAATGGTCACCGTAGCATCCGCTTGAAGCAGCAGCGCCGCCAGAGGCCGCCCGACTACCGCGCTTCGCCCCACGATCCCGACGCGCTTCCCCCTGGGGTCAATGCCCGCAGAACGCAAGAGTTCCAGCCCCCCAGCGGGCGTGTTGGGGACAAAGGCCGGGCGACCTAAAGCCAACAACCCCGCATTGAGAGGATGCACGCCGTCTACATCTTTGCGGTAATCTAGCTGCCGCGTGGCCCGTTCGGCATCCAGGTGCGCCGGCAGCGGCATCTGAAGTAAGACTCCGGCTACCTCTTTACGGCCACTGACTCGCCTAATCGCACCCTCCAACTGCTCCTGTTCAATGGTGGCGGGCAGCTTTTCTAGGCTACACGCCAGGCCGACCTCGGCACATAACTTTTTGATACTGCGAACGTAACGCTTAGATGCTGCTTCCTCCCCCACCTGGATTACCGCCAGGCAGAGCGGGGTTTGCGACACCGTCCTAAACGCCAGCACTTCCGCTTGCAGCGCTTGGCAAAGTTGTTGAGCTAGGGCCCGACCATCAAGCACAATCGCGGTCACAGTTGCTCCTTTTGGGTTAAGAGGGCTGGGGGCTGGAGAAGCTCTGCGCCACGCCAGACCCAGCCTCTGGCTGCTGTCTTAGGCACATTCGGCATGCACAGTTTACGAATTGATCCGCTTCCGAACAGCGGCTAAAACCTTTAGGGTCTTGGCTTCCAAGCCCAGCGTCAGGTCTTTCAGCGCC
The DNA here is from genome assembly GCA_002325605.1 of Chloroflexaceae bacterium UBA1466. GTDB lineage: Bacteria > Chloroflexota > Chloroflexia > Chloroflexales > Chloroflexaceae > UBA1466. Next base: position 17,330 of record DCSM01000155.1, read on the forward strand.
GCTTGAGTCTCGTAGACAAAGCGCTTGTCCTCCAGACTCGCCAGATTGATCTCTACATTTAAGAGCGCACTTTGCACCGTCGCTTGGGCCAACAAAGCCGCAACTCCCACGTCGCTCACGACCAGTTGCCCACAGCGTTCGACCAAACTATCACAGAGGGGCAACAAGGCTGCCGTTTTCTGCGCGGTCTTCAATGGGACTTCCGCCGCGACTTGCGTCAGCTTCTGAATCGCTGCCCGCCTGGTGGCCGCATCCGCATCCGTGACTCGTGGAAGCTTGTAGGCTGCGGAAAGCCGCTTGAAGACCTCAATGTCGGCTTGCATCAATTGCTGAAGATCCGCCCTAAGAGCCTCGGCTTGTTGGTGAACGGCCTGGACATCCGCCTCCAGATCAGCAGGTTGTTTCTTCCCCAGCGTGAGGGCACAGACCATGCTCAACAGCCCTGCGGCCATCGCGCCACTGAGGCCCGCGACGCTTCCGCCGCCCGGAGTCGGGCTTTTGGAAGCCAGCGCGTCGAGGAATTGATCTAATCGTTGTTCCTTCATTAACTCGGTCATAAGGGCCAGGCAGCCGCAATTTGGGTTTGCCAAACGCTTTACCTGCATCGCTCCTTTCAGTCAAGGCGGCCCGTTCTAAAAGCTTCGAGCCGGTAAAGGCCTCGCCTTTGCCCATATTATACCAGCTATGGGCGTTATCTGGGATGCTCCCAGAATCCTGCTATACTGGGGCTAAATTGGTCTAAGCTCATCGCTCGGAAAACCTTTAGAATTAGGCTGCGGGCTTCGTTCTAAAGGCTAAGGTGCTTTTAACAAAAGACAAGGAAGGTTTTGCAATGCACATTCTCATCTTCACGGGGAACGCAGGCGCGGGAATCACCCAGGCTGCAACGGCTACTGCTGCCGCTGCCGCCGCTGCCGGTCAGCGGACACTTTTGGCCAGTATGGGCCCTTCACATGGTCTAAGTGCCCTTTTGGGCCAGCCAATCTCAAATGCGAGTCAGCATCTCACGCCCAGGCTGTCGGCTTGGGAACTGTCCGCTTCTGAGAATCTCGCCGCCCTTTTGGAAATGATTCGCCCACGTTTGTTTGGGCCGTTGACTAACATTATTGGGGACGAACTCCCGCTTATTCCAGGGATTGACTTCCTAATCAGTCTCTATCACTTGCGCCAAGAGGCGACAACGAACTTTGACTTGGTCGTCCTGGATGCCGGCCCGCATGACACTTTGCTGCGGGTTCTTGACCTCCCAGATGCCTTTCGGTGGTTGCTGCGCCTGCTGCTGGGGTTGGATCGGGGCCCAGGGCGCAACCCCGAAACCGCCAGCCGATCTCTAATCCCTGGTAACTTGATGCCGTTTGAATGGGTGGGCAAGGTTCAGGATGTCAGGGTTAAAGTCGAACAGCTAAGGGATGCTGCGATTGATGTCAATAAGACCACTGTGCGCTACGTCCTGCGCCCAGATGCGGTTGCTCTAAGCGAAACTCGCCTCGCTTTGCCCGCTTTGTATCTCCACGGCCTCGCGGTTGATAACCTGATCACAGGGCCGCTTTTACCTGCTGATCTGAGTGATTCGCGCTTCACAAACGTAATCAAAGAGCAACAAGAGATCGCGGAGACGGCTAAAGAGACTTGGCCAATTTGTCCCGTTTCGCGCTTGCCGCTGACTTCGATTAGCGGCAATCTGGCCGAATGGGAAACCTTGGGCAAGGCGCTTTACGCCGGCTCATCGCTCTTGCCAACGGCGGGGATTGAGTCGCCCATCACTATCGGCGACGCGGCTAACCCCTTTTTGGCGCTTCAGTTGCCAGGCTTGGTTCGCAATACTCTCAGCTTGACGCTCAATGAGGACGAGCTAATCGTGCAAGTGGGGCCCTATCGGCGACACATTTTGATGCCTGACTCGATGCGCGGCAAGGGCAATATTAAGGCGACGCGGGAGGGCGACAAGCTGGTGATTACGATGCGGTAGAATCTGCGCTGGCTGCTGGCTGAGGCACAACTGGCTGCTGGCTGAGGCGCAACTGGCTGCTGGCTGAGGCGCAACTGGCTGCTGGCTGAGGCACAACTGGCTGCTGGCTGAGGCACAACTGGCTGCCAGGGAAAAGACAAGTGCGCCCCGGACGAACTGTGAGCCTCGGCTGGGGCGCAGCCATCTGCTATAATAGATTAGGGTAAATTAAGTCTTCTTTTTAGGCTGATCAACAGGAACTTATGGCTATGGCTAACCTTTTCTTAGACTCACTGACTATTCAGAACTTTCGTTGCTTCCAGGACTTTAAGATCGAAAAGCTGGCGCGAGTGAACTTAATCGTGGGGCGAAATGGGGTCGGTAAGACGGCGCTTCTGGAAGCTTTAGAACTTTATGCGAGTCGATTCAATCCTTCAGTGATCCAAAAGTTACTTCTCTTGCATGATGAAATTAAGGCTATAAATGAAAACATGAAAGGATTAGATATAATCAATATGGTGGGCCATCTAACTTATGGGCGTAAGTTTAATGACCTACCAATCGTTATTGGTGACTCACATGATAACTTATTATCCATCCTCATAAGGAAACACATGGCCAAAGTTGACGAATCAATTAGAGTAATCCAGCATTTTGTGAAAGCCCTAATCCCATCCACTTCTCTTCAAACTGCACCTATCTTTCTTCCAAACATAGTTATTAAGCTTGGCTCAGAAGCAGAGAGGATTTACTTGCTTGAGGAGTTCTTTAACAACAATGATCAGTTTGAAGGCTCAAAATTAGCAGGGCCTAAATGGTCATCTATAGGGGTTAAAGGTCTCAATAACAGTGAGATAGCAGCATACTGGGACGCTGTAACGCTCACTGAGCTTGAACATGAGGTGCTTAAAGCTCTCCAGATAATTGAACCACGAGTTGTTAGTTTAGCCTTTATTGGCGAGGAGCGCCAAGGAAGAAAGCGGATTCCAATGATCAAACTGGCTGGTCAGAACGAGCGGATTCCCCTTCGAAGTCTTGGTGAAGGAATGAACAGGATGCTAGGTCTTGCACTTAAATTGGTCAATGCAAAAGAAAGCATGCTTCTAATTGACGAGCTTGAAAATGGGTTACACTATTCTACTCAACCCATTGTCTGGCGTATGATCTTCCAGCTTGCCCAGCAATTTAACATCCAAGTCTTTGTCACCACACATAGCATAGACTGCATTAAAGGTTTCAATCAAGCGTTGAAAGAGCATCCTGAAGTTGGTCTGTTACTCCGCTTACGCCGTCGGCCTCAAACAGATGAAGTGGTTGCGATTCCTGCTAAAAAGGATAAGCTAGAGCTTTTTATCAGTGAGCAACTGGAGGTCCGCTAGTTATGAGTAACTTACTCCTCGTAGAGGGGCAGGATGATGAGCATGTCATCAAGAATCTTTGGAAGACTTATGCCAAGACAACTGACCTTCCTTTTGAGATTGAGAGCCTGAAGGCTGACAATGAACTCTTAGCCAAGTTCAAAGAGGTCGTGCATGATGGGATAGACGATATCCAGCGCATAGGGATTGTGATAGACGCTGATAATAAACTTGACAGCCGCTGGGAATCCTTCCGTCATAGCTTGTTACGGGCTGGATATAGCAAGAAGCTAATCCCTCCTAAGCCGCTTCCAGAGGGAACCATAGTGTCCCAAGACAACAATGGATGGTTTAAGCAGGTAGGGATCTGGCTGATGCCTAATAACGAAGTGCCTGGCAATTTAGAGGATTTTGCCAGCTTTCTGATCCCTGAAGAGGATAGGTTGTGGGTTTATTCAGCAGCATGTTTAGCTGGGATGCCACCTTCAGAGGGGCGTTTCGAGGAAAAAGATCGATCTAAAGCCCACATTCATACCTGGTTAGCTTGGCAGAAGAAACC
>DCSM01000140.1 GCA_002325605.1 Chloroflexaceae bacterium UBA1466
TTCGAGTCCAGCCACCGCTACCAAACAATAAATAATAGACCTAGAAATATTGGATTGACATTGGTTAATCCGATATTTTTTTGTTCCACGTAGTTTTCTAAAAATCTTTAAGACCCTCTTTCTTCCTCTCATTTCTTTCCTTAAACCTCACTTCGCTTTTCATTCCATACACTAAATTCAGATCAGGTCTGTGGTAAAATGAATCAACATGACTTTTTTGCCCACCTATTTATTAAGTAACCCATGCTAGGCATAGCTCAAGCTGTACTAGTATTGTTAAGCCTATGTTGAAAAAAAGATACTTTACAATTGTAGTAGCTCTATTGTTTCTTACATTGGCTACTACACAAGTTCAAGCCACTCCCAATCCGCAAAATGAACGCAAAACGGCTCCCACTTACACCATTTTTGCTACCCGTGAAGGGCTAGTGGGCAAGCAAACTGCTAACGGCCACATCATCCAGGAGCGGGATAATTTCGTAGCTCTCCCCTCGTGGCGGGCCCTTTCACCTTACAAAAGTAACAAATTCCAGGTACGTTTAACCTACAAAGGTAGAACAACAATTGTACCTGTTTGGGATGTCGGGCCTTGGAATACCAATGATGATTATTGGTCAACTGACCGCGAGAGTTACCGTGATCTACCTTTGGGAACCCCAATGGCTCAGGCAGCTTATCTCGAAGGCTACAATGATGGGTTAGATGAGTTTGGGCGGAAGATTCAAGCCCCAAACGGAATTGACATAGCTGATGGTACATTTTGGGATTCCCTGGGAATGCGGAAAAATGACTGGGTGCAAGTGACCTTTCTCTGGTTAGGCGATGACCCTGGCCCAGGAACGGCTATCGAAGCTGCACCCCCTAGCCCAAGAGTGCCCGAAAAAACACCCGAACCTTCTCAAGATGGCAATGGTGATGAACTTAGTCGCCCTCCTTCACGCCAAAGCCCAACCCCTAAGCCTGTCCGCACTCCAACCCCTACTGCGGAACCTACGCCTGAAACTATCCCGTCGCTTGATACGGGAGCTATTGTGGTTGATAACAGCGATGAGGGCTATAGCGCAAGCCAATCTGATTGGCAAACTTCGCGGTGTGGCTTAAAAGGAAGCCATAATTGGACAACTTCAAAGAAGGAAAAAGCGCAGGGGGGCAACCGTGCTTCGTGGCAAACTAAGCTAACCACAAGCGGAACTTATGAGGTACGAGCCTATATTCCGCGCTGTGGGCAGATTGGGCCGACCAAAGAAGCTCACTATACTATCACTCACGACGCAGGTACAACTAATGTTACCGTTGACCAAGAAGCGATGCTTGGAACCTGGGCTTCATTGGGCGTTTACCGCTTTGGGGATCGGCTTAACCCAATGGTCGAGTTGAGCGATATTGCAGGCGATGATGGCCGCTCGGTGCGGTTTGACGCTTTGGCCTGGTTGCCCCGCAAAGACTCTACGCCCCCCGAAGCGCGGATTCAGAAGATTAAGCGGCAAAATAGCGGCTATATGGTGACTTGGGGCGGGAAAGACGATATGAGCGGTATCACTACTTACGATCTCCAAGTACGGCAGCTACCCCGCGGGAGTTGGCGCAATTGGATGCTGACAACCTCTTTGACAGAAGCGTGGTTTGGGCCTGATGAGGGCAAACAGTTTGCTTTTCGCGCCCGTGCCCGCGATTGGGCGGGCAATGAGCAGCCCTGGCGAGGGGAAGATGCGGATATGGATACGACGCAGGTCGATCAGCAAGAGTAAAGCCAGAAAAAGTTGGTTTTAGGGGAGGACAAATGGGGAGCCGCTGGCTTTAGCCAGCGGCTCCCCCACTTTCATTTACGTTGTAAGATCGGAAGCTTCAGCAAAAATCCCTCTTGACAACTTTGCCTCCTGAGAGTTATAGTAGCTCACAATTTCAAGTGTTTTCTACATTAGCGAATTCTTAGTTCCAAAGCCTCCGCCAGCAGCCCCGCGCTGTGGGAGCCTTAGTAAGGATACCCATAAGAGCATGAATCCATCATCGCGTTACGATATAACACCTATCCCTGTGACCTACAATGACCGCAAACTTCGTTCGACGTTGGAGGGGCGGTGGGCGGTGGTCTTTGACGAGTTGGGGATTTCCTGGAAATATGAAGAGGAGTTTGACCTGGGGCCGCACTTGGGGTGGTATCGTCCTGATTTTTGGCTTCCCGCCCACAAAACCATCATTGAGGTCAAAGGACCTCCCCCTAATGAAAATGAGCTTGAGAAGCTGCGGGCCTTGTGGGACTACCATGACCAAAATGTCACCTGCGCGATTTTGCGCGAAATTCCCACCTGCGCCGCAGAATTCCACTTCCCTAGTGGTCATCTCTTTCCTGCGAATAAGGGCAACCTGCTCTTGCTGTTGGCAGACAACGACTCAGCCCGCCTAACCGCTGCCTATACTGTCGCCAAGAACTACCATTTCATCCGCACCAAACTCGATTCTGAGCAAGAGAGCGATATACCATTCTAGCACAAATCCTTACTAAAAAATCAGGCTAAGAATAATCTTGGCGCTTATCTTGCCCCACCGATACCGTTCAATTCCCCCAAAAGGAGTCAAGGTAGTCGTCAGTAGTAGTATTTGGTGGATGGAAAAGAAAAGGGCGGCGCGGCGCTA
>DCSM01000073.1 GCA_002325605.1 Chloroflexaceae bacterium UBA1466
AGACCAACTTGGAAGGTTTTCTTTTAAGGATAAAAAAGTTTCCCCGCAGGGGATGAAGAGGTTGTATGAAGACACTTTTACTAATCACTTCGTTTGTTGGTTCTATCTTTCTTTTCGCAGCTTTCGGGCAAACCAACCGGTTACCGCTGTTTCCCGAAGCACAACGGGTAGCAATGCTGCGGGGAAATGTAGCAAGCAAGCTAACCAGTCTGGATTTAACCGCTGACTCCGATGAGGATGGGCTTTCAAACCAGGCCGAAGATCTTGACCAAGATGGTGACCCCACAAATGATGATTCAGATCGAGATGGCATTCCTGACTATCTCGATAGCGACGATGATGGGGATGGGCTTCTGACGAAAGATGAGCTTGGCGCAGTTACAGAACAGCCAACGCCCTATACGGTTTATTTACCCTTTATCAAAACTAATAATTCAAGCCTCATAAACTTACAAGGGGCCGCTAAAGTAACCTTCAAAGATAGCGATAGCGATGGTGTGCCGGATTATTTAGAAGGTAATGGCACAGATAGCGATAGTGATGGCGTTCCAAACTATCTTGATCCTGATGATGATGGGGACGGACTTCCCACAAAGGTCGAGGGTTTAAAGGATACGGATAAGGATGGCGTACCTGATTATAAAGAGCGCAATGATCTTGATAGCAATAGTGATGGGCTGAAGGATTTTGAAGATCCCAAGACCTTCGCCCCCGTCGTTGCGCCCAGCTTGCCTATACCCGCCTGCATTGGGGCTGAAGCTGCTGAAGTGCTAGTTATCCCTTTGAATAGCGGGCTTACTTCCTTTAGCACGGGGTTTTCCTATTCGGGGCCACTTTCCCTCACGGTGGTCGGCGGGGGCCGGACCGATGCCCAAAGCCCCTTTCGAGATGCCCTTTACCTCCTTACTGATAACAGTGGCAACCTTGTTAGCCAAACCCCGCAACAAGCAGACTCAACGGTTGGCGGGTTATGGATCAACGAGCAACTTCCCGCTAAGGTGATCATCGGCGGGCAACTTCCCCCTTACAGCAAAGATCACCTTTATCGCTTGCCAATCAATGTAGCAGCGGGGGCGGTTGCCTTTCGCGTCGCTGATAGTGATCCCGCCGATAATAAGGGCTTCTACACGATCTTTGTGTGTGGCACGGGCAGCCCCATTCCTGGCCGCACGCCCCAGCCCCCTCCAAAGCCCATTGCTACGCCACCAGCCCTTCCCTCCGCGACGGTGCTTCCCAACCCTACCGTTCCGCTTGGCCCTTCGCACACCCCAACCCATACCCCGAAGGTTTCAAGTTCCAAAACCCCAACCCGTACCCCGACGAGTCTCATTAAAACCTCGCCGACTAGCACATCTTCCAAGGTTAGTTTACCGACGGCCACGGCCACGGCCACAGCTACCCCAATCCCCCCATGTGTAGGGGGGGAACGTTTGGAAGTTACCGTTGCGGGGCAACCCGTAGACCTCACTACTTCCCAGGCATATAAAGATCGGGTGAGTATTAGTGTTTCAGGGCAAGGTAAAAGCCACGGTTTGCCAAGTGATGCGTTCTATATCTTTGCGGATAGTGATGGAACCGCAAGTTTTCCCTGGTCGCCACCCGATGGTTTGTTGCGGATAGGTGATCAACGTATTCAAGATATAGCGATTGGGGGGGCACTACCATACTATAACGAAGCCCATAGCTATAGATTTGAGATCAATGCAACCGACCAACCCCTGACCTTCAATGTAGGGGAGCTTGATTCGACTGAAAATAGCGGGAAATATGCGTTTACAATTTGCCCTAAAGCCGCCAATTTTGTGCCTTTCGTGGGGGGCATCAGAGCTTTCACGACAACTACTTCCTATGAAGGGCTTGTCACCTTGCTAGTGACGGGGAAAGGGCAAGCGCTGGGCAACCGCTGGAGCGATCCTTTCTACCTTATCAGCGATGTTGATGATAGCCCAATTCTTCCCTGGCATCCAACCGATTGGGTGCTTTGGATTAACGGCCAACCTGCTGAAAACTTCATTGTTGGCGGCCAAATTCCTGCTTATCGGGAAGATCATACTTACGAAGTGCAACTCAAAGTCCCGCCAGGCCCCTTGACCTTTGGGGTCGGCGAGAAAGACCCAACGGGCAACACGGGGAGTTATCAGATCGACCTTTATAGTGTCCCTGTTGTTTCAACTCCTTCGCCCATAGGCTCTGAAGCTTCACCTTCTGCAACCCAAGGCCCCACAAATACACCCAATGCAGCGGAACTTATTGCCACTGCTGGGGGCACAACCTTGACCCCCACCCGAACTCCTATGCCCACCAAAACTGCTTCGCCTACCGCGAATGGGCAAATCCCAACTGAAACACCACTTGTACCCATTTCTACGACTCTTGAACCAACGGTCACACCTGGCGGGCCAACCCTTACCCCAAGTAATACACCTTCCCCAGCTGATCTGCCCACGGCTACACCTCAACCGGCCATTACTCTGAACGTTCCTGCCAGTTTTATAACCAGCAGCACAGGAAATAATATTGAGGCTGTTGCGACGCTTAATGGAACTGCGGCCCAAACGCAGACCGTGAGCTTTTCGATTACTGCGGGTGGCGGAAGCCTTGCATCAGGTAGTGCAACAACGGACGCTTCGGGTAAAGCAACAACAACCTTGACTGCACCAAGTAGTGCCCAGAATATCACCTTGCAAGCTTGCATTAAGGGGGTTTGCGCTTCAAAGGTTGTAATCATTGCAAATCCGCTCCAGCTAGTCCTTAGCCTTACGGCCCCCACCAAATTGAGCGCTAATTCAACCTCAAACTATGGTGCTTTCTATGCTGCCGTAACTTTAGGGGGAAGTGCTGCGGTTGGGAAGACCGTCAACTTTACAATCAAAACAGGTGACGGCAGTATCTCGGCTTCTCCGCTAACTACCGATAACAATGGCAAAGCTTATACAACTTTTAATGCCCCCAGTACCGTCGGGACGGTCAATATAGAAGCTTGTGTGGTTGGGGGCAATTGTGTCGCTCAAAATATCGCTATTTTGACCCCTCCCCGCTCAGTTTGCCCCAAACCGCAAGCCTATTCCGATGATTTCACAGATCCTGCCTTTACGAAGGAAAAATGGACCTACGTTGCTCCCCCAGCAGGTGATATGCCTGCGGCAGATTGGGATGCGAATAAGTACTTCAATGGGAACAGCGTGATCTTTCCTGTCCCTGGGGGTAAAGCCCATGATGTTGCAGGACCAACAGGGATTGAAGTTCCCTACATCAAACAGGCGGCCAGTGTAGCGGCGGATAAAGAGTTTGACTTTGAGGTGAAGTTCGATTCTAAACCCACGGGCATGTATGCGATGCAAGGAATTCTAGTCTTCCTGAAGAATGGGAACTATTTGCGCTTCAGCTATTACAGCAAGGATTCTACAAGCGGAACTATCTATGCGTATGCCGCCGAATACACTAGCGCAGGAGCGGTTACTGGTAGTACGAGCGAGGTTGCCCTTAAGGGTAAAGTTGTTCCTCTCTACATGCGAGCCGAGCGCGTCTTTTATGATCCTGCAAAGCCCGATGTAAATCCGAAGCCGAAGCTCAACAGTTCCCTCCGTTCAGACTATCGGATTTGGTTTTCGGCCAATGGAACAGCTTGGGGTGCATCAGGCGCAAAACTTGGGCGGGACAACGCTGAAGTTATAGGCGTTGCCATTTTTGCGGGGAACGCGGGGGTAGGCACAACGGCCCCAGCTTTCACAAGCAAGATAGACTACTTCAATGCGAATGGGATTGACACCGCCAATAAGCCTACTAAAGACCCCGACTACCCTGACCAAGCTACTGATAACTGTGCGATTTCACCCGAAGACGGGAGCGAAAAGCCCTGGTTTGAGGTTTGGTATGGGGATAATCAGCAGTTTGGGCAAAAGGGCAATCCCCAGCAATGGCTAAACATTTTGGGGCGCGTCACTGATTCGCATCTGCCCTACACCGTCACCTACGCGCTCAATGAGCGAGCCGCTACGACCATTTCCGTTGGGCCAAAAGCAGTCTCAGGTAAAGCTCTGGGTTATCACCGCCTCATTGCCCAAGGAGATTTCAACATTGAGTTGGATAAAGACTTGATGAACTCAGGCGCGAATACGGTGCGAATTACGGCCACCAATAGTGTCGGGGGCACGGCGGTGAAGGTTGTAAACGTAAACTATACGAAGGATGTAGTCTGGCCTTTATCCTACAATATAGACTGGAGTGCAGCAACTTCCATCAATGATGTTGCCCAAATTGTTGATGGCAAGTGGCTTTTGGACAAAACGAATAGTGCTATCTGTACCGCTGAACCAGGTTATGATCGGTTAGTCGCGCTAGGCGATATGACATCATGGAAAAACTATGAAGTGCTTGTCCCCGTAACTATTCGGCCCTTCCCTGTAACAACTCAATTCATTGGAATTGGGATTGTTGCCCGCTGGCAAGGCCATTACATGGATGGCTCAAACGAAATTAACCCGCGCATGGGCTGGAATCAAATTGGGGGATACGGTTTCTGGGAGAAAAATGGTGCAACAGGCACGGCCTATAAGCTCCGAATTCTAGGATATGCTGAAGAGAAAGTTGCGCCAGCTGTGGATGACCCAACGACGCTCAATCTCACTCCAGGGAAGCGCTACTGGATTAAGTTCCGCGTGGAGACTACAACTACCTATCAAAAGGGTTACTATTACCTCAAGATATGGAAAGATGGAGATGCAGAACCAGCAGCCTGGCAACGTGAAGGTAAGGCAGGCACTACCGCAACTTCATATAAAAGTAGTGGCTCTGTGGTGCTGGTTGCTCACTACGCCGACGTTTGCTATGGCAATGTCAGGGTAACGAAGATTCCGTAGGGAAAGAGGAGAGGGAAGGGGAAAACTAAGCGGCTGGTATGGTTTAGAACCATACCAGCCGCCTTTTATTTGAACGACCTGCGCTTAGACTACTCTACGGTATATTCCCCATCAACCACGCCAGGATCTTTGCTGGTTGAAGTCGCCCCACCATCCGTTGGTTGGCCAGCTTGAGGCCCTTCCGCGTAGGCGCTTTGCGAAACTTTATACATCTCTTGCTGCAACTCATTAGTGAGGCGCTTCATCTTCTCCTCATCATCCTCATCCATCGCCTGCCGCAGGTCTTTGATCAAACCCTCAACCTTTGTCCGCAGGGCACTCTCTACCTTATCCCCCAAGTCGTTTAGGCTCCGTTCAGCTTGATAGGCACTGCTATCACTCTGGTTCCTGATCTCGACCTTATCCCGCCGCTGTTTGTCCTCATCGGCATGGGCTTCAGCTTCCCGCACCATCCGCTCGGTCTCATCCTTGCTAAGGTTGGTACTGGCCGTGATGGTAATACGTTGCTCCCGGCCTGTCGCCTGGTCGCGGGCCGAAACATGTAAGATCCCATTCGCATCAATATCAAAGCGGACCTTGATCTGGGGTACACCCCGTGGCGCAGCAGGAATCCCCTCCAAGCGAAACCGCCCTAAAGTCATATTATCGCCTGCCATTTCCCGCTCCCCCTGGAGAACATGAATATCTACTGCGGTCTGCCCATCAGCGGCAGTCGAGAAGATCTCCTCCTTCTGGGAAGGGATCGAAGTATTCCGCTCAATCAGGCGCGTCATCACGCCCCCTAAAGTTTCAACCCCCAGGGAGAGCGGTGTAACATCGAGCAGCACAACGTCTTTGACATCCCCAGATAGCACACCCGCTTGAATCGCCGCCCCCAAGGCTACGACCTCATCAGGGTTGACGCTCTTGTTTGGCTCTTTACCTGTCAGCTTCCGAACAAGGTCTTGCACTAAAGGCATCCGTGTCGAGCCACCTACCAGCACTACCTCATCAAGGTCGCCTGGCTTTAGTTTGGCATCTTGAAGAGCTTGGAAAAAGGGCCCCTTTAGACGGTCTGTCAAATCCTGCGTCTGCTGCTCAAATTTGGCCCGACTCAGCTTGATCACCAAGTGCTTTGGCCCACTTGCGTCAGCAGTGATGAAGGGAAGGTTGATCTCGGTTTCCATCATGCTCGAAAGCTCGACCTTTGCCTTCTCAGCAGCTTCCTTCAGCCGCTGCAACGCTTGCCGATCTTTCCCTAAGTCAATCCCCTGATCCTTCTTGAACTCCTCAATCAACCACAGAGCGATCCGTTGATCATAGTCGTCCCCTCCCAGATGCGTATCTCCGTTGGTTGACCGGACTTCCACCAGCCCTTCACTAACTTCTAGGATTGAGACATCAAAGGTTCCACCCCCAAAGTCAAAGACTAAGATGGTTTCATCTTTCTTTTTATCTAACCCGTAAGCTAAGGCCGCCGCCGTCGGCTCATTGATAATCCGCAAGACCTCCAAACCCGCAATCTTTCCCGCATCTTTTGTCGCCTGGCGCTGGCTATCATTGAAGTAAGCGGGAACCGTGATTACCGCCTTTGTCACAGCTTCCCCAAGATAAGCTTCGGCATCCTCTTTGAGCTTCCGCAAGACCATCGCGCTAATCTCTTGCGGCGCGTATTCCTTGGCCGTCTGCTCTGAACGAATCCGCACATCGCCACGCGGGCCTTTGATCACGCCAAAGGGAACCATCGAGCGTTCGCTGACCGTCTCATCGTAATCGCGCCCAATAAACCGCTTGATCGAGAAAAAGGTGTTTTCAGGGTTGACTGTTGCCTGCCGTTTGGCAGTCTGCCCAACCAACCGTTCCGCATTCTTGGCGAAGGCGATTACCGAGGGAGTCGTGCGATTGCCCTCGGCGTTAGGGATTACCACGGGGTCGCCCGCTTCCATAACGGCGACCACCGAGTTCGTTGTCCCCAAATCTATTCCAACAACCTTGCTCATTTATTTTCCTCTTACACTATTTCAGCATGTAAAATTGCCACGTTCCTAGTTTACTCGCATTTTGGCCTCTGGGATGCAAGAAAGGTATTAGAGTTTTGTTTGAATCTGCCCCTGCCAGCCCTAATCTGGCGGAAGTTGGGCAAATATGACAGGCAAAGCAAAGCTGCCTATCCTCTATGGCAAGTATTTAGGGGCAGACATGACGAGTAGCCGTGAACGAGGATTTGAACCTGGGTCAATTGTGGTAAACTTAGCCAAGGAGGAAATACTATGAAGATTTTAGTAGTTCATGGCCCGAATCTCAGTAAGCTGGGCAAACGCCAGCCTGAGATTTATGGTCACAAGACGTTAGCGGACATCAACATTGCGCTTTTGGAACGCGGTTCGCAAGCCGGGGCAGCTTTGACTTTCTACCAGTCTAACCACGAAGGGCATCTGCTTGACTTCCTCCAGGCGGGAAGTGAGGTCGCTGAGGGAATCATCATCAATCCAGGGGCGCTGACGCATTATGGTCTGTCCCTGCGCGATGCGCTGGCCAACTTTAGTTGCCCCATCATTGAGGTGCATCTTTCCAATGTCTACAAGCGGGAGGAGTTTCGCCACACATCCGTGACTGCACCAGTGGTAACGGGGCAGATTACAGGGCTGGGCTGGCGCGGGTATCTCCTGGCGTTGGAATGGTTATTGGCCGAGAAAGGCTGAGGCCCAAAGGCATTAGAATGCTCTTTAGGCCTCATTGGAAGCAGCTTATTTCACGGCTGCGGCAAAGCGGGTTAAGCCTTCGAGGATGTTAGCTTTGCTTTGGGCGTAAGACAAACGGAGGTAGCCTGGTGCGCCAAAGGCTTCACCAGGCACGACCCCTATTTGAGCGTGGTCGAGGAGGTAGTTAGCCAGTTCATTGCTGGTTTGACAGACCTTACCGCCATTGAGCGGGCGGTTGAGAAGCCCCTCTACGTTGGGGAAAACATAGAAAGCTCCCTCTGGAATGGCGCAAGTCACGCCAGGAATGGCGGTCAAACCCGCGACGATGACATCCCGCCGCTCCAGAAAAGCCCCGACTCTTTCCCGGACGATCTCATCTAGCTCGGCTGAGGGGGTATAAGCGGCCAAAGCCGCATATTGAGCAATCGAAGTTGGGTGGGTAGTCGAATGACTTTGGATTGCCTTAATCGCCTCAATGATCTCTTTATGCCCCGCAATATAACCAATCCGCCAGCCTGTCATGGCATAAGACTTCGAAACCCCATTGACCACCAAAGTCTGCTCGACTAAATCGGGAGCCAACCGCAGCCAAGAGGGATATTCCCCATTGTAACAGATGGTATTATAGATTTCGTCGCTAAGGACGATGATCCCTGTCCCACGTACCGCAGCAGCTAAAGCTTGCAATTCAGGAGCGGGGACGACTTCGCCGGTGGGATTGGAAGGGGAATTGAGGATGATAGCACGAGTCTTGGGCGTAATCCGCTCAATAATGCGGGCAGCTTTGAAAGCAAACCCCTGCCCTTCGATCATATCTACCACAATCGGCTTGGCGGAAGCCAGCCGCACCTGTTCAATATAGCTGACCCAGTAAGGCGCGGGGATAATCACCTCATCGCCCTCGTTACAAATAGCTTGAAAGGCTAAGAACAAAGCCTCTTTAGCTCCGCAAGCTACCGTGATCTGATTAGCGGTGTAGGCGATTCCTGTTTCCTCGGTGGCACGGCGGGCAATGGCTTGTCGCAGTTCGACTATCCCGCCCGTAGGCGTATAGCGGGTGAGGTCTTGGTCAATCGCTTTCTGTCCCGCCGCCTTAATCACCGCTGGGGTTGGGAAGTCAGGCTCACCTTGCCCAAACGAAATGACAGGTACGCCTTGGGCTTTCAGTTGCCCAATTCGGCCAATCAGCCCAATAGTTGCTGAAGGTTCTAATTCCGCCAGGCGCTTACTCAGGCGCAGCGCGGAAAGTTGCACGGTTGAGGTCATAATTTTGCTCCAATACTGTTTATTCTTCCTGAAAAGGTAACTTAACAAGGCAGACTAGAAGCCTGCCCCAGATCCTGCTTTTTTGACTTTCGCGTGATTATAACATAGTTCCCATTAAGCGCAGACCTGCGCTTTCAAAGGAGCAGGGTTGCTCTAGCGAAAGACCAGACTCCCGTGACTAGATTGTAAGCACCATTGTAGAACGTGCAAGAAAAAGCAGTCGCCCTAATCAGGTTGGAAATTGTGCTACAATGAAGCGTAGCCTCCTTAGAACATGGCTAAATTTGCGAAAGGAAAGAAATCAATGCTAACCGTGGCGCAGATCATAGAGTTTTTGACGCAGATGTTGGCTGAAGACCGTTTGCAAGGAGATAAGGTCGGTTTGAAACATATTCAGACTACGGCTGGTTTGTTGTTGACAGCGGCTGAAGCGGTAGGCGATAAAGATACGGCCTATAAATTTCGGTTGTTAGCGGCTCAAGCGGCCAACAAACAAGAATCCTTAGAGAAAGATTGAGGTTATGCTTCAACGTTTACGGCGTTTGCGAGGCGATGAATTGCAACTTTTGCTGCTAGTGTTGCTTTTCTTTGCCGCAGGCTATCTTTTGGTGGTATTTGTTACTCGTCAACGAGAGTTTGTCCCAACTGTTCCAGGGATTTTGACGATCCTTTGGCCCTCTTGTCTTCCTTTCTTACTCTTTATTGGGTTTTCATTTGGGCTTAGTTGGCGTTCAACCCAAACTGACCAACTGATGCTACCTTTGATCGCGCTTTTAAGCGGGTTGGGGCTGTTGCTCACCACACGCCTGGAACCCAGCTTGAATGCGATTTATGGCGATACATACGTTGGTGTAGCCGCCAAACAGTCGCTTTGGGTAACGCTTGGCATTCTAATCCTCGCAGGCATGATTTTTGGGCCCTGGGATGAGCTTTTAATTCGTTATCAACAAACTTCTTTGATGGATTGGCTCGATCATCATCGGTATACGTGGCTAACTTTGGGCTTAGGCTTAACTTTAGCAACGTTTTTCTTTGGCACAGACCCCAACGGCAGTGGGGTAAAGGTCTGGTTTAATTTTGGCTTTTTCATGCTACAGCCTTCCGAGTTGCTCAAAATCATCTTAGTCATTTTCCTAGCTTCCTACTTAGAACAACATCGCCAAGTTGTAGCCGCTTCAAACTATCGTTTGGGCCCTTTTACGTTGCCTCCTTTGCCCTATCTGATCCCTCTCGGCGGGATGTGGGGCATTGCAATGGGGACAATTATCTTTCAACGCGATTTAGGCGTAGCCTTATTGCTCTTTGGGGTCTTTCTGGCGATGTTTTATGTGGCCACGGGCCGAGGACTCTATGTTTTAGTAGGTTTAGTCGCTTTTGGGCTTGGGGCTTTTGCGCTCTATCATGTCGTTCCCGTAGTAAAACTACGAGTTGCCGTTTGGCTTGATCCGTGGGCCACCGCCCAAGGCACAGGCTACCAGATTGTCCAAGCTGCATACGCGCTGGCCGCGGGCGGGATTTTTGGGAAAGGGCTGGGGCGCGGCATTCCCGCGATTGTGCCCGCCGTGCATACTGATTTTGCCTTCACGGCCATCGGCGAAGAAATGGGTTTAGCAGGCACAATTGCTGTTTTAATAGCTTATCTCCTGCTGGTCTTTCGCGGTTATCATATCGCAACCGCTATCCCAGGGCGCTTTCGCGGCTTTGAACAACTTTTGGCTGTTGGTTTAACCACGATTCTAGCGGTTCAAGTCATTGTGATCATCGGGGGCAACCTGCGCCTCATTCCTCTTACGGGCATTACACTTCCCTTTATTTCCTATGGTGGCTCTTCCGTGTTGGCCAATTTTCTTCTCGTTGGTTTACTGATGCGAATTTCAGCAATTAAAAGTTAAAAGCCCCACCGCCTGAAGTTCGGCCTGCTTTGTTGCGCCGCAAGAAAGCTGCAAATTTTCTGCGGCGTAGCCGACATTTCCTAGTGCAAATCTGTTTTATTCGTGGTAAACTACAAACCATTCTTCTCTGTTGAAGCGACTAGTTCCAAAGGGTTTTGATGAAGCACATTTCTAAGCTCTTGCGGCAACCAGGTTTTGACCTCCTGTTCTTTTACCTGGCCCTGGCTTTCTTTTCGTGGCCCTTTTTTGCCAAGATCGATCAATACCCCGAAAAGATGTTTGGTTACATCTTTTTACCCTGGGGAATAACTGTTTTCACCCTCTTCTTAATAAGCCAAAGCCTAATTTCCTCAGACGAAGATGAGCAAGATGCAGAAAAGGAATAATTTACCCCATGTTTGACCCTTTAATTGTCATTGCAATTATCTTCTTTTACATGGTTGCCCTCTTTCTGCTGGGTCTCTGGGTCGAGAATCAAGCCCAAAAAGGCCATAATCCTGCCAACCATCCTTTCATTTATGCCCTTTCAATTGGAATCTATTGCACTTCCTGGACCTTTTATGGGAGTGTGGGTAGCGCGGCCACTTCGGGAATGCTCTTTTTAGGCCCCTACATCGGAGCTAATCTGGCCATTATTTTTTGGTGGACGCTGCTCCGCAAAATGATTCGCCTCAAAAATACTCACCGTATCACCAGTATTGCCGATTTCCTCTCAGCACGGTATAACAAATCTCGCTCCGTAGGGGCCCTTACAACTTTCATTGCTGTTCTAGGCATTATTCCCTACGTCGGGCTGCAATTACGGGCTATCACCTCTTCTTTTAGTATTCTAACGCATACAGATAAAGTCTTTTTTTTCAATTCTATTGAGTTAAGTGCAGGTTTAGTCGTTACCTTTTTGATGATTGTCTTTACTATCGTCTTTGGAGTGCGACGAGTTGACCCAACTGAGCGCCACCAAGGGATTGTCGTGGCTATCGCAGTGGAAAGTGTAGTTAAACTGCTTGCCTTTCTCGCGGTTGGCATCTTTGTTACCTATTTTGCCTTTCAAGGCCCCACCGACATCTTTCGGCAAGCCTCCGCCGCCCTCCAAAAAGCGGATAGCCTCAAGCTCAAAAACGTTCCGCATCTGCTCTGGCTCTCGCAGCTCATTCTTTCGATGTCGAGTATTTTGTTTCTCCCGCGGCAATTTCACATTGCGGTGGTTGAAAACTTCGATGAAAACCATGTCAAAACAGCGATCTGGTTTTTTCCTCTCTATATGTTGATAATCAATATCTTTGTAATCCCCCTTGCACTGGGAGGTCTGCTGCTGGGCTATCCTATTTCCCAAGCCGATAGTTTTGTTTTACGCATTCCTCTCGCTTATAAGCAAGGTTTGCTTTCCTTGCTTGTTTTTATTGGGGGTTTGGCCGCTTCGACCAGCATGATTACGGTTAGTTCAATGACCATGGCGACCATGGTTACAAACCATTTGCTGCTTGTGCCCATCATTGGCCTCCGTAAATTGCGGTTTTTGCAGCGCCAACTTATCTTTTTTCGCTGGGCCATCGTGATTGCTTTCATTTTGGTCGCCTATTGGTTTGACCAAGCAGTTGGTACGCCTTATACTTTAGTGAGCATCGGTACAATCTCTTTTGTGGCCATTTTGCAATTTGCGCCTGCGGCTTTGGGCGGCTTGTTTTGGCCTCGCGGCAACAAGATCGGTGCTTTGTTGGGCATGAGTAGTGGGTTTTTGGCCTGGATTTATACTCTAATCCTCCCCGCCTTTGCTCGCAGCAATTTTCTCCTGTCTAAAAGCTTTCTTGAAATAGGGCCATGGGGTTTAAGATGGTTAAATCCAGAGCAATTTCTTGGTTTAGTTGGTTTTGACCCCTTGACCCATAGTGTTTTTTGGACTTTGATTTTGAATGTCAGTTTATACGTTCTTAGCTCGCTGGCCTTTGAGCAGAAAGAGGAAGAGCAACGGCTTGCCAGTGAATTTGTCAGTATTCTGCAGCAAAAAGCAGTTAAACGCCCTAGATTTGCCCAGAATGAGAATTCTATTGAACTGGCAACAAAGAAAAGTGAAATTAAGCAGTTACTCAGTCAGTTTTTTTCTGATTCTAAAGTGGTTCTGATTATTAAACACAGCTTACAAGCGGTAGGAATTGAAAATAAAACACAGATTTCGATCACTGAATTAACTTACTTCCACGCTGAAATTGAAAAGTATTTAGCAGGCGCGATTGGAACCGCCTTGGCCTATCAAGCCTTGCGCCAAGGAACAAAACTTACCGCGCATGAATCAAATGAACTCTCCAGAGTCTATGGAGAAATCCTTACAGATCTGCGAGTTAGCCCCGAAGAATTGCGGAATCGTGTCAATTATTATCAAGAACGAGAGTTGTTCCTCACCCACCAAGCCCAAAATTTAGAGCAGCAAGTCACCGAACGAACGGAAGAATTGCGCCGCGCTAAAGAATTAGCCGAGACTGCCAATCAAGCTAAAAGCATCTTTCTGGCTAATATGAGCCATGAATTACGTACTCCATTGAATGCCATCATTGGTTACAGCGAAATTCTCAAGGAAGAAGCCGAGGATTTAGGCGATGCCAATCTTAAAAAGGATTTAGATCAGATCTACCTGGCAGGCAAACATTTATTGCGGATTATCAACGAGATTCTTGATCTTTCCAAGGTTGAAGCAGGGAAAATGGAGCTTTATCTCGAAACATTTGAGATCACAGGCATGATCCATGAACTTATAGCGACGATTCAGCCTTTGGCCAAACAAAATCAGAATGTCTTAGAAGTTCAATGTGCGCCTAATCTAGGGACAATGAAGACCGATCAGATAAAATTGCGCCAATGTTTAATCAATTTACTAAGTAATGCGTGCAAATTCACTGAAAAAGGGCGCATTATTCTAGCGGTTCAGGCCGAAGAACGCGCTTCAAATGGGCAAGCCCCCGATGTTAAACCAGAACAGTGGTTTTGTTTTCAGGTCATTGATACGGGTTTGGGCATGACGGCCAAACAATTAGCACAGCTTTTTCAGGCCTTTACGCAAGGCGATAACTCTGACACCCGCAAACATGGTGGTACAGGCTTAGGTTTGGCGATTACGAAGCATTTTTGTGAGCTTTTAGGCGGCACTATTTTTGCCGAAAGTGTTGTGCATAAAGGTTCCAAGTTTACTATCCAAATTCCAGCTACGCCGCCAGCGAATCTGCGCCAGCTTTTTGTTGAAAGCGATTAGTTAGCTGAAGGCTAAATGCTTAAATCTTAGAGTTCTGGATAAAACTTGTTCTTGGTCTAATTCTAGGGCCCGATCTTTGCAGTTAAGCCGATAATCAAACGCACGAGGAGCTTTGTTATGCTTCATCCTTTAATTCAGTGGCAACTCAAATCGTTGGGATTAGAGGTCGCCACGCAACCCTCCTTAGAGCTTTGGCAGCAATTGCTCCAACAAGTGAGCGCAATCTATGCGGCGCTTGGCGAAGACCGTTTGGCGCTGGCGCTGCCCCAAGAATTGAGCATTGAGGCTCCTTTTGAACATAAGTTGGGCGGTTTGGCTCCCTCATCGCAAGCTAAGGCGAGTTTTTTGTATCCTCCAGCCCAATCCCCGTCGCCTCCCCAGGGCCACTTAACTGAAGCCTTGCGAAAGAGCCACGAACACTATCATTTGTTGATGGAACACGCTTCAGATGGGATTGCAATCAATGATAAATATGGGAATTTCTTGGAAGTAAATCCTAAGATGTGTGAAATCAGTGGCTACAGTGCCAATGAGCTTTTACAAATGAATGTCTGCGACATTATTGCCACCGAAGACCTGGCAATGAACCCTTTGCGGATGAAAGAACTCTTCCTTCTGGGGACGATTTTGCAGGAACGCTGGTTACGTCGCCGCGATGGAATTATAGTTTTTGTTGAAGTGAATGCCCAAGCGATGAAAGGGGAGCGTTCGCTGGCGATTGTGCGTGATATTACGGAGCGCAAACGCACCCAAGAAATTCTCAACAGCCGCGAAGCGATTTTGGAAGCAATGGGGTTTGCTGCCGAACGTTTTTTAGCCACCTTCGGGATGGAGAAAAATATCCAAACCGTCTTGGCTTGCTTAGGAATTGCAACGGGAATGAGTCGAGTCTATGTTTTTGAGAACTTTATGAATGCTGAAGGGCTCCGAATCTCAGTCCAACGCTATGAATGGATGGCTCCAGGTATCTTTTCACAAACTGATGATCCTCGTCGAACGAACTTATGCTATCGTGAAATGGGCTTTGAGCGCTGGGAGGCCATTCTGGCGCAAGGAATTCCTTTTTATGGCGATGTTTGCACCTTCCCCGCCAGCGAGCGCGTGCTTTTAGAGGCTCAAAATGTCCTTTCTATTGCTTTAATCCCCATCTTTGTGCGCGATACGTGGTGGGGCTGCATTGGCTTTGACGAATGTTCAATCGAACGGGTCTGGTCGGCGGTGGAGGTTGATGCGTTGCGGGCGGCGGCAGGCATTATTGGCGCAGCGATTCAGCGGGACCGCTCTGAAGAGGCTCTTAGGCAGAGTGAAGCTCGGTTTCGGGCAGTCTTTCAACAATCGGTGATTGGGATTGCCCTGATTGACAAAGATGGCTCTATCATGCGCGGAAATCCTGCTTTTATCAAGATGCTGGGCTTCTCAAATGAAGAATTAAGGAATATGCACTTCAGTGAAATTACCCATTCCGAAGATAGAGCGCGGAGTATGCAGCTTTTTACCGAGATTATGAGCGGTGAGCTTGATAATAGTTGCTTCCAAAAGCGTTACACTTGCAAGAATGGGCAAGTTATCTGGAGCCAAGTCTCGTCTTCGCTTGTGCGGGATGCCAAAGGCGATCCTCTGTTTCTGGTCGGGATGTATGAGAATATCACGGAACGGAAGCAAGCTGAGGCTGAATTGCAACAGGCCAAAGAGGCCGCCGAGGCTGCTAATCGCGCTAAAAGCAGCTTTCTGGCGAATATGAGCCACGAATTGCGAACTCCTCTCAATGCTATCATCGGTTATAGCGAGATGTTGCAGGAAGATATCCTCGATTTAGGCTTTCTTGAGCTGGTCAAAGACATTGAAAAGATTACTATCGCTGGACGACATCTCCTGCATATCATCAACGACATTCTTGATCTCTCTAAAATCGAAGCAGGTAAGATGACTTTATGCGTAGAGCAGTTTCAAATCGTGGCCATGGTCGAAGATGTCATTACCACGATCTCCCCTCTGATCAAGAAAAACAATAATCTCTTAGAAGTTCAAGCAACAGGGGATTTAGGCTCGATGATTACCGACCAAGTCAAAGTGCAACAAGTCCTGCTGAACTTATTGAGCAACGCGGCCAAATTCACTAAATGTGGGCAGATCAAACTTACGGTTGAGCGCTGGTCTAAGTCCAAGTTGGTTGCGGCTTCGCTGCCCCCTAAGTTGCAGGAATATCAGCAGCTAACGGAGGTTTCGCCTGACCCCGAATGGTTGATCTTTCGCGTGACTGACACGGGCATTGGCATGTCGCCGACGCAAGTCGCACATCTTTTTCAAGCCTTTGTGCAAGGTGATGCCTCGACCACCCGCGAATATGGCGGAACCGGCTTGGGCATGGTGATTAGTCAGCGGTTTTGCCAGATGATGGGCGGTGAGATTGAGGTTTCCAGTCAACACGGCGAAGGGACAACGTTCACCGTTTGGTTGCCGAGCGCGGTCTAAGGGGTTGCTTTAGGAAAAGAGGCGGGAAGATTTGAATGCGATTGTGCTATACTAGACTAGCGAAGCAAAGACTCTTCCAGGCAAGATGCCTGAGATACCCCAGGAACTCATCGTTTACGGGACTAAAGGCAGGCATTATGGCTAAAATTCTCTTGATTGAAGATAACGAAATGAATCGGGATATGCTGGCGCGAAGGTTGGAACGGCGGGGCCACACGATTCTTTTGGCTTTTGATGGCGCGGAAGGAGTCCGTTTGGCGCAGACCATCAACCCCGATCTCATCTTAATGGATTTGAGTTTGCCTGTCTTGGACGGTTGGGAGGCGACTAAGCAACTCAAACAGTCCCCGCTGACGTGCGCTATTCCCATCATTGCCCTGACGGCCCATGCGCTCGCCGATGATCGTCAAAAGAGCTTGGATGTAGGGTGTGATGAGTACGAAACCAAGCCAATTGATTTCCCTCGCCTAATCGCTAAGATAGATAACTTGCTGCAAAAGGGAGCTTGTCAATGAGGCCACCGCAATCTAACCTTGGAACCTGTCGAGTCTTAGTCGTTGATGATAATGAAGCTAATCGGGATGTTCTTTCACGGCGGATTCAACGGCAAGGGCATACCGTAATGATGGCTTTTGATGGTCGCCAAGCCTTGCTTCGCTTACGGGAGCAGGCTTTTGATCTAGTTTTGCTCGATATTATGATGCCTGAAGTCAATGGCTATCAGGTTTTAGAAGAAATCAAAGCCGACCCGCAGCTGCGCCATATCCCTGTGATTATGATTTCAGCGGTGGATGATGTGGAGAGTGTGGTCAAATGTATCCAATTGGGGGCGGAAGACTATCTACCTAAGCCCTTCAACCCGATCTTGCTGAAGGCGCGAGTCAGTGCGACTTTAGAGAAGAAACGGTTGCGCGACCAGGAGCAAGCCTACCTTAAAACGGTGCGCCAAGAAATGGAACTGGGGCGACGGATTCAAGCGGATTTTCTCCCTGCTTTTCTACCGCTGGCCACAGGTTGGGAAATTGCGGCGACCTTCCACCCAGCACGGGAGATCGCGGGCGATTTCTATGACGCGATTGCCCTCCCAGACGAGCGGATTGGGCTGGTGATTGCCGATGTTTGCGATAAAGGTGTAGGAGCGGCGCTCTTTATGGCCCTTGTCCGGAGCTTGCTGCGGGCCTTTGCAGAACAAGCTCCCCCTTCCGATTTTGCTGCTCTTAATGCGGTTCCTCTTACCAACAAGTATATCACCCAGCATCATCACAACAAACAAACCCACATTCACATGTTTGCCACGCTCTTCTTTGGTGTGCTGAATCCTGTCACGGGCAACCTTACGTATATCAACGGGGGCCACGAAGCTCCTCTTTTGTTGGAACCGTCGGGGAAGATTGTCCCCTTAGAGCCAACGGGCCCTGCCGTCGGGTTGATGGGGGCTTCTACCTTTGCGCTGGCCGAAGCTCATTTTGAGCCTGGAAGTATGCTTTTGGCCTATACCGATGGTGTAACCGAAGCCCGTAAGGCGGGGGGGGAGATGTTTGGCGAAGAACGGCTTTTGGAATTGGTCAAACAACCCTTTTCGGCGGGTGCAGCCTTGATGAGTCAGATTGAACATAGTGTACGGGATTACTTGGCCGATCAGCCCCCCGCAGATGATATTACAATGCTCACGGTGCAAAGGATCAAGGCTTAACTAGCATTTCTTGATAGAGATCGTAATAGCTTTTAGCCAAAGCTGCCTGAGTATAGTGCTTTAAGACTCGTGCGCGGCCCCTTTGGCTCAGGTCTTCACACAATTCTGGTTGATTTAAGAGGCGCAGAAGAACATTTTGTAGCTCTTTAGGCTTGCGTTCTGGGAAGATAAGCCCAGCATCACTAATGACATTTGGGATCTCGCCTGAAGAAGAACCAATTACAGGTACGCCACAACTCATTGCTTCGATTAGAATTCGCCCAAATTGCTCTTTCCAATTAGCTGTTGTCTGGGAAGGCAAGACTAAAGCATCTAATTCATGGAGCATCGCCGCGACTTTAGTGCTTTCGACAGGTGGTAGAAGTGTAATCCGCTCCTGTAACCCAAGTTCCTGGCTGCGCTGAAGCAGCAAAGGTTGTAATTCCCCTTCCCCTACCAACCGCAAATGCACCTTTGCGGGAAGGCCCGTCATCGCCTCTAGCAGATCAAGTACCCCCTTCTCCTTAACCAACCGCCCCACGTAGCCTACTACAAACCTTTCCTGCTTCCTTCGTTCCCCTTCCCCTTTGAAGGGAAAAAGGTCAGGATCAACCCCAAACTGAGGCAAAACCGCCAGAGAACCTTGATAACCTCTGTGCCGCAAAATTGTCGCTGCTTCTTGATTCCCCGCAATTGCATAGGCCGCATGGCGAAAGTTATACTTTTCAAACCAACAGAAAGGTGGTGGATAGTTGCGCTCAATGTTAGCCCAGTTGAAGAAACAGCAGCGAACGCCATGCGCTCTACCTGACCGCATGGCCAGAAAGGTCGCCAAATTGAAAGACTCTTCGTCAATGTGCAAAACATCAGGTTTTTCGCGGGCCAGAACCTTGTCTAAACTAGGATAGAAGTGCAGATGATGTTGCCCATTTAAAACCATAGGCAACGTTTCCAAGCGATAACCCTGCGTAAAACGACGTTCCAGGTGCAAAGTCCCGACCCTTGGCTCCCGCCAAGAAGGAGGGACAAGCGCAACCAGGTCAACGTCGGGCAGACGGGCCAAAGCTTCCAGCTTCTTCTGATAGGCCCCTACAACCAAAGCCTTCGAGAGCATTACCAGCTTCATTGCGCTTCGACTCTTACTTCAGCCCAATTGGGGGCCGTTAGGCCGGAAGGGTTTAAGATCAAACCCTTGACCGTCGGGCGCACGAGAATGGACGTTCGCGGATTGTAGAGGGGCAACCAACCTACCTTTTCAAGCGCAATCCGTTCCGCCTTCTGATAGAGGTCGAAACGCTCATCGGCTTTTTGTTGTTCGCCCATCTGATCGGCTTGCTCCACCAAACGGTCAAATTCTTTATCAGACCAATGACCATTGTTATTTGGCGATTTGGAATGCAACTGTTGTGAAAGGAAATTTTGCGGATCAGGATAGTCTGCGCCCCAAACACTAATATAAAGCTGAAGAGCTTGCGCGTTTTTAGGTTTTTGGTAGGTCAAGTCCATCTGTTTAATGAACTTTTCCAAAGATAGCTCGGCCAGCTTGACCTTAATCCCTAAGCTATCTTCCCAAGTTTTTTTCAAAGTCTCAGCAACCAAAGGTACTTCGCCCGTTTTAGCGTAGGTGAGGGTTATTTCAGGAAGGTCTTGGCCGCCGAAGTAGCCCGCCAATCGCAAAGCAGCTTGTGCTGTAGCAGGATTAAAGGCTTGCCCTTCAACCAACTTTTCTGAACCTCCCAGACCTTTAGGCAGAATCCGATCTGTGGGCATAATTGTCTCCGCAGGTAAGCTCTGCGAAAGTAACCGCTTATCCGTAGCTAAAGCTAAGGCTTGCCGAACTTGAACGTTATCAAAGGGCGAACGCTGATTATTAAAGCCTACATACCAGACGGTCAGCGCGGGAGCAACTTTTAGATCGGGGCTGTTTTGCAATTTGGCCAGATATTCTGAGGGAACATTGCTTTCACCATCACCGATAACATCTACTTCATTGCGCTGATAGCTTTGGTAGGCATCTTCAATGGTCTTGAAAAAGATCAGACGAACATTGGCGACCTTTGGAATTCCGCGCCAATAGTAAGGATTTGATTCCAAGACAAGTTCTTTTTTATGGCTCCACTCTTTAAGCCGAAATGGCCCTGTGCCAACCGCATATTCTTGCCAATTCTTCCCCTTTTCGGCAATAACCTTCTGCGGGACAACGAAAGTATAGACGTAAGCCAACTGCGAAAGGAAGTAGGCTCTTGGCTCATCAAGCTCGATTTGCAAGGTCTGCTCATCAATGACCTTTATCCCTTTAGCCGTTTTGGTTTTCTTCTCAATGACCTCCTGGGCCCCCACGATATGCCCTAACTGGGCTGGCGCACCGAAGGAAGCAAACTCAGGAGCCAAGGCCCGATTAATCGAGTAAGCGAAATCGTGGGCCGTTACGGGTGTTCCATCGGCAAACTTTAGCCCGTTGCGGATGGTAAAGGTATAAGTTCTCCCATCCTTGCTGACGCTCCAGCGTTCGGCTCCGTCAGGCTGAATTCGGGCATTTTCATCGCGGCGGACCAGGCCCGCAAAGATTTGATTGATCGCGGCACTCGATTTTTGGTCGCCCGCCTGCGCGGGGTCGAGGGTGGGCAAATCTGTAATGCTATCAAGGGCCCAGCGCAAAGTACCCGTTGGTTGGGTAGGTTGGGAAGGTATACACCCTCCCAAGCTCAAGCCGAGAAGAAGGGAGAGGACTAGAAGCGATGGGCCGCGAAATGGAACTGCCATCTTTTTGTTCCTTTGGATAAAGGTTCCCTTTTAAGTGGTGGAAGGAGAGCATTGAAAACCCAACATCGTCGCAAGGTCGGCCAAAGTAGCTTGGGCAGCTTGCAGATTAGCACCTTCTGAAGCTGCGGACAAGATCCTTTGGGCCATCTCAGCCAAAACTTCCAGGGCTAAAGGGGTCTTCAAATCGGTGGCAAGCGCGGTTGTCAAAGCTTCACGAGCGCGACTGAGGTCAAGGGGCGTAGCAGAGCCACCTTTCACCTGGAGCGCTTCTGTTAGCTGGGCAACCTTTAGCTCTGCTTCCCTCACTCCCTTTCGTTCGTAGGAAAAGGCCTCGCGGTAGGGAAAGCTCAACAAGTACCAACGCAAAGCATTGGAAGTATGCTCCTTCACGGCCTCGCGCACAAAGACCAGATTCCCCAAAGATTTGCTCATCTTCTCCCCATCAAGGTAGACCATCCCCGTATGCACCCAAAACTGAGCAAAGGGTTGCAGTCCTGTAACAGGCTCCGTCTGGGCAATTTCGCAGGCGTGGTGGGGGAAGATCAGATCGCTCCCACCGCCGTGAAAATCTAGCTGAGGGCCTAAGTAGCGGGTAGCCATTGCACTACATTCGATATGCCAACCAGGTCGCCCTAACCCCCAAGGGCTTTCCCACGTCGGTTCACCATGCTTGCAAGTTTGCCAAAGGACAAAATCCAACGGGTCACGCTTCAAAGGGTCAGAAGGGTCGTTCCCGCGCTGATTGGCCGTCGCCAAAAGCCCCGCGTAATCCTGGCGGGCCATGGCCCCAAAGGAAGGATAGCTTTGCACGGCAAAGTAGACATTCCCTTCCCGTTCGTAAGCATGACCTAAGGCCAATAACTTCCCAACCAGGGGAAGCATCGTCTCGATCTCGGTACTACTCTTAGGGAAGTAAGTTGGGGGAGCAATGTTGAGGGCCGTGCAATCCGCCAGAAAACGGTCTACTTCGCGCTGGGCCAAGTCCTGCCACGGGATACCGTCACGGTTAGCCCGTTCAAAGAGCGGATCATCAACATCCGTAACATTTTGGCAATAGCGAACTTCGGCTCCCTGCCACCGTAAGTAACGAGTTAAAACGTCAAAAACGAGATAGGTGCGGGCGTGCCCGATGTGCGTTGTGTCATAAGGGGTGATTCCGCAGACGTAGAGCGAGATAGGCCGATCTGAAGGGAGGGTAAAGGGTTTTTGGCGGGCGGTGAGGGAGTCATACAAAAGCATAGCTAATCCTCAAGCAGGAAGGAGAAGAGCGTCGACCTTAGGCTGCCCTTTGCATTACAAGCAAAGGTTTAGCCTGGGTGTGCAAGAGCGGGTGAACAGCCATAATCGTGATGTCATCGTGCTGGGCCGCCGTTCCCGCGAATTCTAAGACACTTTGAAGAATTTGTTTGACGAGAAGTTCAACATTTTGCCCAGCATGGAATTGGGCCAAGATACTTTCTAACCTTTCAAAACCAAACAATTCGCCTGCTTCATTGTGCGCTTCGACGACCCCGTCGCTGACAAAAAGGATTGTATCATGGGGCGCAAGCGGTTGCTTTAATTCGCTATAGTTAGTTTTCAACATTGAACCGATGGGTAAGCCCCCGACATTGAGCATTTCAACTTTGGTGGGCAAATCGTTCCCGCAATGAAGGATGAAGGGGGCAATCATTCCCGCGTTGGCCACGGTCATTGAACTTTGCCCAGCATCAAAGATAGCATAAATCAAAGCCGAGTTCATGTGGCTGCCGTGCATGCGGGAATAGAGTTGCTGATTGAGGGTTTGTAAAACCTTT
The DNA here is from genome assembly GCA_002325605.1 of Chloroflexaceae bacterium UBA1466. Lineage (GTDB taxonomy): Bacteria > Chloroflexota > Chloroflexia > Chloroflexales > Chloroflexaceae > UBA1466. The sequence continues at coordinate 22,643 of DCSM01000073.1, forward strand.
GCTGGGCTGCAAGCTTCACGGGCTTTCGATTCGAGCGAACTACTGGTCAAAGCCATCATCAAGGCTGCGCCAACCCCTTTACCTGAAACATCCCCCACCGCAATCGCAAATTGACCTTGGGGGAGATTAAGGTAAGTATAAAAATCGCCGCCGACCTCATACGCCGGAATCGAACAGGCCTCCACCGCCAGCTGCGCTTGATTCCAGGGAGGGTAGGTCGGCAGCAAGCCCATCTGAATATCTCGGGCCAAATGCAGCCCTTCCCGCAAGCGTTCATTCTGATGTTCGACTTCCAAAAGACTGGCTTGGAGTTGCGCGGCCATTTGATTGAAGGTCTGGGCCAATTGGCCGACCTCATCGGAACTTTCAATGTTGAGGCGATGTTCGAGGTGGCCCGCGCCTAAAGCAGCGGCCCCTTCCCGCAAAGCGGCCAAAGGTCGCAGAAGCTGTTGCGCTTGCCAAATTGCCCAGCCTAAGGCCAAAAGCCCCGTCACGATGACTACCGTCGCTAGAACGGCCACGCTCAAACGGACACTGGCAAAAGCCTCGTTGGAAGCTTGCTCCACAATCACCGACCAACCCATCGGGCTTACGGGGGCCCGCGCCCCAACAACCATTTTCCCATTCCCCCCGCGATACTCCGTTACACCACTTTCGGCCTTGAAGATCGGCTCAAAGTCGGGTGGAGGAATCCAGCCTGGTGTCCCATCATTCAGCATCACCTCGCGCCGTTCATTGACCAGCAAATAGGCAACACTATTGGTATTGCTGCGCGCAACCCGCAGCGCCTGCTCAATCGGGACCGCACTGATCTCCGCGCTGACCACCCCGACCACCTTTGCCTTATCCCGCACGGGCAAAGCGAGGGTCAAAATGGGTTGCCCCTTACTGGTGTGAACAATATTGCTGCGCCCGCCAGTCCCCCGCAACGCATTCTGAATGAGGGGCATTCCCGTGCGGCGGACCAGCTTATTTTTAGGGTAGGTTTCTTGCGGCGTAAAGCGGGCCGTCTCCTGTCCCCGCGAATCAAGGATCGCCAACTCGCGTAAGTTAGGAAAATTGGTACTGATCAGCGCCCGGGCCGTGATCTCTAGGCGCGTATCTGGTTTGGAAGGTTGGATGTTTTGCGTGAAACTTAAAGCTTGACCCTCTAGCGCCGTGATGTAGGTCGAAATATCTTGGGCTACTTGCTTGGCCAAGATCGCCTGACTATTATAAGTATTAGCCTGTTGGGTATGAAAACTGAAGCCAATCAGGGAAGCACCGACCACCAACAGCGGAACGGTAGAGGAGATAAAGTAAGACCACCGCAAGCGCGTGCTAATGCTGCTCTGTTTGCGGGAGATAGTTGAGATACTCCTTACACTGTTATTCGAGGGCAACAAGAATTCTCCTACAAGCGCAGATGCTAAGGAGATTTTGGCGAGGGTGAAGTCGTTGGCACAGCCGGCAGAACCTCAGCATCTAGCTCTAAAACTTCGGCGGCCATCCAGCCTTGCAAGCCATCCTGAGTTGCAACCTGATACCAATTTGCCGTTTGACTCAGGAGCGAAACTTGCTGGCCTTTGGGCAACGTGACCACGATTGAACCGTTAAGGCTCGGCGTGGCCCGTAAGTTAGCCCCAATCGCAACGGTAGCGGTTAGTTCCTTTGAACGGTGCTGGCGGCCCAATGCCAAAGGGGTGAAAGTAGGAGCGGGAGTTCGGCTAGGCAAAACAGGAGTTACAGAAGGGAGGCGAGCTAAGGTCGGAAAAGGTGAAGGCCGAGGGGGAAGCGCAGTCAAAAAGAAGTCACAACCAGCCAGCAGAATCAGCGTTCCAGTCAGGAGAATCAAAGACCCAAAACGAAACAGGACTTGCATCAAAAAGCTACCTAAGTTGGAATAGTTACTGCTTTGTTGGCAATAGCAGATTTTTGGTCGGGGCGAGTGGACTTGAACCACCGACCTCCGCGTCCCGAACGCGGCGCTCTACCAGGCTGAGCCACGCCCCGCTAAATTGACTGGTGCCGAAGGTGGGAGTCGAACCCACATGAGGTTGCCCTCAACGGTTTTTGAGACCGCCGCGTCTGCCATTCCGCCACTTCGGCTTAACTGCGCTTGAGTATAGCAGAAGATTGCCAGTCTGTCAATGTCCTAAACTCAGGGGCTATTTCCTTTAGTTTACGCTTAGGTTTCGCTGGCTTCCACTTTTTGCGCTTGTTCGGCCTCTAATTCACGTGATTTAGCCTGATATTCGCGCTTTTTCAAGATTTGCAAAACGATGCCTGTAGCGATAATTGAAATCAGCACCCCTGGCCAGAAGAGTTTGGCTTGATGAATGACAAAAGAAACGATAAAGGAGCCACTAAAGCCTAGAACAAAGACTAATCCCGCTTGCATATAGACTTCAAAGCTCGTGCAATGCAGATAACGATAGTCTTGGGCACTCAGATCGTTTAGTTTTTTCACTATTTTCCTCTAAAAAAGCTCTATTCTAACGCGACCTTGGAATCAACGGCTTTAGCCGTTACCCATAAATTTGTGGACTCCGAGGGTGAAAGCTCCGCCGCGACCTTGGAATCAACGGCTTTAGCCGTGGCCCAAACCGCAAGAGTTTCAGAGGCTCTTGAAAAGAGGCGTATGCGGCTGCTTAGTTAAGGCAAGCCAAGAATATCACATTTTGCCTTGAGGAGCAAACAGCAAGCTAAAATTTGTCTCTTTGGAGTCCACAACTTTAGCTGGTGGGCCACGGCTAAAGCGGTGGACTCCGCGGGTGAAAAAGTTTCATAGTCCCGGATGGCTCTAAAAAACTCAAGCTATTTTCCCTCAGAGCCACCAGCTAAAGCTGGTGGGCCACGGCTAAAGTCGTGGATTCCTGGGGTGAAAACTCCATCCGTGGCTGCTTGACATCCTAGAAAGAACCTGCTATAGTTTCTAAGATAAGGTAGACCTTAAAACTTTCAGAGAGATACCCGAAGTTGCCGCAATTGTGAGCGAAAATAGCGAAATGTACCTGGTGACGCTGGCCCTCTTGCACGGACAAGAGCAGCCTGTTCCGCTCTCGCTGCTGGCCCAGAATCTGGCCGTCTCGCCTGTCTCGGTCAATGAAATGTGTCGGAAACTCACCGAGCGCGGTTTGATCGAATATCAGCCTTACAAAGGGGCAACGCTGACTTTTGCGGGCCGAGCTATCGCGCAACATATTTTAGATCGCCGCCGCCTTTGGGAAGTTTTTTTGGTCAAAAAATTACAAATGGAAGCGGTGGAAGCCGAAGATCTTGCTTGTCGGTTGGAACACATCACCTCAGATAATTTAATGGAACGACTGGCGCTTTTTTTAGGCAAGCCTTTATCTTGGCAGGCGCAACTGAGCCGTTCGTTAGCCACGCTCACCGCTGGGCAACGTGGCCAAATCCTCAATATCGGTGCTGATGCTCAAATTCAAAACTTCTTGCAAGCGCAAGGAGTTGCTGTTGGCCTCACTGTGGAGGTGTTGGCATTAGCCATGCATGGTTCTTTCCTGCTCAAAACTGCAACGCAAAATCTCGTTTTAAGCCAAGAAATTGCGACGCAGATTGAAGTTTTTTTGCTCAATGAGCAAGAATCAGCAACTTTTCAGGAGGCTCCTTATGGTTTTAGAGCGTAATAATTTACAGCCGCTTACCAAGATCGGGACAGGCCAAGTTGTGCGTTTAGTCAATATTGCGGCAGGTTCTACCTTAGTCCGCCGTTTGACTGAATTGGGCCTCACGCCAGGCGTAGAATTCAAGGTTATTCAAGCTCAAGGAGGCCCCGTTTTGCTGGCGGTCCGCGATGCCCGCTTGGCTTTGGGGCACGGAATGGCCCAAAAAATTTTGGTCGAATATGTTTAGGAAAGGCGGAAGCCAATGAAAAGTCTAACTGTTGCGCTGGCGGGCAACCCTAATGCAGGCAAAAGTACCGTTTTCAATGCTTTGACGGGCGACCACCAACACGTGGGCAATTGGGCAGGCAAGACGGTGGAGCAAAAAACAGGTTTTTTTGCTCATAATGAGGTTAAAATTACCGTTATTGATTTGCCCGGAACTTATAGCTTATCGGCCTTTTCGCTGGAGGAGCAAATTGCCCGCGATTTTATCGTCAAGGCTAAACCCCAAGTTGTCGTCAATATCCTTGATGCTTCCAATATCGAGCGCAATCTTTATCTCACAGCCCAAATTTTAGAAATAAATATCCCTTTGATTATCGTCTTAAATATGCATGATCTGGCCCAAGAACGGGGTTTTCAAATAGATACTCACCGTTTATCAATGCGTTTGGGTGGCCTACCTGTGATTCCGATGATTGCGCGGCGAAGCGAAGGCTTAGAGGCGCTCAAACAAGCGATAGTCAATCTTGCTCTTGCTCAAAGGAAGCCTTATGTCCACTCCTGCCCTTTTGCGGCCCCAAACTGCCCTTCGTGTCGAATATAGCCCCGAAATTGAGACTGAACTTGGCCATCTAACCCTTCTCCTTGAACAGAGTCAAGCGTTGCTGGCGCTTTATCCCCCCCGCTGGTTGGCAATTCAGCTTTTGGAAGGCGACGAACTATTGTTGGCCGAGGTTCTAGCCACCACCCAAAACTCTGAAATCAGCCAAACTCTCCAGAAAAGTCGTGCAAAGTTACAAGAACAATATAGTGATGCCTTAGAAGTCGTTTTAGCTGACTATCGTTATAGCTTTGTGCAGAGCTTGGTCAAAGAAGTCCTCACACGCAAGCATAATCAGAGCCTTACAACGTCAGATCGAATAGATAAAATTGTTACAAATCGCTATTTTGGCATTCCTTTCTTCTTAATTTTAATCTATTTTATCTTTAATCTAGTACAAAATGTATCTGCGCCCTTCAGCGATTGGCTTGATTTTGTGCTGCACGGGCCGCTTACCAAATGGGTCATGGTGCTTTTGCATTTGGGGCAGGCTCCCGCTTGGCTCGTGGCGCTGGTGCGCGACGGCGTGCTTCCAGGGGTAGGTGGCGTGCTGATCTTTTTGCCCAGCCTGGCGATTCTCTATTTGGCCCTGGCGCTGCTGGAAGAAACAGGTTACATGGCACGGGCCGCTTTTGTGATGGATCAGACGATGAATCTCTTTGGGCTGCATGGAAAAGCCTTTTTACCGCTTATTTTGGGCTTTGGCTGCAATGTGTCGGCTGTCTATGCAACCCGTACTATTGAAAGCCGCCCCGCTCGCATCGTCGTGGGGTTAATGGTTCCTTTCATCTCTTGTTCAGCCAGATTACCTGTCTATATCGTCTTTGGCATGGCATTTTTTCCTCATCACGCCGATTTGATAATCTTTGGCCTCTATCTGTTTGGGGTTGTGATTGCTTGTGCGGTAGGGCTGACGCTTTCTCAGCTGACCTTTCGGGGCGAACAGATGACCATGGTTATGGAAATGCCTGCCTACCACATGCCCACCTTGCGAAACTTAACAACGTATGTTTGGCAGAATTGCGTTCAATTTACCCGCAACGCTGGGACAGTCGTTTTAGCAACGTCAATTGTCCTTTGGTTATTTTTGAATCTACCTTGGGGCACGCAGAATCCCCGTGAAAGTCTCTATGGGCAAGTAAGCGCGACCATTGCACCCGTTTTTGAGCCAGCAGGGTTTGGGCGCTGGGAAGTTACAGGCGCTCTCCTTTCGGGCTTTATTGACAAAAAGATGATTATTTCTTCCTTAGCCCAGCTTTATGGAAATGCGCTGCCAGCGCCAGAACTTTCGCAACCAACAACCTTGGCCCAAGACCTGACGCAGCTTGGCGAAAAGTTTGGAGCCGCGACTTTGGAAACAGGAAAACAGCTTTTAGCGACCTTCACGCCAGGTCTGAACCTTTTTGCGGCTTCAGCGGAGCCGACCAATCCAACGCTGCGGACTAAATTGAGCCAAGTTTTTTCGCCCTTGGCGGCCATTGCCTTCCTCGGTTTTACGCTACTTTGTACGCCTTGCATAGCGACTCTTGCGGCCCAAGCGCAAGAATATGGCTGGCGCTGGGCGATTTTCGCGTTCGGGCTTCATGCCTTCTTGTCCTGGAGCGTCGCAGTTGCGATCTATCAAGGGGGACGCTTGTTTGGGCTGAGTTAAACGACCTAAAAAAGCTCTCCCCTTTTGTGCCAAAGGAGAGAGCTAACGTTTCAAGTTATCTTCTGATCAGCTTACCTATTTGGGAACCAAACTCCGAATCTCTAGGTTATCAAAGAGAGCTTCAACCTCATAAGTTTTCCGCGCAATAGCAATAATGCCATAATCATTACTGATCTGATTGATGTTTTCAGGCGAAACCTCTTTAACCAACTGCTCATTGATAAAAAGCCTAAGATCTCCGCCTGCCAGATGAGCTACTAAGCGATTAGTGGCTTTTTTAGTCTGCTTAATGGCGGGGCTTTCGCCCTCAGCAAGCGTTTTCATCTGCTCCCCTGTCCATTGCTGAAGCTGATAGGTGCCATTAAGAGGGTCAACGAAAAAGGCCAGATAATCTTTGGGACTCACAAAGCGAAACATCAGGCCTGCTGCGCCACCTTCAACCTGGACATCGGCCCCAAGGCTGAAGTTTGGCCCCCCTGGAGCCGTGCGGCAATACCAAATTGGAATCAAGTTGCCATGGACAGCAATCCGATATTTGCCCTCGAAAGGTTCCGCTTCCCAGCCTCGCCCCTGCGTAGTTTGCCAACCCTGGGGGTCAGTGAAGTCACTCAGGTAAAGCAATTCCCCTTGCTCTGGTTTGAGGGGCGTGACGGTGGGGGGCGGAGTAGAAGTTGGGGTTTTCTTGGGCAGGGGACTGGCCGTAGGCTTGGGAATGGAGGTCGGCTCAGTGGTGGGCGTAAAGGTTGGGGTGGCCGAAGCTTGGGGCGTTGGCGAATTAGTTGGCGTGGCGGTTGGCTTGGCAAACCCAATGAGCAATGGCTGTTGTTTGGCCATGCCAATTCCTACAACCAGCAGGCCCGCCAGCAAGATAACAATTAGACCGCCGCCTAAAAACCAAAAGCGCCGACTTTTCAGGTGACTTGGGCCAGGTGGGGCCGGCTTTTTGGGACTCGCAACGCTCCCCGGCGCTCCGGCGGCCTCCGCTTGCGCCAACAAGGTCGCGCTGTCGCGGTAGAAGGGATTGATTTGCTGCAATTCTCGTAAGGTAGCTGCGGCCTGCCCGTAACGCCGCGCCGTCAAGTGAGTCCGCGCCTGCTCATACAAATCGGCCTGAAGATCGGTGGGCGCGGGCGGCGAGCGGTGCGGTTTTTGCCAACTGGGTTTGGGGTTCGGGGTCTCTTTCCCGCCTGGGGCACTACGATTCTTAGGGTTACTTAAAACTTTATAGGCTTCATTGATCAGTTGTGTCCGCCGTAGCGCATAAGGCTTATCGGGGTGGACATCAGGATGATACTGCTTGATCTGGGTCCGCCAAGCAGCTTTAAGCTCGTCCTCTGTCGCGTTGCGTCCGACTCCCAGCAATTCATAATGGTCAAGGTTTTCAAAAGCATCCACGAGTTCTTCGGTCCTGCACAGTATGCGAAAGAAGTTGCTCTTCCTTAGTTCTACTGGCCTCTATTATAACACAGGGCCTCTTAACCGATTTCACGCGGGCCGCGCAGGTAGAAGAAGAAACATTATCTTGAATTGGCTTTACTACGCTGTGTAGACTCTAATTATTGTAAATTATAGCTTTCTATAGTATAGTTTTAGCCAGTCTTTTAGAGGTTTATTTTAGAACTCAAACAAGTGAGCGGAGGGTTGGCCGCTTGGCTCGCCCTCTTTTTCCCCGATTCCGCCAGAAATGCAATTATGATAGAATGAACAGGTGCATTCCTGCTCCCGCTCAAAGAACCCCAGCTTTCTGGGAGTCGCTTGAATTTTGGGAAACCTCGGCCAAGGCGAAGGCAAGCATTCTATGAATAACGGACCTTTCAAACATTGCATTCCTAACTGCAAACAACCCATGGATCTTTGGTCTTTGCTCGACACGCTCCCTGATGGGCTGGCTATTTTGGATGCTGAGGGCCAGATTCGCTATTTCAATGCCGCTTGGAAACAAGCGCTTGAGAATTCCGCGAACGCAAATCAGTGGTTTGAGCTTGGAAGTAATTATTTAGCGGGGTTTACGTTCACTTTTTCGCCGACGAATGCCATAGCCGAGGCAATGGCCGTGGGGTTGACCGAGGTTTTGCGGGGGCAAAGGGCGCAATTCTCTCTTGATTATCCTTATTTTGATCTGCTAACCCAGCCCCCGTCAAAAGCGCCCAAGCTTCGGCAGCGCTGGTTTATGGCCACGCTCACGCCCTACACGATAGAAGGTCAGCCGGGGATTTTAGTCCAGCAGCAGGAGATCACGGAACGCAAACAGGCCGAAGCGACTTTGCGCGAGAGCGAAATGCGGTTTCGGAGCCTAATTGTGCGGAATAGCGATGCGATGATTGTGGTAGATCGCAGCGGCGTGATTCGGTTTGTCAACCCTGCGGCCGAACGGATTTTAGGCTATAGTGCAAGGGTGCTAGTCAATTCTGAGTTTGGGTTTCCCGTAGTTGCTGGGGAAACGACAGAAATAGATGTGTTGTGTCATGGGGGGACAACAGCGATTGCTGAAATGCGGGTGGTGGCCACCGAATGGGAGGGAGATATTGCTTATCTTGCTTCTTTGCAAGATATAACTGAGCGCAAACAGACTGAAGAAGCCCTGGAACAACTCAAAGATCGCCATGAACTCTTGCTCAGTTCGGCTGGCGAAGGGATTTATGGCCTCGATTTTGAAGGTTATATTACCTTTATCAACCCCGCGGCGGCGAATATGGTCGGCTATATGCCTGAAGATTTGGTTGGGAAATCGTTTCAGCTCTTGCTTGGGCCACCCCAAATTGGGCCTGAAGAGCCAGAAAAAGAAAAACGCTTGGTTCAAAGCCCGATTCTGACCACGATTCGGGAGGGGGCCGTTCATCGGGTGGCGGATGAATCTTTTTGGCGCAAGGATGGAACCTCTTTTCCTGTAGAATACGCAAGTAACCCAATTCGGGAGCGCGGGAGATTAGTGGGGGCGGTGGTCACCTTTCGAGACATCACCGCCCAAAAGCAAGCGGAGGGCACGCTCAAAAAAGCCCAGGCCGAATTGGAGCGCAAAGTTCAGGAGCGCACTGTAGAGCTACGGGGGGTGGTGGATCGGCTTTTCTTTGAGCTAATTGAGCGCATGCGGGCCCGGGATGCGCTCCATGAAGCCGAACGGTTTACCCGCTCGATTCTGGATTCGCTGGCGACCCATATCGCGGTCTTAAACGAAAAGGGGTTCATCATTGCGGTCAATAAGGCGTGGCTGGGGTTTGCGGAATCGAACCCGCCGGTCATCACCAATATCGCGGAGGGCGCGAATTATTTGCAGGTTTGCGATAACGCGACGGGCCCGTGTGCCGAAGAAGCCGGCAACTTTGCCGTAGGAATTCGGGATGTGCTAAGGGGCGAGAAAGACAATTTCAGGCTGGAATATCCCTGCCATTCACCCTCTGAGCAGCGTTGGTTTGCGGGCCAAGTCTTGCGGTTGCTGGGCGAAGGCCCGGTGCGCGTCGTGGTGGCCCACGAAAACATTACGGAACGTAAATTGATGGAAGAGGCTTTGCGGCAAAGCGAAGAGCGTTATCGCTCCGTCATTGAAGCCATGTCAGAAGGGATTATTTTGCAAAATGCGGCTGGGGCCGTAACAGCTTGGAATGCCAGTGCAAAATGGATTTTAGGCTATAATCGAGAGCAAATGGCGCATAACTTGATTCAAAACATCCAACAAAATGCCATTCACGAAGATGAAAGACCTTTTCTTGAAACTGATCTGCCTGCTTCAATCACTTTACGCAGCGGTAAACCGCAATATAATGTAGTTCTTGGCGTGCTGCGGCCCCATTCACAACACCGAATTTGGCTTTCGATCAACACCCAACCGCTATTTCGGGCCCAGGAACCTTTGCCCTACGCGGTAGTTTCTTCCTTTTCAGACATCACGGACCGCAAGAAAGCCGAACAGGCCCTGCGGGAATCGGAAGCTCGTTATCGGATTGTTTCGGAATTAACGTCGGATTATGCTTATGCCCTGTCGCTTCAGCCCGATGAAACTATCGTTTTAGAATGGTTTACCGATGCTCTGAATCGGATTTGTGGGTTTGGGCCCGAAGAAAGGGTTACGTATACCGCTTGGCTAAATTTGGTTCACCCTGCGGACCGCGAACTCATACAGCAGCGCCATCACCCTTTGGCAAGCTCCGGGAACTTGCGGAAAGGTCAAGCCGAAATGCAAGAATATCGGATTCTAACGCGCAATGGGGAAATACGGTGGTTGCGGGGCTATGAGCGGCCTGTGTGGGATGCAAAGCAGCAACGGGTAGGCTTAATTTATGGCGCAGCGCAGGATATTACGGAGCGCAAACAGGCTGAAGAGGCCCTCACGCAGGCCCGCGAAGCTGCGGAAACGGCCACCCGCGCCAAATCGGAGTTTTTGGCCAATATGAGCCATGAGATTCGCACACCCCTCAATGCCATTTTGGGGATGACGACTTTGCTTTTGGATACGGAGCTTAACCCTGAACAACGCGATTTTGTCGAGACCACGCGCATTAGCAGCGATGTCTTACTCACGATTATCAATGATATTCTGGACTTTTCCAAAATTGAATCCGGGAAATTAGAATTAGAACATCAACCTTTTGATTTAAGAGTTTGTATTGAAGAAGCGCTTGAATTAGTTGCCTCAAAAGTCGCTGAGAAAAACCTAGATTTAGCCTATATCGTTGACGATCTCACGCCCAGCCTGCTGGTGGGTGATGTCACCCGTTTACGCCAGATTTTAATGAATCTGTTGAGCAATGCAGTTAAATTCACCGATGCGGGGGAAGTTGTGATCACCGTGGTGGCGCGGCCTTTGGAAGCTTCCAACTATCGGTTACACTTGGCCGTGCGGGATACGGGGATTGGCATTCCGGGGCCCAAGATCGAGCGACTTTTTCGCTCTTTTAGCCAAGCCGATAGCTCTATGACGCGCAAATACGGGGGCACGGGGCTTGGTTTAGCGATCAGTAAGCATCTCGTCGAAATGATGGGCGGGACGCTCTGGGTCGAAAGCGAAGTTGGCAAAGGTTCAACCTTTCATTTCACCATCCTGGCCGAAGCGCTGCCCACCGGCCAAGCTTCTCTGGTCGCGCTGGGCGAAAACCCTCGCACGTACCAAGCTCAACTGGCGGGGCGGCAGGTGCTGATCATTGATGGCAATGCCACCAACCGCTTTGTCCTGGCCCATCAGGTGCAAGCTTGGGGCATGTACCCTTGGGTCGCTGCGTCGGGTTCGGAGGCTTTGACCTGGCTCCAGCGCGGCGAATCTTTCGATGTGGCCATCTTTGATTTACGCACGATAGAGATCAATGGGAACACCTTGACCGCCACGCTTTGGAACCAAAAAACCAAAATGCCGCTGGTTTTGCTCATTCCTCTGGTCACCAAGGGGCAGAAGGGTTATCTTTTAGAGCAAACCCCCCAATTTAACGAACTGAACATCATCGCCATGTTGACCAAACCAGTCAAACCTTCCTATCTCTATGATGCCCTGATGAATGCCTTGCATCCGGCTCTGCCCCAAATCCAAGGTCGAGCGGGGGGCGATAATCCGCCGGAAGCCCCTTCTGGGAAACCCAAGCTCCGGACCCCTCTCATTGACCCCCAGACCGCTCAACAGTACCCCTTACGCATCTTGCTCGCTGAAGACAACGCGGTCAACCAGAAAGTTGCCCTGCGCTTGCTGGAGCGGCTGGGCTACCGGGCCGATGTCGCCGCCAATGGGCTGGAAGTTCTGGAAGCTTTGGAATGGCGACACTATGATGTAATCCTGATGGATGTCCAGATGCCGGAGATGGACGGTCTGGAAGCGACCCAAAGAATTCGCTCCCTCTGGCCGGAGGGCCGGCAGCCGCGCATTATTGCCATGACCGCGCATGCCTTTCAAGGTGACCGAGAACGTTGTCTGACTGTCGGCATGAATGACCATATCAGCAAACCGATCCGGGTTGAGGAATTGGTTAAGGCCTTAACCGCGACTCCTTCGTTACCTTTGCTACCTTTGGCCAGCTCAGGTAGTCCTTCAGGCTTCGCTGCTCCTTCGTGGAGGGAGCAGAATGGGCAAGCCGGCAAGAGGTCAGAGGCCGTCCCGGAAACAGGGCAGCTCCCTCCGCCCCCCGTAGCTTCAGGGGCTGCCGGGCGGGGCGGGAGCCAAAGGGGCAAGCGGGAAAGAGCCAAGGTGCAGAATGGGCAAGCCGGCAAGAGTCTCGCTGCTTCGCCCTCCGTTGCTTCAGCGGCCATCGAAGGGTTGGCGCTCTCCCCTTTGTTTGACTCCGCCACCTTTGAAAGCCTGTGTCTCATGCTGGGCGAAGATAGTCCTGAAATTATTGCCGAACTGCTTACGATCTATCTCCATGATACCCCTAAGATCATCGCCAACCTTCACCTTGCATTGACCAAGCAGGATGCTTGTTTATTGACTCGTGCGGCCCACTCGCTCAAATCGACCAGTGCCCAACTGGGAGTCACCGCGTTAGCCGACGTGGGCAAGCAACTCGAATTGCTGGGCCGCGCCCTTACCTTTGAAGGGGTCCCCGATCTTCTCTCTTTTCTTGAAACTAGCTGGCCGCAGGTGCAAAGAATCTTACTTTCCTATGTCCCTCTTCCCAAGCTTCCTCTTCTGTCCCCCCAACCTAACCTTCGAGACGAGCTTTCTGCAATTGCCCCGGACCGACCAACCATGCCCAACTCAAAGGATTGAACCATGCTTGACCCAAAAGCTGATCCCCCGAATGCCATTTCCTGCAACCCATGGACCATTCTTGAAACTTTGCCCGACGGCCTGGCCATCATTGATGCCCAAGCCCAGATCAGCTATCTTAATCCCGCTTGGCGCAACCTAATGACCAGTTTGGCTCCTGACCGCCCCAGCTTCTTTCTGGGCGCAGACTTCCTCCAGGCCTTAGTCTCCCTTCTCGACCTTTCCGAAACTTCCCTCCCCCCCCTGACCAACGCGATCCAGGCCCTCCTCCAGGGGCAGTTGAACTCCTTTATCTTTCCTTGCCAACTGCTTTCAAAGGAAGCTCCACCTTCTCCAGCCAACCAACATTGGTTTGAGTTCTTCCTCTCACCCCAAGGAGGAGCGCACCCGGAGCTTCCTGAAGAACGACCCCGCTGCTTCTTTGTCCTTCTCCGCAACATCTCCGCTTTCCGCCCTACCCTTGCCCCGCCCCAGCAACCCCAACCCCTTGCTGAAGTTCCGCTTCTTCCCACCCACCTTGCTGAAGTTCCCCTGGAGCAACGGATAGACGAGCGCACCCTGGCCCTGCAATATGCCATCAAGCGCCTCCTCTATGAGTTGCACGAGTACAAGCAGCGCCAAGCGACCCTTGACCGCCGTGATGCCATCTTAGAAGCCATTAGTTTCGCTGCCGAACACTTCCTCAAAACGCCGACCCAGGATCTCCGGCCAGTCTTAGCTCACTTAGGCCTTGCGACTAGCGCCTCCCAAGTTTGGCTCCTTCCCACCCAACCTTCAGCCCCGACTTCTTTCCAAGATTTTCCCCAAGCTGAAACCCTTTGCTGGCCCCCGTCCTCATTTCCTGAAGAGTCTAAGGTTGGGGAGGACATTCCCCCCCCAACCCCCTCTCAGTTGATCCCAGCCCAGCGGGAGTTCATGGGCCTCTCATTTTCGGCCCCTCAGTTCGGGGCCCCTCCCCCTAAAGCCCCCAACGCTCCCTCCTTCCAAACCGTCTTTCAACAAGCTTCCATCTTCAAAGCCTGGCATGTCTCCCTTAGCAAGGGCAACCCCATCTTTGGCAATTCCTACACCTTTCCCCCCCTTGAAAGACAAACCCTCTTAAACCTGGGCATTCGGTCCATCGTCCTTATCCCGATCATCCTCAACCAAACTTGGTGGGCCACCCTCAGCTTTACCGACACCCGCCAGGAACGCGTTTGGTCCTCCGCCGAAATCGAAGCGCTCAAAGCCGCTGCCAGCATCATCGCGGCGGCTTTCCAGCGCCAATGGATCGAAAGTGCCCTGCGCCAAAGTGAGTTTCGCTACCGGACCGTCTCGGAAATGACCTTGGATTTTGTCTTTGCGATTCAACTTAACGCCCAAGGTGGCTTAACCATCAAATGGATTACCGAGGCCTTTACGCGCATCACAGGTTACACCCTCGCTGAACTAACCTCTACTTCTGACTGGCAACTGGTCGTTCACCCCGATGATGTTCCCCTTCACCTTCAACAAATCGCGGCGGCTTTTCGCGGCCAAACTACCGCGCAGGAATATCGCATCCTCACGAAAACTCAAACCACCCATTGGGTCCGCTCCTACCTCCGCCCTGAATGGGAACCAACCACAGACCAAGTCATTTGTGTCCTTGGCGCAGTTCAAGATATTACAGAAAGCAAGCTCCGCGAGGAAAAGCTCCGCGAATCGCAGCAGATGTTGCAATTAGTAATGGACAATATCCCCCAATCTATCTATTGGAAAGATAGTTTTTCAATCTACCTTGGCTGCAACCGGAACTTTGCCATTGACGCAGGCCTTGACCAACCCGAACAGATTGTCGGGAAATCCGATGCCGACCTTCCCTGGAAGGCCACGGCCAAGGACTGCTTTGCCAGCGACCACCGCGTGATTACCACCGGGCTCCCGATCTATCACAGTATTGAAATTCAACATCAAGCGGGGGGCGAAGATGCTTGGATTGACGCTAATAAAATTCCCCTCTTCAGCACTAACGGGCAGATCGTTGGCCTCTTAGGAACCAACGAGGATATAACTGAGCGTAAGTATATGGAAGAGGCTCTCCAGCAAAGCGAGAATCGCTTCCGCACCGTCATCTCTGAGATCGCCGACGGGATCGTCGTGATTGACTCTAAGGGGCTTGTGCAATTTGTGAACCTCGCCGCCGAAAAAATCTTTGATCGGCAAGCCACCGACCTCATCGGGCGGGAGTTTGGGCTCCCCCTGGTTTCCCACGAAACCGCCGAAATTGAGGTCTTTCGCAAGGATGGCTTAGTCCTTATCGCTGAAATGCACGTCGGCGAAACTTCCTGGGAAGGGGAGCAAGTTTTCCTGGCTTCCTTGCGCGATATTACGGGCCGCAAACGCGACGAAGAGGCTTTGCAACGCGCTAAAGAAGCCGCCGAAACCGCCACCAAAGCCAAATCTGAGTTTCTGGCCAATATGAGCCATGAAATTCGCACCCCGCTCAATGCGATTATTGGAACCTCGACCCTTTTGCTTGACACCCCCTTGACCCCCGAACAAGAAGATTTTGTTGAAACTATGCGGTCTAGTGGAGATAGCCTCTTAGCGATTATCAACGATATTTTAGACTTCTCTAAGATCGAGGCAGGCCGCCTGGAGCTTGACTATCATCCCTTTGACCTCCGGGCTTGCATTGAAGAAGTCTTAGACCTTCTCGCGCTCAAATTCGAGGAAAAGCAGCTTGACCTGGCCTATAGTATTGCTGACCGTACCCCTTGCGGCCTCCTGGGGGATGTCACCCGGCTTCGCCAAGTGCTGGTCAATCTCCTCGGCAACGCCCTCAAGTTCACTTCCAAAGGTGAAATTGTCCTCACCGTTGCCCCTTATCTTCCTCCTTCCTCCACCCCTGATCAAGTGAAGGTTGCGAGTCTGTTGCCCTCCCGCTTTTGTATGATTCACATCGCCGTCCGCGATACCGGGATCGGCATTCCTGGCGAATTGATGAACCGTCTCTTCCAGCCCTTCTCGCAGATTGATGCTTCCACCACGCGGAAGTATGGGGGCACGGGCCTAGGGCTGGCCATTAGTCGCAAGCTCGTTGAAATTATGGGGGGCAATCTGTGGGTCGAAAGCGAGGTTGGCAAAGGTTCGACCTTCCACTTCACCTTCCAAGCCGAACTGGCCCCCCACCAGCAGCCCTACTACCTTCACGGCCCCCAGCCGCCCCTTGTCGCCAAGCGCATCCTGATCGTAGATGACAGCCTGGCCAACCGTTACATCCTCACCCAGCGCCTTAGAGCGTGGGGGATGTTGACTTGGGCAACCGCCAGTGGTCGCCAAAGCTTGGACTGGCTTACCAATTCCCAACCCTTTGACCTTGCAATTTTGGATTTACGGATGCCAGAGATTGATGGGCTGCAACTCGCGGCCCAGATTCGGGCCCTTCCCCAGGCTGAAGCGCTACCCTTAGTCCTCCTTGCCTCATCCACCGAGCGGACCCAACTCCTCCAAAATGATCCCTTTCAAATCGCGGCTTTTCTCGCCCGCCCCATTAAGACTTCTCACCTTTACAATACCTTAGTTTCCCTCTTCACCGGCCAGCCGATTGTGGCCAAAGAGCCGAAGGTCTGGCCCCAGATTAACCCACAGATGGCCAACCATCATCCTTTGCAGATCTTGCTTGTCGAAGATAACCCGGTCAACCAAAAGGTTGCCCTTTGGATGCTGGAGCGCATGGGCTATCGGGTGGACATTGTCGGCAATGGGTCTGAAGCTTTAGCTACCTTAAAGCGCCAAACCTATGATGTTATTTTAATGGATATTCAGATGCCGGAGATGGATGGGGTAGAAACGACCCGCCATATTCGCCAGCTTCTCGCGGCCCAAGACCAACCCCAAATTTGGGCCATGACGGCCCATGCTTTGCACGGAGACCGCGAAAATTTCCTGGCCGCCGGGATGGACGGTTATCTTTCCAAGCCCGTCCGCATCGAAGAATTAGTCGAAGCCCTTCGCGCTTGCCACCAACTGCAGCGGGTTAGTCCTGAACGGGAAGCGAACGTCCCGAACCTTATTGAAGACAATGAAACCAGCCTTTCTGGCGCTAGAGCTTCAGACCATGGGGCGGGGGAGAGTTCGCCCCCCCCGTGCTACTTAGGCGGGCGGGAGGGCCTGGGCCTCTCTTTTTCGGACCACGGCTTCCTTCTCATCCCAACGCTTGATCCTTCCATCTTGCAACAGTTTCAAGCCATGCTCGGTGATGAATCGCCGCAGATTTTAGCCGAATTCATTGGGATTTTCTTGGATATGATGCCCCGGCTCTTAGCCAACTTACGGCTGGCCCTTACGCAGAAAAACCCGGTTGCCCTTCATCGCTCGGCCCATTCAATCAAGTCTAGTAGTGCCCAACTGGGCGTGATGCGCCTCTCGCGGCTGGCCGCCGAACTGGAGCTTTTGGGCCGGGCAGGCTCCCTCCTTAATGCCCCAGATCTAGTCAACCTTTCTGAAACCGAATATGAGAACGTCCGCCAGGCCCTAGAAACCCTGAGCAGCCAACTTGACTAAATAGTAGAAGAGGCAGCTTGCCTGTTTAGTAGATCTAAACTGAAAGAATAAACCTTCTCAGTGCAAAGCCAGTACATTTATTATGGAGGCCCAGGAGGCCCTGAAACGACCATGTTGCCAGAAGAAAAAAACCTAACTTCCCATCCTCTCACCGCCGAAGGTAGTGATCCCTTCAACTGTCCCTTCGAGCAATTCGTCCAACTTCTTAGGGCCTTGGTTCCCAAAACTCCTGGGGCCGAAGCACTTCACCAACCGCCCGACCTTTTCTTCCGCACCATCATTGATGCCAACCCCGACTTGATCTTTGTCAAAGACCAACGGGGCCGCATTATCCTCGCAAACCAAGCGGTTGCAACCTTTTATGGCACAACCATTGACGCTTTACTGGCCTCAGAGGGGGAAGGGAGTTTAGCGAACCTTACCAAAGGCCCGTGGCCCCAAGAAAGAAGCACGAATTGGAACTCCCCGGAGCAACTGATCTTAGAAAACTCTCCTGAAAAGCAAGTTTTGTTACAAAAAGCGATTAGCGCCCAAGGCCAAACCGCTTGGTTTCAAACCACGAAGCGGCAATTCCTAAGTTTAAGAAAACAAGAAGCTTACCTCCTCTTTGTAGCGACAGACGTTACAGCTCTCAAACGGTTTGCCGAAGCGCTCCATCAGAGCGAAGCCCGTTATCGGGCCATTGTTGAAGATCAAACCGACTTGGTTTGCCGGTTTCAGCCCAACGGGACGCTAACCTTTGTCAATGCTTCCTATTGCCGCTACTTCGGCCAGGAGCGCGAACAATTGCTGGGGCAAAACTTCCTTTCCTTCCTGCCTGAAGCAGACCGGCGGCGGTGCCTGCTGGCCCTTATGGCGCTGGGGCCAACCAACCCTGTGGTTACGCTTGAGCATAGCATCATGTTGCCTAACGATAAATGTCGGTGGCAGCAATGGATTGATCGCGCCATCCTCGACTCGACAGGCCAGCTAATTGAGTTTCAGGCTGTTGGGCGCGACATTACTGAGCAGAAATCAACTTCTGAGGCTCTGCAAGTTGCGGCCCGCGTCAATAGTCAGCTAGTCTCAGCCATCAATAGCCTCACGACGGGGGTGATTATCGTTGATGCTTGCAGCCCAGGGCACTCCATCATCTTTGTGAATCCGGGCTTCACAACCATTACGGGCTATACAGTCAGCGAGGCACTGGGCGAAGATGGGCACTTCTTGCAGGGCGCGGGCACAGACCGAAACATTAGTGATGCGATTCAGGAAGCCACAAATTTGCGGAAACCGATCTCCTGCGAAGTCTTATTCTATCGCAAAGATGCCAGTCCCTTTTGGGGTGAGATTGTAATCACGCCAATCTACGACCAAGCGGGCCAGATTATCAACTTTGCTTGTCTGCTCAGTGATATTACGTTGCGAAAAAAGACTGAAGAAGCCCTCCGCCATAGCGCTTTACACGATGCGCTCACTGATCTGCCCAATCGCGTGCTTTTCTTAGATCGGTTGCACCAGGCAATGGCTTATAGCCAACGTTACACCAAGCTATTTGCCGTTTTCTTCCTTGATATAGACCGTTTCAAAGTGATCAATGATAGCTTGGGCCATTTAGCGGGCGACCAATTGCTGATTGCGATTGCCCGCCGCCTGGAGCAATGTTTGGCCCGCTGTAATACGGTAGCCCGCTTTGGCGGCGACGAATTCACCATTCTACTCGAAGATGTCGATAACATTCAAGAAGTCAAAAAGATCGCCCAGTACATTCATCAAACCTTGGCCATTCCTTTGTATATTGAGGGCCACGAATTTTCGATTAGCGCCAGCATCGGCATTGCGTTGAGTAACTCCAGCTACACCCGCCCCGAAGACCTCCTGCGCGATGCGGATACCGCGCTCTACCGTGCTAAATCGCTCGGTGGCGCACGCTCCGTTGTCTTTGATTTAGAGATGTACGAATATGCCTTGACGCGCCTGCGCGTTGAGAGCGATTTGCGCCGCGCCCTCAAGCGCCACGAACTCCACCTCGTCTATCAACCCATTGTCGAACTTGCGACGGGGCAGCTGGCGGGGTTTGAGGCTCTGGTCCGCTGGCGGCATCCCCAACGCGGCTTGATTTCACCCACGGCTTTCATTCCCGTTGCTGAAGAAACAGGCCTGATTGTCCCGATTGGCCAATGGGTTTTGCGCGAAGCTTGTCGCCAAATGCACAGCTGGCAAACCAAATTGGGGTTTGAACGCCCCTTGACGATAAGCGTCAATCTTTCGGGGCACGAGTTTCTCCAGCCCGACTTAGTTGCCCAAGTTGTCCAAACCCTTCAGGAAACTAACTGTCAAACCCATTGGCTCAAGGTGGAAATCACGGAAAGTATGATGATCGATCATGCCGACTCAATTATCTCTAAATTTCATCAGCTTTGCCAATTAGGGGTGCAATTATGTATTGATGACTTTGGCATGGGCTATTCTTCCTTACGCTATCTCCACCGTTTTCCGATTCAAACGGTGAAGATAGATCGCTCTTTTATCAATACAATGAATGGGAATAGCGAAAGTGCCGCAATCGTGCAAACAATAATCTCTCTAGCGCATACGTTGGGCATGAATGTGGTCGCGGAAGGTTTGGAAACCATGCAACATTTCAAGCAGGTTCGAGCGTTGGGTTGCGAATATGGCCAAGGATTTCTCTTTTCTGTGCCCCTTGATGCGCTAAGTGCTGAAGAATTGTTAGCCAAGAAAGACCCCTTAGAAATCTCAAGATTTGAGAAGGCAAGTTTTTAGCTTTATGCAGGAGTAAATAGTTATATGAACCACGATCTAACAATCATAGAACCGCAAATGGCGGCGAGTCCGCTGGATGCAAACCAACAAATCGCTCTTTTAGAACAAGAATTAGCCGTTTTGCGGCAAGAACAAGAGCATTTAAAAACGGAAGCTTTAGCGCTGAAGGAAAGTTCCTCGCTCTATCAGCAAGCTATGGCCGCAGCCAGCAATGGAATTTCGCTTGCTTCGGCGACCTTGCCCGATGAGCCTTTAATCTATGTCAATGCGGCCTTTGAGCAAGTCACGGGCTATTCAGCGGCGGAAGTTTTGGGGCACAACTGTCGCTTTTTGCAGGGCCCCGCCACGGACCCATTAGCGGTAAAAGCGATTCGCCAAGCGATTAATGAGGGGTGTGTGGGGCACACAACCTTATTAAACTATCGCAAAGATGGTGCACCCTTTTGGAATGAGTTTAGTATCGCTCCCATTCACGATGCCCAAGGCAATTTGACCCATTTTGTGGGGATTCAAGCCGATGTTACGGCCCGCAAACAAGCCGAATTGGCTTTGCAAGAAAGTGAACAGCGGTTTGCCAGCATCATTGGTTCAGCGATGGATTCAATCATCAGTATTGATGAAAAGCACCAGATTCTGCTTTTCAATGCTGCTGCCGAAACGATGTTTGGCTACAAAGCGGCTGAAGTCCTCGGTAAAGACTTGACTTTCCTCTTGCCTGGGCGTTATCATCAGCATCATTCGCAGCATATTACTACTTTTAGCCAGACCAAAACCACCAAACGCTCAATGGGTACACTAGATTTAGTTTATGGGCTACGGTCTGACGACACAGAGTTTCCGATTGAAGCCTCAATTTCGCAAGTTGAAGTTTCAGGGCAAAAGATCATGACCGTTATTCTGCGGGATGTCACGGAGCGCCAACGGGCCGAAGAGGAGCGCCACCGTCTTCAGGAGGAGATCATTCGCATCCAAAGTTCGATTTTGCAGGAGCTTTCCACCCCGCTTATCCCGCTCAGCGATGATATTGTCGTTTTGCCCCTGATTGGCTCCGTTGATACCCTGCGGGCTAACCAAGTAATGGAAACTTTGTTGCATGGGGTGGAGCGCCAGCGGGCCCGCATTGCCATTTTGGATATTACGGGCGTGCCTGTGGTCGACACCCAAGTGGCCAACGCGCTGATGCACGCGGCCCAAGCAGTGCAATTGCTAGGGGCCCAAGTGATTTTGACAGGCATTCGCCCAGAGATCGCGCAAACTTTAGTCGGTTTGGGAATCAATTTTGGCAAGATTGTTACGCGGGGGACGCTTCAAAGCGGCATTGCCTATGCAATGGGCCAGGATCAAATGGTTTAATGTGGTTTAGAGTGAGCTAAAGTTATGCTTAAAAGTAATCTCCTTCGCTGGCTTGCTCGTTTCCCCTTCGGCAAGCTTTTCCCCTTCGGCAAGTTCCCTTCGGCAGGCTCAGGGAAC
>DCSM01000121.1 GCA_002325605.1 Chloroflexaceae bacterium UBA1466
TTCTGGGCCTCGGTTGAACAGCAGCGGGTGATCAACAGTGCTGAATCCTTAGCCCGCGTGCATAAAGTCAGTCGGCAGCAACAAGATACTTATGCCTTTCAATCGCATCGGCGAGCGGTAGCGGCCCAACAAGCTGGGCGGTTTCAAGCTGAGATTGCGCCCGTCGAAGTTCCCACTGGAGAGGGCCAACGATCTACTTTGGTGGATAAAGACGAGCTTCCACAGCGCGAGCTAAAATTAGAGGCTTTAGCAAATTTACGCACGACTCTTCTGCCTAATGGCACTGTGACCAGTAGCAACTCTTGTGCGCCAGCGGATGGGGCCGCGGCGCTCGTCCTGATGAGTCGGAAACGGGCTGATGCTTTAGGCCTTAAACCCCTCGCTCGCATCCTGGATTTGGCTCAGTCTATGGTTTTCTCCGCCGATGTCCTCACGGCCCCCACGATTGCCGTGCGCCGCTTGTTGGAACGGGCGGAACGCGAATTTAATGAGTTTGATCTACTGGAGATGGATGAGCTTTTTGCGGCCCAGATTATTGCCAACGGGCGCGAATTGGATATTGACTGGAAGCACTTAAATATTCATGGGGGCACAATTGCGCTGGGTCACCCGATTGGGGCCAGTGGCTCCCGTTCCCTTGTCACTTTGCTCTATTCGCTTCAACACTACCAACGTAAATGGGGCTTAGTCGTAGTCGGTGCGGCAACTGGCGAGGCTTTAGCTCTGGCTGTTGAACGCTATTGAATTAAGATTTAAGAAGAGTCAGTCAGAAGTCAGTATGCTCGAACCCCCTCGCGGAATCCACGGCTTTAGCCGTGACCCAACAGCTAAAGCTGTGGCCTCCGCGAAAAGAGCTTGGTTTCATAGTAGAAGAGTCAGTTGCCATTGAGGTTGAAACCTCTTTGCCAACTGACTCTTTTTTTACATCACAGCTAAGTTCGCAGCGCGATCTTACTTATCGAGCAGAATCGCAACTCCTGGTAAAACGCGCCCTTCCAACAATTCGAGGGAAGCTCCACCGCCAGTGCTGACATGGCTGACTTGCTTGGCCAGACCAGCCTGTTCAATGGCTGCAACCGAATCGCCACCCCCGATAATCGTTATTGTTCCACGGGTGGTTGCTTCGGCCAAGACCTTTGCGATTGACCGCGTGCCCGTTGCAAAGGCTTCCATCTCAAAAACCCCCATCGGCCCATTCCAAATCACGGTCTTTGCGCCCGCAATTTCGGCGCTGTATTCCTTAATCGTTTGGGGCCCAATATCCAAAACCCGCCAGCCAGCCGCGATTTCCCCAACGGGGACAATCTTGTGATTGGCATCGGCCTTAAAGGCATCGGCGACCACCGCATCAACGGGCAAAAGAAGCTTTACATTGGCCGCTTTGGCTTTGACAATCAGGTCGCGGGCCATCGCCAAGCTGTCTTTCTCGACCAGCGAATCGCCTAACTCATGGCCTTGTGCTAAGAGGAATGTGTTAGCCATCCCGCCGCCAATCAACAAAGCATTGACCTTGCTGAGGAGGTTTTCAATCACCGCGATTTTATCACTGACTTTGGCTCCGCCAATAATCGTGACAAAGGGCCGCAGGGGTTTTTCCACCGCTCCATAGAGCGCGGCCAGTTCCTTTTCCATCAAAAAACCTGCCACAGCAGGCAGGAAATGGGCGACACCTTCCGTACTGGCGTGGGCCCGATGCGCGGAACCAAAGGCATCATTGACATAGATGTCACCAAGTTTAGCCAACTCCCGTGCCATCTCCTCCGCATTTTCTTCCTCGCGGGGGTCAAACCGAGTATTTTCAAGCAATAAGACCTGGCCGGGCTTGAGCGAAGCGGCGGCGACTTCGGCAGCCGAACCCGTCGTTACTTCCGTCTTCTTGACCTCTTTGGCTTCCTTCAGAAGTTCAAAGAGCCGCTCGGCAACCGGCTTGAGCCGCAGGCTTTCGACGACTGTCTTCTTAGGGCGACCTAAGTGCGACATCAGTACGACACTTGCCCCTTTTTCCAGCAGATAACGCAGGGTCGGCAAGGACTCCCGAATCCGGGTGTCATCGGTGATGTTGCCCTCCGCATCCAGAGGTACATTAAAATCGACCCGCACCAACGCCCGCTTCCCGTTCCAATCCATGTCCCGAATGGTCTTTTTGTTCATCCTTGAGTCTGCTACTTTCTACCGCTACTGCTGCCTCAATTGTACGTAAATCTATGTAATGGGAGTTTCATGGGATCATCAAATTCCTGCTTCATCCCGCAGAGCTTAGGTCTTCTAGCCAGTCTATAGGTCTGTTCCAAAGTAGGGGTACTGGGCCCAGCGCCCTTTCTACCGGGCGAATAGGAACATCGCTAGTGGCCGGATTTTACCACATCGTAGGGTAGAATGCAACCAACAAAAGGTTAAGTTGGGGAGAAATGAGCTTTTTCGAGCGCGACCAAAACTTTGGGGCGCTAATCTTTGAAAAACAAAGCAAAGGACCGTCCAATGCCTAAAAAACCCCAAGACGCAGCACAACAAGTTCAAAGGCCAGGCTCTGGCATCCGTGACAATCGCAACCGTGGCAGTGTCGCCGATTTTCTGCGCGAAACAATCAAGCCAGATGCTGCGCTCTCGATTGTCTCTGCCTATTTCACGATCTACGCCTTTGAGGAACTCAAAAAGTGGCTGGGCCCCATTAAACGCCTGCGGTTTCTCTACGGCGAACCTCGGAGCCTCCCGACCATTGACCCTGTGAAAAGCGCATCCCAAGCCTTTGGGCTTTTGGAGGAAGGCTTGAGTCTCGCTAATGTCCTCCAGCAGAAACGGATCGCCCGTGAATGTGCAGCTTGGATTAGGGAGCAGGTCGATATTCGTTCCGTCACGCGGGCGGGGCTGCTGCACGGCAAACTCTATCACATCACGAACGGCGACGAGGAAGCCGCTATTTTGGGCAGTTCCAATTTCACGCTGGCAGGGCTGGGTTTGAAGCCCCAAAGCAACAACGTTGAACTCAACTTGGTGGTCGACAACCCTCATGACCGCCACGAACTCAAAGCCTGGTTTAATGAACTTTGGCATGACAAAATCATCGTGAAGGATGTTAAGCAGCAAGTGCTAGATTACTTGGCCCAACTCTATGCTGATAACGCGCCTAAGTTTATCTACTACAAAATGCTTTTTCACGTCTTTGAATCCTATCTCGCCCAGCAAGCCAAGCGCAGCCTCTTGGCCGAAGAAAAACAACTGATTGATACCACCATTTGGCAAGCTTTGTACGAGTTTCAGCGCGACGGGGTACGGGGGGCCCTTGACAAAATCCTGGCCCATAATGGCTGTATCATCGCCGACAGCGTCGGGTTGGGCAAAACTTATGAGGCTCTGGCCGTGATCAAGTATTTTGAGCTTCGCAATGAGCGGGTACTGGTCTTATGCCCTAAGAAGTTGCGCGAGAATTGGACGGTCTACCAGGCCCAAAACAACAGCGACCTTAATCCCTTTAAGCCAGACCGCTTTAGCTTTACGGTGCTATCGCATACTGACCTCAGCCGCGAGCAAGGAAAGGTCGGCGATCTTGACTTGGCAATGCTCAACTGGAGCAATTACGATTTGGTCGTGCTTGACGAAGCCCATAACTTTCGTAACCACGAAGGAAGCCGCTATAAGAAATTGCTGGAAGGGGTCATCAAGGGCGGGGTCAAGACGAAAGTTCTGTTGTTATCGGCCACCCCCGTGAATAACAATTTAACCGACCTTCACAACCTTCTTGCGCTGATCGCCGAAGGTAAAGACGGCGCTTTTCAAACTTCTTTGGGCATTAAGAGCTTGCGGGATACTTTGAATGAAGCGCAGCGCACCTTTAACGAATGGTCTAAGGAAAGCAGTAAACCCGATCCGCAAGATTTGGCCAACCGTCTCGGCTCGGCGCTCTTCGCGCTCCTGGATGCGCTTACCATTGCCCGCTCGCGCAAGCACATTCAAACCTATTATAGCGCGACCATTCAACAACTTGGGGGGTTTTCACAGCGCCTGAAGCCTATTTCGATCTTTCTCGATGACATTGATCGGCAAAAACGCTTCATGTCTTATGACCGTCTGAGCGAAGAAATCTCTAAATATCAACTTTCGCTCTTCAACCCCTCAAAATATGTCTTAGAGCAGAATCAAGAATTCTACAACGTGCCAAGTGTTCCTAACTTCGACCAGGCTACGCGGGAACATTACTTAATCGGGATGATGAAGGTCAATTTCCTCAAGCGCTTGGAAAGTTCGGTTCATTCCTTCACCATCACGCTGGATCGGACAATAAAGAAGATCGAAAGTTTGGAGGAGCAGATTAAGCAATTCCAGCAGGCCCAAGCTGAAAATCCTGACCTGGATTTTGAGGATTTAGGGCTTGCGGCGGAAGAAGATGAGGAGTTGCAAATGGCCTTTCAAGTCGGCAAAAAGCTCAAATTCAAGTTGGCCCACCTTGATGTGGCCGCTTGGCTGGAGGATTTACAGCGGGATAAGGAGCAAGTTAGTCTCCTTCATGCTTCGGCGGCCCAGGTGACGGTTGAACGTGATGCGAAGCTGGCGCATCTGAAAGCCTTGATTGCCGAGAAGGTCAAGCAGCCAACGGCAATGAAGGCGGGCAAGCCCAACCGCAAAGTCTTAGTTTTTACGGCCTTTGCGGATACCGCTACCTACTTATACGATAATCTCCAGCGTTGGGCCAAAGAAGATTTGGGCATTCATGTGGCCTTGGTGACGGGCACGGGTTCCAACCAAACCTCTTTCGGCTCCCGCGACTTTATGCAGATTCTGACCAACTTTGCGCCCCTGGCCAAAAAGCGATCTCAAATCACCAGTCTGAATCAGACCGCCGAAATTGACTTGCTCATCGCCACCGACTGCATCGCTGAAGGGCAAAATTTGCAGGATTGTGATTACCTGATCAACTACGACATTCATTGGAATCCTGTGCGGATTATTCAACGCTTTGGGCGGATTGACCGCATCGGTAGCCCAAACGCCGCTATTCAACTTGTCAACTTCTGGCCCACTCCCTCCTTAGAAAAGTATCTCAACCTGCGAGACCGCGTCGAGGCGCGGATGGCGCTGGTCGACCTTACGGCGACGGGTGCTGATAATCCGCTGGCCACCCAGGATTTAATCACCCAAGAGCTTACTTACCGCGACCAGCAGCTTTTGCGGTTCAAGGCGGAAATTCCCTACCTGGAAGACCTAGATGAAAACTTCAAGCTCGATGAGTTTTCGTTAGACGAATTTCGCCTAGAACTCCTAGCGTATCTTCAGAGCAAACGCGAACTCCTGGAGAAGGCTCCCTTTGGGATGTTTGCGGTTGTGCCGCCCAACCCCGCTTACCCCATTATTGGCCCCGGCGTTATCTTTTGTCTCCAGCAGAAAGAGACGCAAGCGGCGAAAAATGAAATCAATCCTTTGCACCCGTTCTACCTCGTCTATGTGCGCGAGAATGGCGAAGTACGGTTGAGTTTTGGGCAACCGCGCCAGATTCTGGAGATTTGGCGCACTTTGGCAGCGAAAGGTTCCAACCCTTACCAAGTACTTTGCCGCGCCTTTGACCGCAAGACCGACAATGGCAAGGAGATGACCGCTTCCAACAAGTTGCTGCTAAAGGCCGTTGAATCAATCGCAGCGACCTTTCAGCGGCGCATGGCTGGGCAGTTGCTGACGGAGCGCGGCGCAAAGTTGCTTCCCCAAACTGAGCAGGCCCACAAACTCACTGACTTTAATCTGGTAACATGGCTCGTGATTTTAGCGCGAGATCAAGAACAATGAACCTCGATTTAGATCGCCAAATGCTGGCCGCGTTTTGTCGCAAGCATCACATTCGGAAACTTGCCTTCTTTGGCTCGGTCTTACGGGATGATTTTCAACCTGGCAGTGACCTGGATATTCTGGTTGAATTTGATCCCCAGCATATCCCTGGGCTGGCTTTTTTTGGAATGGAACTGGAGCTATCTCGGATGTTAGGTCGTCAAGTTGATTTGAACACTCCCCAATTTCTCAACCCTGCCTTTCGGCAGCAGGTTGAGGCCGAAGCCGAGGTATTTTATAAGCAAGCATAAGGTTCAGGTTGCTTTACAGCACATGCTGGCTCATGCACGAGAAGCTATAGAATTGTGCCAAACCAGGTCGCGTGCTGAACTCGACCAACAGCGTCTGGTACAACTTTCTTTGGTGCGTCTGCTTGAAATTGTTGGCGAAGCAGCGCGGCGGGTTCCCGAAGAAACTCAGCTTCGCCACCCCGAAATACTCTGGAGACAGATTATCGGGTTGCGGAACCGTCTCATCCATGGCTATGATGCAATAGATTTCGACATCATGTGGGCGACTGTGACCATTGATCTCCCTCCTTTAGTTGAGATGTTGGAGCATCTTCTTAGTACAGAAGAACAGAATCGTAAGGACAAACCATGACTGACTCTTCGCTCAAACAGCAAATTCAAGCCGCTTTGCGAGGTTTCGCTTCGCAATCTACTCTTTCCGCCAATGCGCTTGCTCTTTTCACGACTCTTGACTATCAGAGTAATCGTACCCTAAAGCTTCCAGCCAATACCGCCCAGGGCCTCCAGGATCACTTTGGCTTCCATTTGAACCCTGCCCGCGCCTCTCTCGCGGAGTGGCAGACCGTAGACGTGCTGTTTCAGATCACCGACGCTGAGATGCAACCGCAAAATTCCCTTTTTAATTCCACCGTCCAGGTTGACAATTCGCGCATTGAATCCTATCTCTTCTTTGCGATTCGGCTGCACAAGAAAAGTTATACCCGCACGGAGTTGGCCACCATTACCCGCGAAGTGAATAAACACTTTCCAATGCCCATCCTGCTTCTCTTCCAGCATGGGACAACTTTGACCATTTCCATCATCAACCGCCGCTTGCACAAGCGGGATATATCCAAAGATGTGTTGGAAAAAGTGACCCTGATCAAAGACATTTGCACGACCAACCCGCATCGGGCCCATCTTGAGATCTTAGCCGACCTGGCCTTGTCAAACCTCACAAAAGATCATCCCATTAGTAATTTCGTCGAATTGCAACGGGCTTGGGAAAATTCCCTCAGCAGTTCAGAACTTAATAAGCGCTTCTACCGTGAAATTGCGAATTGGTATTTTTGGGCCACCCAAAACGTTACTTTCCCTGCGGGTGGCGAGCCAGACGCAGCGAAACGCAACGATATTGCCATTATTCGCTTGATTACCCGCTTGATCTTTGTCTGGTTTGTCAAAGAAAAGGGTTTAATCCCTCCCGATTTGTTCAATGAAGCGAAACTAAAAGAACTGCTGACTGATATGTCCCCCACCGTCAGCACTTATTATCGGGCGATCTTGCAAAATCTCTTCTTTGCAACACTGAATCAGGAGATGGACAAGCGCGAGTTTCGCAAAAAGAATGCTAGTGGGGGCCGCGACCAGAATCGCCTTATCACGACGCTGTACCGCTATCAGGATTATTTTGCCCCAGACAAAACTGCTCAAATGCTCAAGCTTCTGTGCAAAATTCCCTTTCTCAACGGCGGCCTTTTTGAATGTTTGGATTACGAGGATGAGCTAAACAAGGTGGTTCGCATTGATGGCTTTTCGGATGAGCAAAAGAATCCGCTTTCAGTGCCTAATTTCCTCTTCTTCGCTCAGGAGCAAGATGTCGACCTCAACAAAACGTATGATACCAAGGGTAAACGCTACAAAGTACGCGGTTTACTTCGCATTCTCCACAGTTACAAGTTTACCGTGACTGAAAACACCCCGATTGAGGAAGAAATTGCGCTTGATCCTGAATTACTGGGGCAGGTTTTTGAGAACTTATTGGCCGCTTACAACCCTGAAACGGGTGCAACCGCTCGCAAACAGACTGGCTCGTTCTACACGCCCCGTGAAATTGTCAATTATATGGTCGACGAGTCGTTGCTGGCGTATCTTGCACAAAGCGTAGAACAGGCTTCTAGCCTGTGGCTCCCCAACCCCGTAGAACAGGCTTCCAGCCTGTTACCAAACAAAAGGGACAGGCAAGATGCCTATCCTCCGCCTGCCGAAGAAACTTTGAAGACGAGCAAACGCCATTTGCCGCATTGGTATATGCAGAGAGCAACATACTTCATTACTTTTCGGCTTGCTGATTCAATCCCGCAACAAAGACTTCTTCAATGGAAACGAGAACGTGATGAATGGTTGAAAAAACATCCCACGCCCCTGGAAGGTAAAGATATGGAAGAATATCGCCGCCTTTTTTCTCAACGAATTGAAGACTGGCTCGATGGAGGAATGGGAAATTGTGTGTTAGGCAATCCAACAATTGCCCAACTGGTTGGCGATGCTCTGCGGTATTTTGACGGCAAGCGGTATCTGCTTGGGGAGTGGGTGGTAATGCCTAACCATGTTCATGCAATTGTTACTCCTGCTCCTGATTATGAACTTTCTACTATTCTCCATTCCTGGAAATCATATACTGCACAACAGATAAACAAAGTTTTGAAGAAAACAGGGAGTGTTTGGCAGGAAGAATCTTACGACCACATTGTACGGAACCCTGCCGAATTGCAACGAATTGAGCAGTACATTGTTGAAAATCCTTTGAAAGCTGGGATAATTGTAACCCAGGGTTCTAGCCTGGTGTTAAAGGGTGTGGACAGGCAGGATGCCTATCCTACGCCTAATTCAGCCGTAGAACAGGGCTTGCCCCCCGTAGCACAGGCTTCTAGCCTGTTGCCCAAGGAAAGGGACAGGCAAGATGCCTATCCTACGCCTAATTCAGCCGTAGAACAGGGCTTGCCCCCTGTAGCACAGGCTTCTAGCCTGTTGTCCAAGGAAAGGGACAGGCAAGATGCCTATCCTACAGAAGACCGCCTCCGCCACCTTTTGGCGTACAACCATGAAGAGCCGCAATTCAGTGCCGAAGAGCGCCGAATACTCATTCAAGCCATTGACAACGTCAAAGTCCTCGACCCCGCTTGCGGTTCGGGCGCTTTTCCCATTGGCGTGTTGCAAAAATTGGTCTTTTTGCTCGCCAAGCTCGACCCCCAAAATCAGTTGTGGAAGGCTACGCAAATGGCCAAAGCGAACCAAATTGATGAGGCCAAAGCCCGTGATGCGGCTCTTGAAACTTTGGATCGCGCTTTCGATTTTGACAGCCTGGACTACGCCCGCAAGCTCTATCTCATTCAGAATTGCATTTATGGCGTAGACATTCAACCGATTGCGGTGCAAATTGCGAAATTGCGCTGTTTTATTGCCCTAATTGTCGACCAACAACCCGATAAGAGCTTAGAAAACCGTGGGATTCTGGCTCTTCCCAACCTGGAAACGCGCTTTGTCGCCGCGAATACCTTGCTCAGTGCAAAGATCGGCCAGGGAGCCTTACGCAGTGGTAAGGTTGTCGATTTGGAAAAGGAACTCAGCACCGTCCGCCAGCGCCATTTTGGGGCTAAAACCCCCCAAACCAAGCGCAAATATCGGGCCGAAGACCAGTATATTCGGCAACAGATTGGCGTTGAACTCAAGCACGATGGCATGCCCGGCGCGACGGCGGATTTGTTGACACACTGGAACCCTTACGACCAGAACACCACCGCGCCCTTCTTTGATGCTGAATGGATGTTTGGCATCGCCGAGGGCTTTGCGATTGTGGTGGGCAATCCGCCGTATGTGCGCCAGGAGAAGATCAAAGAGTTCAAGCTCGCTTTTCAGCAAACCTATTCGTGCTACACGGGAGTCGCCGACCTCTACGTCTACTTCTACGAGTGCGGCATAAACCTGCTCAAAGCGGGCGGGATTCTCACTTACATCTCTAGCAACACGTTTTTTCGGGCGGGTTATGGCAACAAACTGCGCCACTTTCTGAGCAGCAAAGTGACCATCCAGCAGATCATAGACTTTGGCGACGTGGCCGTTTTCACGGCAAGTGTGAATACGTGCATCATCGTTGTGAAGAAACAATCACCTGTAAAACAAACTTCTAGCCTGTTTGAAGGCGTAGAACAGGCTTCTAGCCTGTCTGACAGGCAGGATGCCTGTCCTACGGGGCATCACATCCGTGCCATGACCTATCAACCTGGGGCTGAGGACTTAACCTTTGAGCAGGTCTTTGCCACCCAGAGCTTTCTATTGGCCCAGAAGGAATTGACCGCCGAGGGCTGGCGGCTGGAAGTGCCTATAACCCTGCGCTTGCTTGACAAGCTCCGCAAAGCAGGCACACCGCTGGGCGAATATGTGCAAGGGCGGTTTTATCGGGGGATTACCACTGGGTTCAATGAAGCGTTTGTTGTAGACCGCGCCACGCGAGATCGGCTAATTGCCGAGCATCCTTCATCGGCAGAATTGCTCAAGCCTTTTTTGCGCGGGCGCGACGTGAAGCGCTGGCGCGTGAATTACCAGGATTTGTGGCTCATCTTTACTCGTCGTGGAGTTGACATCAACCAGTACCCTGCAATTCATAAGCACTTACTTCAATTCAAAGCTCGGCTTATGCCAGGTGGGGCTGGCGGACGAAAACCAGGAAGCTACCAATGGTATGAGATTCAGGATAACATTGCTTACTGGCAAGAATTTGAGCTATCTCAGATTGTGTGGGGAAACCTAGCAACTCGGCCCCAATTTGCCTTTGCTCTTGCAGGAAACTATCTAAGCGCTCCAGCTTGTACAATAGTCTCTGATAGTAAATATCTGTTAGCTATACTCAATTCCAAGACCACACAATATCTAATTGCTCAAACAGCAGCAAAAAAGACTGGTGGGGTATATGAGTTCAAGCCAATGTACGTTTCGCAAATCCCAATTCCCGCCGCCACGCCCGTGCAGCAAGCTGCAATCGAAGTCATCGTTGAGCGCATCTTAGCGGTCAAACAAACCAACTCTGCGGCTGACGTAACGGCGCTGGAAGCGGAAATTGATGAGCAGGTTTATCGGCTCTATGGGCTGACGGCAGCGGAGGTGCGGGTGGTGGAAGGGAAGGCGTAAGCGTTCGCGGCTAGGGGCCGTTCCCTTCGACAAGC
>DCSM01000082.1 GCA_002325605.1 Chloroflexaceae bacterium UBA1466
GTGGCTTTTAAGATAGAATCGCTTGAAAGCTGATTCCGAGTCTCTAGTTTAAGGCTTTGCCCATTAAGGATGATAGGAAATTTACCACTTAGGTATCCTGTGTAGCTGAACAAATCGCTTTCTTTTATCTCCTCAAGCATTTTAGTAACAATTGGGCTACGAGGAATTGGATTTTCCTGCGCTTGCGTGATAGTTACACTCTTGCTCCTACTAAAGAGGAAAGCTAACCCTAAAAGTGAACCCCACCAAAATACAGGCCACCACCATTTTGAACTAAATCTCGCAATGTTCATTAGGCTTTTATTCTTCTACAGTAGATAAAACCAGAAATCCAATATATCACAAATGAGGGTTTAACACAAGATTGTACTCTAATTAAAGCATACGAAAGGCCCTTTGAGCTACAGTAGCTCAAAGGGCCTGGCTCTCAAAGGCTAATGTTAAAGCTTACTTAACCGTCAAACTAATTGTGTCGGTTGCCGTGAGGCCCGAAGCAGCTGTAGCTTTCACGGTGATGATGTGATTGCCCTTTGGCAAATTGTCTACCACAAGCGAATCACCTGTACCTAAAACATTGGTAGTCAAATTGGAACGCCACTCTAGGGCAAGTGGGGTTTCCAACAATTCACTTTGCAAATCGTATGCTTCAGCACTCAATTCTACCTCGTCGCCAACGGCGTAGGTATCCCCCCAGGCGAGGTCATCAATCCAAACTTCGGGAGCTTTGACGGGTACATTGATTTGCACACTAGCTGGGTTACTTGAACGGATGCCATCACTAGCGATCACCCGAATCTGAGCATGAGTCGACCCTGGTAAATCACTGAAATCTATGTCCAACTTGTTTTCAGTCAGACCAGTTTCCAAAATTATCCATTCAGATGCGGGATTGGTCACGTCAAAATTGTATTCTACACTATAGGTTAGTTTATCACCATCGAGGTCATTTGCTTCCCAAGTGATGGTGTAAACCCCACTACTTATGGTGTAGACGTTACCTAGCTTTTCGGCAGGGGTCAGGGAAACATTCGTAATGAGGGGATCATTGGCACTCACCTTGATGGTTGTTAAGACTTCCGTCTGCTTCATAATTCTGAATTGGGTAACATTCGCAGGGAAGCGCATCGTTCCTTCAAAAGGTACTTCTGAAAGGGCTTCAGTTTTGTTCCCTCTTGCCGCAGGCGGAGCCAAGTCTGCTTCTAGGGTTTGACTGACAACTTGTTGCCCACTGGCATTCAGTCCCGCAATCCAATATGATCCCTTTGCGGCAACCGTAGTTTCTATCGTATCCGTAAAAGTTTCCCACGGTTCCAAATCAACCACTTTGGTTTTGGGGTTAATTGTCCCAAAAAAGTAGATCAAGCGCTCATCGGGACTAGCTGAAACTGCTGCTGCTGGTGGAGCTAATTGGTCAAAGAGCCAATCGTAAACCCCCGCCGAAGTCCACATATCCTCTTGTTTAGCCGAAGACCCCATATAATCCCCGACATCAGCTAATTTTCCCCGTTTGCCTACTTCGTAGGGATGATAAGTGGCGGCGGGAATGAGAATGATATCATATTGGGGATGCTTGGTCTCTTTGCATAAACTTAGGCCACCCTTGGCCGTTTCTTGCTCATCCCAAATTTTCCCAGTGATACTGGCATAGCCTTGGTTGACGCTACACCGAATCGAGCCACCATCATAAGTATCCCCAATGCCATAAGTATGAGCAATTTCATGGGCCACGGTAGCGGCTGCGTCTTGGTGGGTGGCAACAACGATGTTGGTCGGTTTGCCATAAGTATAACCCGCTGAAACGCCACCATCTTTGTTTTTGGGATTTTGGGCAATAAAACCAACAATCAATTCATAACAGCCATCTGCTTTAGAGTTGGCTTGACATTCGGCAGGCATTAGAGCGGTTAAAGCCTGCCAGACTGCCAAGCGGCCATTATCAGTATTCAGATCATAATTTTCACAATTTGAGGCATCAAACTCCTCCCGCACAGCCCATTTAAGTTTTCCCCCGCCACAGGATAGACAGCGTGGTCATCAGACCACTGTTACTACTGAAGAGTAAAGCTAATCCCAAGAGTGACCCACCAAGAAAGATCACCCCCCACAACTTCGGACTGTTCATTGGGTCTTTATTCTCCTACAATAGGTGAAAACGGAAGTGTAATGTACCACACTTGCTAGTTTCGTGCAAATCAGTCACAGCTTGGCTAATGTACGCTTGCCATGCTAAAGGCCCTTTGGGATTTAGAATCCCAAAGGGCCTGGCTCACAAAAGGGGCTTTTAGTTTAGCTTTCAGACGTAAGAAGGGTACGGTCAAGGGCCGTTGCTATCGCGCCTAAGCGACTCATCAAGGCGGCGAAGTTCTCAAAGGTTAAGGATTGCCCGCCGTCGCTGGTCGCCCGATCTGGGTCAGGATGCACTTCAATTATGAGACCGTCTGCGCCTACGGCGATAGATGCCAGCGAGAGAGAAGGGACTAAATACCACTTGCCCGTCGCATGGCTGGGATCAACGATGACGGGAAGATGGGAACGGCGTTTGACCAAAGCTACCGCATTGAGATCAAGGGTATTGCGGGTGGCGGTCTCAAAGGTCCGAATCCCGCGCTCGCAAAGAATAACGTTGGGATTGTCCTGCGAGAGGATATATTCGGCACTCAGGAGCCATTCCTCAATAGTCGTTGAAAGGCCCCGTTTGAGCAGAACCGGCTTCTTTGTACGCCCTACTTCCTCCAGGAGTTGATAGTTCTGGATGTTACGGGCCCCAATCTGAAGGACATCCGCATATTTGGCGACTAAATCAACATCGGTGGGAGTCATCACCTCCGTAACAATTGATAGGCCCGTCTCATCGCGTGCTTGGGCCATCATCTGAAGGGCTGGCTCGCCTAGGCCACGGAAGGTGTAAGGTGAGGAACGGGGCTTGAAAGCTCCGCCCCGCAACATCGTAGCCCCTGCCGCTTTGACCGCCCGCGCCGTACTCATAATCTGCTCTTCATTCTCTACCGCGCAAGGCCCCGCAATAACTACACAGCCGTTTCCCCCAACGGGAATCCCCCGAACCATTACGACGGTATCTTTCGCACAGAACTCACGGGAAGTAAGTTTGTAGGGGCGGGTGATTCGCACGGTCTGCCGCACCCCCGTGAAGAACTCTAATTCCTCCCGTAAGGTCGGTGGAATCGCGGCCCCAACGATCCCGATGATCGAACGTTCTTCCCCTTGAAGGGGATGCCCTCTAAGCCCGTACTCGGCTAACCGCTTTTGGATAGCCTCAATATCCGCCGCCGTTGCATCGTTATTCATTACAACGATCATTGAATTATCCTTACCTTGTATTAAGTTTGTCCGCACTCCACCAATTGCGCTGATCATATTTTCACCCTTCGCGTCAGCAGAGGGTAGCGAGAAACAAGACAAGCTGCTTCTTTCCCCTTGGCTGGCTCCTATGAAGCCCCCCGATCTAAGCGAAGACTTCGCGCCTCCCGGAGATAGATATGGACGATTTCCTTGGCCCGTCGAGGGGTATTCCAGTTAATCAAGACCCGAATGCAAAGCCGTAAACTTCCTGGAACATCAATCTCATGACTACAGAGGAGCGCAACATCTACCCAACCTAGCTCCCGTGCGGCTACCGCAGGGAATTCGGCGTTGAGGTCAGGGGTGGTGGTGAAAATAACACTCGCAATATCTTCGGGTAGAAGACCATTTGCTTCAATCAATTGAACTAATAGCTCATGCGTAGCTTCCAGGATTGCGGCCCGACTGTTTTCCCCTACCGTTGTTGCTCCCCGAATCCCGCGACACCAGATCGTCATGAATACCTCTCAATGGAGCAGGCTCAAAGCCTGCATTGCCCAGATCTACAAACAGAAAAAGCGTGAAGCCTTGGTTGCTTCACGCTCTGTATCTTTTTACTGGCTTATAAACTACTCAACGCGAAGCAACCAAACCGTATCGGGGTGAGGGTAAAAGAAGGCACTAAAAAATTGAGCTTGGAGCTGCGCCATTTGGTTGATCGCTTCCTAAGAAAAACTTAATTTTACATTTAGCGAAACTATAGCATAAATTAGAAGCTTTGTCAAGCCTGAATCTTGGCTCCCTGGAGCTAGTTCTTTTGGGATATTGCCCTTCCTCCACGCCAGTGGTAAACTTACGAAAAGACAACTAGAGTGATTAGCTCGCCCTGATCAGAAAGATCGTTTATGTTTGAAAGATTAAGTCAACGCTTGACGCGAGGAGTTCTTTTTTGGGATCTACTCTTCACCCTCGCCAGCCTTTTCTTTTCCACGCACATTCGCCTTTGGTTTGAAGTCGGGAAAAACCTAACGGAGCAAAGTACGCAGCTTCCCCTTGAAATCTATCTTGTTGCTACGCTGACTTGGGGCCTCACCTTCCTTCTGCTTACCCCCCAACGGGCAATTTTTGCCAGTAGTCTCCTGGAAGCTATCGGGCGGTTGATGGGAGCCATTGGGCTGGCAAGTATGGCTTTCGC
>DCSM01000097.1 GCA_002325605.1 Chloroflexaceae bacterium UBA1466
GTAGGCCCGATCCAGCCTTTAGGTGATTCTAACATGGCTGTTTCATTCATCAAATTCAGAAGCACTTTTGGGTCTTTACAGCCGCCAGAGGCCTACAGCGAGAGCGCAGCAAGCGGAGCCAGAAAAGGCCTTTTGCAAGTCGCGCCCCAGAAGAACTTGCTCTGTGGTATACTAAATCCAGGCTATTTCAAAAGTGACCACTGGCTGCGAAAGGAAAGCTAATATGTCCACACCCCAAGCGCCGATCAACAATGGCATTATCCGCTTGAAACCCCAACAATTTATCCATGTTTTGGATAACAATACGGGCGTAACGCGGCTGGAGGTGGGGCCTCAAATGCTCACGTTGCGCGACCATGAACGCCTCGTTTTAGGCCCGGCAGCGATGATTATCGTGCCTCAGCGCCGCTATTGTATCGTTTCAAATCCTGTGATTAAGGACGCAGAAGGGATCATTCAGGTTGATCTCTATGGGCAAGCGCGGCTGCAACATGGGGACTTGGAAATCCGCTTCGCGCAAGAACCTTTCCCGCTCTATCCAGGTGAAGAGTTAGTTGGGGAAGTCAAACCTCTGCAAGTGATTGAGCCAAATAGTGCGTTAAGGTTACGGGCCACCCGCGACTTTATCGAAGATAAGGTACATTTGAAAGCGGGGCAGGAGTGGCTTTTTGAGGGGCCTGGGACTTACCTTCCGCGCATTGAAGTAGAGGTTCTGGAGACCATCAAAGCTACGATCATTAAGCCCAATCAAGCCTTACGTCTGCTGGCGCGGCAAGCGTGCATTGACCACCAAGGTAAGCAACGGCGGGCAGGAGAAGAGTGGCTGATTAGGGAAGAAGGGGCTTATCTTCCAGGGATTGATGAGAGCGTTGTTGGGCTGCAAAAGGCTTACGTTCTGACTGAACAAGGGGCTTTACACCTCGAAGCTCTCCGTACCTTTACCGACGGCTGGGGGAATGAACGCAGGGCCGGGGACGAATGGTTAGTCACTCTTGCGGAGGCTGAAACGCATATTCCTGACGTTTATGAGAAGGTAATTGGAGAGGTTGCCTTGACTACCTTGGGGGAGCGGGAGTGGTGCATTGTAAACAACCCCATAGGTGCTGATCTAAAGCCTCAATGGGGGTTCTGGGAAGTTCGCAAAGGTCGAACCTCTTTCTTCCTTCACCCTGGCGAGGAGTTAGCGGGAGGGATCAGAAAGGTCTACGTTCTGGGCGAACAAGAGGCTCTGCTGCTCCAAGCGCGGGACGCTTTTGATGATGGAACCCACCCACGGAAGCCCGGTGATCTTTGGATGATCGAGGGCCCTACTGACTATACCCCTCCCATTCAAGTGGCGGTTTTAGAGCAGCGCAAAGCCATTCCACTCGATAAGAATGAAGGCTTGTATGTGAGGAATATCAAGAATGGAGAACTGCGGTTGGTACGGGGGCCGCAAGCCTACTTACTCCCTCCTCATGAGGAACTTTGGGCGAAGGAAATCCCTGCGATAGTCGAAGAGTTGCTCTTTCAGCGGGGGGATGCGATAGCCGAACGGCACGGTTCACAGAGTAAGGAAAGTGGCGCAGGAGGGGCGAATAAGGCTTTGCAACGAGATAAAACTCGTGCTTTAGTCTTCCATGTTCCCCAGAATGCTGCGGTGCAGATTCACGACTATAAAGCTCGTGCTGCAAGGGTTGTCTTTGGGCCCGATCTGGTAATGTTGGGGCCAGATGAAGTCTTCACGGTCTTGAGTCTCTCTGGGAGTAAGCCCAAGCGGCCAAACGTCAATCGGGGGTTAGTCCTGATTCTAGGGCCCGACTTCATGACCGACATCTTTGTGGTCGAGACTGCTGATCATGCCCGTTTGCAATTGCAGTTAGCGTACAATTGGTTCTTTGATGTAGATCGGAATGATGCGGCGGGTGCGGCGCGGCTCTTCCAAGTCCCAGACTTCGTAGGGGATGCGTGTAAGGCCATTGCTTCGCGGATTAGAGGGACGGTAGCTGGCGTGAAGTTTGATGAGTTCCATCGCAATTCAGCAAACATCATACGGGCCGCAGTCTTCGGGCGCGATGAGGGCGGAAGGGTCCGGGAAGAGTTCCGTTTCAAGACCAATGGGCTAGTGCTGACCAATATTGACATCCAGTCCGTAGAACCTGTGGATGAGGAGACGCTCAAGAGCCTTCAGAAGTCAGTGCAATTGGCGATTCAAATCACAACTTCGGCGCAGGAAGCAGCGGCCCGGCATGATGCAGAGCGGATTGAGCAGGAAGCTAAAGCGCGGTTGGAGCGGCAAGGGATTGTAAGTCAACGGGAGGCTGAAAGCGAGCGGATGGCCTTGTTAGAGTTGCAAGCGGAGAGCAATGCGATAGAGGCGACGGGGGTTGCGACGGCGGAGGCGAAGGCGGAAGCCGAGGCCAAGCGGATTCAAGGGGAGGTTACGGTGAACGCAGCCCGGCAGGAGGCGGAGGCAACGCGCATCAGGTCTGAGGTTGAGTTGGCGCAGTTGCGGGAGCGGCAAGCGGCGGAGGTAGCGCACCAGAAAGCCCTGAATACCCTGGAGGTAGAGAAGGCAGAACGGATGGCGGCCTTAGCTACTTCGCAGTTTGAGCAACAAGTTAGCGCCCTTGGTCAAGATACGCTAAAGGCCCTCGCGGCAGCGGGACCGGAGGCGCAAGTGAAGCTCTTGCAGGCTTTAGGCCTCCAGAGTGTTCTAATCACCGATGGGCGGACTCCCATTAACTTACTTAGCACCGCGACGGGTTTAATCGGGGGCCTTTTACCGGGGGTGAAGGAGGGAGTTTAGGGGGCG
>DCSM01000038.1:0-13649 GCA_002325605.1 Chloroflexaceae bacterium UBA1466
GGGAAGGGGGCAAAGCGGTTGCGCTAGGGAAGTGTGTAGGGGAAGGGGGCAAAGCCGTTGCGCTAGGGAAGTGTGTAGGGGAAGGGGGCAAAGCCGTTGCACTAGGGAAGGGTGTAGGGGAAGCAGGTACAGTTGTCGTTGTGGGTGTGTCATAGGAAGTCGCAGGCAACTTCTTCTCTTTGAGAATGGCAACCACCGTTGGTGAACGGGGAATCAAAGTCGCCGTGGGCGGGAGTTTTGGAGCCACCGTCGCGGTAGAGCTTTTACGTGGTAAGGGGGTTGCTGGTCTTTTTGTTGGTTCAAGAAGAGCCTCTCCTTTTTCAAATGCTTCAGCTTCTGAAGCAGAAACCTTTTGTTTGGCTAAGATTCGAAGCGTCTGGTTGGTTTGGGCAACCAGCGAGGTTGTAAAGTTATCCAAGGGTTGTTTCAGCAAGCCTGAAACAGAACTCTTATCTGAGCCAAGCCACGCACTGGCGGCTGGCGTTACCGAAAAAGCAAAGCCAATCAGGGAAATGATGCTCCCCGCGAGAAGCAGAAGGAGCAAAAAGAGAAATTGATTGGGCTTTGCTCCCTGGCTTTTAGGCAAAGTTTGTTGCTTATTGGGCCCTAAGAACGTCGCTTTAGGGGCTTCAGCCGTGACTAAGGTCGCAGGCTGGGGTGCATTCACCACTGGGCTGGCCAAAGGAGGCGGCAGTTGCGTTGCGTGAAGGTCAGCATACTCCTGAAGCAAGTGCAGTAAACGTTCAGGGCCTTTTTTCTCAAACCAATTGATCCAACTCCAATGGGCAAGTTGTTGGGGGATATGGCATTCGGCCAGTTTAAGAGGAATCAGGAGAGGAGGAGCGCCAGCACGCTTTGTGGCCACCTTCAGCGCGTAAGTAATTTCCCAATGGAGATCATTGGCCAACGTAATGGCATTCGGCGAAAGGCAAACCACCACCACCGCTGCTGACCCAATCGCTTTGGCCACTTCCTGTTCCCAATCGCCTCCTGGGAGCAAGATTTCATCATCAAAGCACGGTTCAAGGGATTCGATAGCAAGCAATTGGTCATACAGCCGCCGAACAATTAATCGGTCTCTTGAGGCGTAAGACAAAAAAACGCAAAGCTTTGTTTCCATAGCAAACTTCCTTTGGTATTTCCTACATTATCAAAAACTTAGCTTCTTCCAAGGTAAGGACTTATCTCCTTCTTGGGTGTTTTTAGGACTATTCATGGACATCTTTTGACCTTTCAAGCCTTTTAAGCCTACTAATTAGTTTAATACTACAGTTGGTACTACAAAATGAAAACAAAAATAAAATCTTTGTTTGAGATAAAATCACAAAAACTCAACAAAGCCAAAATAATACAAAATCCCCAAGGTCACCAAAACTGCACTATCTTCAGATAGCGCCAATTTTCTCTCTTAGATCACATTAACCAGTGGCTTAGGTAGTATAGGGAATTTTTAAGCTTCTACATTAGCTAGTTGATTACTGTTTGATTACCAAAAGATTAAACTTATTGCTGACTAAAACAGTTTTTATAAAAATAGCTTATCAAAAAGAACGTTTTATTATTACCTTTTTAGCAAGAAACGTAAATCTACTACAAAGGGGGGAAAGTTAAGCTTTCAGAAGGCCAAGGGCTTTAGCTTCCAGTTGCCAAAAAGACTCCCAAAGGCCCCTACCCTTCCAGGACTACCGAATCTAGGGCTTCAAAAACAGAGAGAAAAAACTAGCGCAACCAGTTGGTCACGCTAGTTAAGCTCTTAATTTCTTCAAAAGGTTGCAGTTTTAGCTATTTGGTTTTACTTCTGGGAGGCGGAAGCGCAAAACACGGGCATTGCCTCGGTCAACCACCAAGATGCTTCCTTCGTTCCCCACCGCAATGCCGCTCGGCAAATCGAAAGAAGCCAAATCTTGGCCCGCGCTGCCCCAGCGCAGCGTAAGCTCACCGCGTGGCGTGAAGGCTAAGACTTGCTGCTGGCTGGGGACACTAACGTAGACTTGCCCCGCAGGGCTGACTCCCAGCGACGGGTCATCGTAGGAATTGGGCTTCCAGCCGCTTACTTGCCAGGTGACAAGGGGCACAGGCGCGACGTTGCCATCCGCGCCAGGTTCAAAAATTTGCACCCGACTGTTCCAAACATCAGCCACATAGACTTTGCCACTGGCATCCAAAGCAACCGCAACTGGCTCATTAAATTGCCCCGCTGCGCTGCCGTTAGAACCCCATTGATAGAGAAAATTCCCATCGCCATCCGTCACCACGATGCGCCGATTGCCCGTATCGGCGATGTAGACGCGTCCTTTGGCATCTACGGCTACGCTTCGCGGGCCAAAAAGGCCTAGCGGATTAGCAGCATTCGCCTCCGCAGTGCCCTCCGTAATCGTAGCCCAGCGC
Source organism: Chloroflexaceae bacterium UBA1466 (assembly GCA_002325605.1). Taxonomy (GTDB): domain Bacteria; phylum Chloroflexota; class Chloroflexia; order Chloroflexales; family Chloroflexaceae; genus UBA1466. The sequence continues at coordinate 2,389 of DCSM01000038.1, forward strand.
CCGCTCTGAATCTCTTTTTCGCCCATCCCCCAAGTTTTAAGCCATTGCCCTTCCCGCGTCATTTTGACAATCCGCGCATTCCAGGTATCCGCAACATAAAGATTGTTTGCTGGGTCAAGGGCCAAAGCTCGCGGTTCATTAAATTGGCCCTCGCCGCGCCCCAAACTGCCAAATGTCCGAACAAGATTGCCATTTGGGTCAAAGACTTGAATGCGATTGTTCTGGGTATCCGCAACGTAAATTAGCCCTTGGTTGTCCATAACAAGCCCCGTAGGGTTATTCAGTTGGTCAGGGGAACCAAGGGCTTGCTGGGCGAGTAGCTGGAGAAAAGTGCTGCTTGCCTTAGTTGGCCCCTGCTCGCCAAAACTGCTCACCAAATCCTTCCGAACCCAGATCTCCATTTCGCGGGCTCCTGGAGTCAAGTCGCCTGGGAGATCGCGGTAGAGAAGGTATTTTCGCAAAGTTTCCCAATTTTGGGGCTGAAGGGGCCAGATCACAGGGGCCCAGGGCGCACTAAATTGCGTTGTTTTGGCGGCTGCGCCACAGCCTTTTGGCGCTTCAGCCGTAACCCGATCTTTGGCCGTCCAGGCACTGAAATAGAACTGTTTGTAGCCTGGCTTATCGGGGCTACATTTGTCCCCTTCAGGAAACCACCAATTAAAGACATTTGTTTCGCCATAAGGCTGCACATACTTATCTTGCAAGATAGCTCGCACTTCGTCGGTAACATGTGGCTTATAAAGCATTACAATTGGCACAGAACCATTAGAACCATCAGGAAGTTGTGTTTCAAGGTCTTTAGCTGCAAAGGTACTGCCATTTTTCCACAGAACCTTTTGGAAATTACGCAAATACCATTGAAGCGGCCATGCCAGAGAGCCATCGCCATCTTTTCCGCCACTGTCAACCGCAATAGGCATACTTAGGCCACCCGCGACATCGTCTGCTGTGCGATGATTGCGCGTCTGGTTAATCGCTAAAATGCGAATGTCCTCGACAAAATGTGGAACATCGGGGGAGGTTTGGGTGTAAACAAGGGGTTCAATCGGGGTATCAGGATGTGCATAAACGACTAAGGAAGTTGCCCGCAGCATATAAGCCCCGCAAAGCGTCAAAAGCGTTAAGGCCGTAACGGCTAAAAGTCGCTTTAGGCCCAGCACTTTGCCTAGCGAAAGCAGTGCATAAACGAGTCCCCCAACGAAGATCAAAGGAACCAGCCCTTGCAACAAATTTGTTTGCGCCGCTTGCCCACTTGTATTTGCGCTTAATCGCCAAAAACTCACAAACAGAAGAACGATTAAAGTAAAAACAAGCGGTGGTATGAGCATCCAGCACCAGTTTTGGAAGCTATCTTTAGGCTTCTCAGGGGTTTCAAGCGAAGTTTCTGAAGATTTTTGCTTTTCCTGAGCAATTCGCAAGAGTTGTTCCAAAAACCAAGCCGCTAAGAGGTTGCCAGGCAGCGCGATATGCGAAACCAGCCAGGGCATTTTTTCGCCTGCCCAAGAAAAAGCAACAAAGGTACTGAAAAACCAGAAAACCAGGAAAAGGGGGAAAGTCGCAGTGGCCAGTTCATGGCTGCTCAGGGTTTGGAAAGCCTGATTGCTCCGCCCACGGCTGATGGCTTTCAGAAAGCGAGTTTTTCTTTTCGGCTGGTCACTGGACACAGCTTGCGTTTTACTTTCGTTGGTTTCAGCATCTTTCTGATCGATTTCGCTTTTTTGGCGCATATACCTGCGAATAAGGTAGATCGTCGCTCCAAAACTACAAGCGATGCTCAACGGTTCATAAATCCCAAGCTGCATTAGATAATAGTACCAAGGCTGATCGCCACGGGCATAATCGTGCTGACTGCCAAGCCAGTAGAATAAACCTGCATAGAGACCATCAATTGCGCCACGAGGGTAAGCAAAGAAGGTTGTATAGAGTACAAGGTAAATACTTACCAAGATTCCAATTGCGACCCAGAGCGTTAGGCGTTGATTCTTCCAAAGGTCGGTTAAACGTTGCCAAAAGAAATGCTGATTGCTCAAAGCTCGTTGGGCCAGCCAGCCTGCTGCAAGGATAAAACCAACCAGAAAAGCCTTTTCGCCGAGATACAAGCCTTTTCCAATGGGCAATAAGGGATTCCAAAGCATCAAAATGCCCAGCAGAGCAAGAATTGCCAGGAGCGCAAAGTCTAAATAGTGGGTAAACCGACTTTCTGCTAAGATTCTGAGGCCGATAAAGGTTCCAAAGATAAAGAATAAAATGTAGTAAAGCTCATGCGTCCCAATAGCCAGCGCAATACTTGTGGCTAAAAGATAGAGATAAGCGGCTTTTCCTGTTTCTAAATAGCGAAAGAAGCCGATTAGCATCCAGATTTCCCACAAAACCATCAACCCATCATGGCGGGCAAAGCGCGTAAAATAGAGGAGGGAAGGGGAAAAACCGACCAGCACAGCGGCCAAAAGTGCGCCCCGTCGCCCCAAATAGGGCCGAAGCATCCAGCAAGAGGACACCATTGTCGACCCTGCTAAAGCCATTGGAAGGCGAGCTTGCCAGTCGCCATCGTTGAAAAGGAAGTAGGAAAAGAAGGTTAGGAAGTAGAGGACTGGCCCATGATAGACAGGATCATAGCAATAAGTCGCTGAAGAACCCCCATTAGCGCAGGTAAAACCTCCCCGACCTGTATAGAAATTCCAACTGGCCCAAGCATGAATCGATTCATCGTGGTGCATGGCCATCGTACTCAGGCCCCAGAAATGGGCAAGCAGACTTAGAATGATAATCACCACGTAGCCAATAAATTCCCAATGAAATTGGGGTAAGACAATCGCTTTTTCCAGTAATGATTGTCGCGGTGAAGGGGAAAGGATCTCAGTAGCCATAGCTTTACTTTCGATTCAATTCGATAGAGTTACTTTGTTTCGGCTCCCATGCCCAAACCTAGCTGATTTGCAATTGTGGGTCGAACGGCAACGACGAAATCTGAGGAGCCAAGCGGCGAACGAGGTTCACGATAGATCTGAAATTGCCAAAGCCGCTTCGCGGTCTCATATTCAAAAGGTTTGCGGAGCAGCCGCGCCAAAAGCGAAGTATTGTCAAGCGGCTCATCAGTCCATTTATTTTGCAAGCGATAAATCTGATCTTCGGGGAACCACCAGCGTAAAGGTAGTTTTTGCACCCGAAAATCGCGTAAATTCTCTCTGGTCGTTGCATCTCGATCTAAGTTTTCTTGCAACATCAAGACCGCTTGAACTTTCTCAGCAGGCGGAGTAGATAATTGGGCCCCCGTAGCCACTGCATTTTTGAAATTTCGCATATACCAAAGCCAAACCGTCTCATTATCATACAAAATGGCCATATCCAAACGACTGGTTTGCTGAATGGAAATCTCTTCCAGTTGGCGAACGACTCGCCGAACATCGGGCGAAGTCTGGGTATAAATGAGCATTTCCTGGGGCGTGTCGCCTAAAAGAAAAGCTGCACGATAGGCATTGCGGCAGGTGAAAAGGCAGCCTAAAAGGGTGAAACAGACGAGCAAAGTACGACTTGCCCAGCGCCAGCCCCAACTAAACCCAGCAGCGCCAAACAAAATGGCAAACAGTGCCAGCAAAACTAACCCAATAATCAGACCTGGCAAATCTTTAGGTTTGGCGGCACTGAAATAAACCGTTAGTAAGACAAAACTTAGGCCCGTGATGGTAGCAAAAGCTCCCCCAAAGACCAAAGTAGGAACAGAAAGCAGTTTTATCTCTGTTTCAGTTTGAGGTTTAGCTACTTTCCCTTGGCTTTGGCTTCCAGAACCTTGAGAAAGGTTCTCAATAGTCTTTTGGAAAGACCATGTGCCAAGCAAAACAAGGGGTAAAGCAACATGAATACTCAACCAGGGCATTTTTTCGCCCGCCCACGAGTAGATGACAAAAGCGCCTACCGCCCACCAAACCAAAGTAAAGAAAACGAAGGGAAGGCGTGGAGGCGCTAATTTTGGTTGTTTAAGTTGCTTGGTTTGCAACCAACGCCAAAACCAAACACCACCAATGCTAAGAGTACCAATGATAGCCCAGAATAGCGGTAACGGTTCGTAGATGCCTAAAAGCACGAGATAATAGTGGTTTGGTTGGCTTCCCCGTTCAACATTGTGTTGCGCCAGCCAATAGAGCAGTGAACCTGTCGTTCCAGTGATTATCCCAAGCATATTGCTCAGAAAAGCAGTGAAAAAGAGAATGTAGATTGTCAAAAAGATACTCAAAGCGAACAACCAACGCCAATTCTTGGCAAGACTGGCATAGGCAGCTATGGCATGATAACCACCACTGGTCGGTGACTCGGTTTGCCGAGCGCGTTGCCAGGCAGTGAGTTTATCTTTCCCTTTGCGCCACCAGATCAGCCAGATCAAACTTCCTAAAACAAGCAGAGATAGGATTTTTGCGGTCAGAAGCGCGGGATGACTTACAAATTTCCACAAATCTTTGGCGTATTCACCAATATTTTCAAGGAGCGAACGCCCACCATCATTATCTGAACGGTTCCGAACTCGCAGTGCATAGCCATTATCACTGGTTTCGAGCGGTTTCCAGCCAAAAATCGGGCCAGGAGTAAATTTCATTTGCCCTTTTTCATCTCGAACCGCATTATGCGAACCGTCTACTTGGGCTTGACCAGGCAAGACAAAGACGAGAATCACTAAGGCAAGAGCTAAAAAGCCTAGAAGGGCAATTCCAGGCTTGTAAACGCGCCAAAGGAAAAGTAAAGTGAGGGGAGCAGCCATAATCAAGAGGAAAAGATAGCTTGTTTCCTGATTAACATACATAAAACCAAAGGCTGCTGCGCTAAGATAGAGCCACCGCGCTTGATGAGTCGTGGTATAGCGCACAATGCCGATGAAAACCAACATTTCAAACAGCACTGAATACATATCGTGACGCAAAAGACGGCCCATATAGAGGAAACAGGGCGAAATTAGCAGATAAACTGCGGCCATTAAAGCTACTGGTCGCCCCAATTCGCGCCGAATCAGGTAGGGCGAGAGCGTTAAAGCCGTGCCAAAGAGCGCAACTCCCAGCCGCGCCGTCATATCATTATCGCCAAAGAGCAAATAGAGCAACGCGCCAAAGTGATAAAGAAAAGGGCCATGCAAGAGTGGATCGTGCATATAGCCCTTAGCTGTAAAAATGTTCCAAGAATAGTAGGCGTGAAGCGTCTCGTCATGGTGCATCGCCCGCTCGCTCAACCCCCAAAGGTGAGCCAGCAACGCGATCAGTCCCAAAAGGAGATAGGCAAATTGTTCAACCGTAATCGTGGTAAAGGGGGCGGTAAGAGCCGCTGGCCAAGCCCGCGAGGAAGGCGCAGCCGCTTGGTCGGCGGTGGTTGATGGCAGTTGAGTTGTTGTCATAATTTCCGAAATTGCAAACAAGTTTCCAATAGCGAAAAGCGGGCCAGGTGCGGCCTAAAGATGGCGGCTTTTTAGGGGCCACGCCCCATTTGGGGTTTGCCCAAAAGCTATCGCTTATTGTAGCTTAAAACCATTCAGAAGACAAGAGTTTTTAGCGCGATTCGCTAAAGCAGCCTAAAGTTTGGCCAAAAGACTTGACTCCATACGAAACTTGTGCTATGCTTTGTACCAGACACGGGGATGCATGGATTCGACGGGGGATGAAGGTTGTAGATTGCAAGCCGAGCCGCCCAGTCTCGTTAAAGGGGCAAAGGCAATAACTGCCAAAACAAAAGTAGCTGCCGGTTCCTGGATGCGGCCAATGGCCCACACGGGAATGGCACTCGCTGCCTAGACATAGGTAGCGCGTCTGCCTTCACTCACTCGATGGTGAGGGGTCAGATGTCAGCAAGTCGGGCGCTCCCAGCCTAAGTACTTGGTAGGGTTGGGCTAAGATTACAGGTTAGTTCATGAGTTGCTTTGCTTATTGTGTGCCCATGAGCGAAATTAAACAATAAGATAAGCTTGTAGTATATCTGCAATTGAGTTTCTCGGACAGGGGGTTCGATACCCCCTCATCTCCACCACTTAAAACCCTCTCTTTCTTTAACTCCGCTATGAATAGCGTGGTATTGAAAGAGGGGGTTCTTTTTTTAGAAAGGTTTGCGCTATGGCTAATTCAACCTCAAAAGTTCAAAAGCTGGCGCTTGCAAACTTCACCGCCTTTGAAGAAGCCCATTTTGAGTTTTCGCCAGGGATTAATGTCTTTATTGGGACAAACTCTACGGGCAAAACACACGTAATGAAGGTGATTTATACTTTTATCAAGACTTTTGAGGAGTTTCATCAGAAATACCCAGAAACAGAATTTAGAAAGATTTTATCACAAATTGGATTTATGTTTTCTCGTAAGCTTCATGGCATTTTCAATCAAGAGAAGAAAAGTGATTTTGAGCAAGGAGAGACAGATGGTTTTAAGCGAAAAACTAATTTAGATTGTATAATGAGACTAGAATGTGCGAAAACAGTGTTTTCACTTGACTCTTCTGGCGAATCAATTGATTGGCCAGGCTTAAAAGATGTGCGGCCTGAGCCACCTCCAATCCTTGCTCAAACTATCTTCTTACCCTCTCAAGAGTTTCTGTCTATCAATGAAGGATTTATTGCGGCTTATGAGAAGCGAGAATTAGCTTTTGACGCAACATACTATGACCTTGCCTTAGCTTTGAATGCCTCACCGCTAAGAAATTATAGCGAAATTTCTGATCCACTGAAACTTCTGCGCGAAATTATTGCAGGTGAAGATTGGAAAAAAGAAAACGTTGTTTTTCAAAAAGATAATCGCTTTTATTTCAATCTACCTGAAGGCAAACTAGATGTCTTTCTCGTTGCTGACGGTTATCGCAAATTAGGTACGCTCTACTATCTGCTGCGAAATGGCTCTTTAACGAAGGATAGCATTTTGTTTTGGGATGAGCCTGAAGCTAATCTCAATCCTAAATTGATTGTGAAGGTGGCGGAGCTTTTGGAAAAGTTTGCAGCCGCAGGTATGCAGATTTTTATCGCAACTCACGATTATCTTCTAAGCCATGAGCTTTCGCTCCTCGCAGAATATCCCACTGAGCCAAAGGTAGAGATTAAGTTTTTCGCTTTTCACAAGCCAGATCGTAAATCAGGTGTTGTGGTTGAAGAGGGAAATTCTCTTGCTGAAATCCAAAACAATCCAATTTTAGCAGAGTTTTCTGCCCATTATGAACGCGAAGCAGCGCTTTTTAATAAGTCGGGGGATGCTGAGGAATGAAGAGTTTTAAGGAAGGGGAGTTTTTATTTACTTTCAGTGATAACTGGCAGGTTATCAAATATGACGAGCATCTTGATTTCGTCGAATCGCAGAGATTTTTCAAAGAAACTATGGGGCTAGATTTTGTGGGGATCTATGAGGGAAGTTTGTACCTGATTGAAGTTAAGGATTATAGAAAGGGAAAGATTGATGAAAAAGAATTGCCTCAGGAAGTTGCCAAGAAAATGCGCGATACTTTAGCTCTTATTTGTGGTTTCTACCACACTTCGGAACGTCCTGGAGAATGGCGACCTTACATTGAATCACTTTGCAAGAGAGAAACAAAGATTAAAGCTGTCCTTTGGCTAGAAGAAAGACCGAGGAAGGATAAGAAGGCAAAAAATTCCTTTCTTCAAAATGATTTGAAAGCCAAACTTAGCTGGCTCACCACCCATGTTTTAGTTTGCAGCCAGATCACGCAAAATGGTTTGCCCCAATTGACCGTCAGTGACCTGGCTGCTTCTTTAGATTAGCCCAACGGCTGCGGCTCAATTTGCACTCGTGCAACGCCTGGCACAGCACGGCGCAACGTGCGTTCTAAGTTGGTCATAGCGACGTGAATGTCGGCGATAGAGGAATTGGTGGGGAAGAGGCAATGCAAAGCAATAATCAGGCCCTCATCAGTGGTGAAGGTTTGAAGATACTTCACGGGGGCCGCTCCAGGTAAGTTCTTCAAGGTTTCCGCGACCTGCGCGGTTAGCTCTTTGGTCGGGCTGGCCGTTTGGATTTCATCCCGCCGTGGCTCCAGGTGAATCGTAATCTGGGACACGTCAGACAACTCCGCCCCAATCGCCGCTTTCAACGCCGCGACTGATTTGAGCGCTTCGGCCAGCGTCGGCGCGCCAGGCAGTTCCAAATCCAGCCCCAATTGCAACTCGGCCCCAACTTGGTACAAGTCAAGGTTGTGAATCCGCAACCCCAGTCGCTGCGCTGCCGCATAGATCGCAGTGGTATGCGGTTCGCCCATGGTACGGGTCGGTTCGACATGCACCAGAACGTGGGCCCCTTCCAAATCGGCTCGCACAACCTGTTCAACTTCCTCGGTTAGTTGATGCGCTTCGGCCAGCGAACGGTCTCGCGCCGTCCCCACCGTCACCTCAACATAGGCTTCATTCCCCACAAAGCGCGTCCTGACGGTAGGCGGAGGCGTGGTGGTCACGGTGGGGAGCGCGATGATATGGTTTACTAAGCGTTGGTTAAGGTCGCGGGGTACATCGTCCATTAAGGCCCGAACTGCGCGCAGCCCCATTTCCCACGAAACGTGCAGCGCAATCAGGGCCACCAACACCGCTGCAAAAGCATCCGCCCGAATGACCAACCACGCCGGCAAGGGGAGCCAATTGCTCAGGCCAATAAAGCTCAGGCCCACTAAGACCATCGCGGAACTCAGCAAGTCGTTCGTGAAATGGGCCGCATCGGCGGCCAGGGCTTGGCTCTTAAACTTCTCCGCCGCCCGCTTTAAGGCCCCCGCCCGCGTGTAGTCTACCACGAGCGAAAGAATCATTACCGCAAATGACCAAACCGTTATTTCAGGCATTTCGGGGTGAATGAAGATGCGTTCAAAGCAATGCCACAGAATCCAGACCGCCGTGATGACTAATAAAATGGTTTCGGCTAACGCTCCAAGATATTCGGCCCGAGCATGACCATAAGGGTGGTTCTCATCTGGCGGGATGTCGGCAATTCGGACCACGAAAAGCGTCGTGGCGGCGGCCATCAAATCGATAAGGGAATGGGCTGCTTCGGCTAAAATCCCTAAACTCCCTGTCGTGATCCCCACAAAAAGCTTGACTACCGTGAGAATTACACTGGAAATGACAGAGGCTAAGGCTGCACTTTGTTTAGTTTCGACCATTCTACAATTATCTCCTTTGATTTTAAGTTTTCTACACCATTCAGCCAGCTTATTCTAGCATAGAGCCGTGCGGTTGACAACCGTACCCTGAGCGCGAGGGGGGTACATCTTTGGGGCCATGGGCCAGTTTCGCCGCCCTGAAGCTGCCACAGAGCCACTATTATCGTGTATCGTGGCTGGCCACCTGGCAGTCTAGAAAGTCTAGCACCTCGACCAAGACCTGCGGCCAGACCAGACCTGGCTCTTGGCTCGCTCTCGGCTCTCTGTGTGAGCCACCCAGCGCCTTAGAATCTCCATACAACCCTTGGCAAACCACTACACAACCCTGCAATCTGGGCGCTGGAGCCGTCTGGTGCAGGTTTCGCAGGTTGGCCAAACGGGACATTTGAACACATTGCATGATCGTGTTACAATGCGGCCAATGGCGTAAAAACCCCCTCTTTGGGAATAGAAAGCAAAAGGATTCCTTTTCAATGGCTGAAATGCGTCTGATTCTCTATCTGGGCAAGGGCGGAGTGGGCAAAACCACGACTGCCGCCGCGACGGCAGTGCGAGCCGCCGAATTGGGCTATCGCACGTTGGTGGTCAGCACGGATGTCGCTCATAGTCTAGCTGACGCGCTTGATACCCCACTGGGCCCCTTGCCGACCAAGTTAAGTGAACGCCTTTGGGGACAAGAAATCAATGTTTTGGACGAAGTGCGCCAACATTGGGGGCAGCTGCGGGATTACTTTGCGACCTTGCTGCGGCGCAAAGGGATGAGTGAAGTCGCGGCGGAGGAACTGGCGATCATCCCTGGGATGGAGGAGATCGTTAGTCTGTTACACATTCGGCGGCAAGCCCGTGAGGACAACTTTGACGTGGTGATTGTGGATGCCGCCCCGACGGGCGAGACTGTCCGCTTGCTCACGATGCCGGAGACTTTTCAGTGGTACGCTTCGCGGGTCATGGATTGGGAGCCGACCACCATGAAGGCCGTGCGCCCCTTGGTCAAAGCGATGATCCCAGCCGTAAACGTGATTGATACGCTCAAGAAGCTGACGGAGGGCGTAGAGGAATTGCGCGAGACGCTCACCGACCCAGAGGTTAGTTCCTACCGCTTGGTCGTCAATCCTGAGCGCATGGTGCTGAAGGAAGCGCAGCGAGCCTCGACCTATTTAGCCCTCTTTGGCTACCCGATAGACGGCGTGGTCTTGAATCGCGTCCTGCCTGCTGACGCTGCGGAAGGTGCGTTTATGCAGGAGTTGACTAAGATTCAGCAGGGCTATCTCCAGCAGATCTATGATACCTTTGCCCCGCTCCCGATCTGGCAATCGCCCCATTATGCCCGTGATATTCGGGGAGTCAGCGATCTCTCAATGGTTGGCAATGCCCTCTTTAAGAATATCGACCCGGTCAAAGTGCAATTTCGCGGGAAGACGCAAGAAATATCCCTGCAAGGGGAGGAATATGTCTTGCGGATGCCGCTCCCGCACGTCGAGCTTGGGAAGGTTTCGCTCGTTAAACGGGGGGATGAACTCTTTGTTGAGATCGGCAACTTCCGCCGCGACCTAATCTTACCGACGACGCTGGCCGAACGCCCAGCCCGGAAAGCTCAGTTCCGTGATGGGGTGCTAGAAGTTCGGTTTGGGCCACCTGAGACGGAAACTAAAGCGGATTAAACTGGGAGATCATTGCGGTAAGACCAAAAGCACGAGGGGCAAGGGCACGAAAGCGGGGATATAATCGCGCTGTGGCCCACTCTGAAGGTAAAGCCCCGTGGATGAGCCGCCATCAAGATTGAGGGCGGCATCAATTTCTAAGTCGCTTTGGGAAAGCCATTGGGCAAAGCCGGCCAGAGTAAAGGGGCTGCCCCAGGAAGCAATCAGTAAGACCTGCCCGGCCTGGTCAAGCGCCACTGCGCTGCGCCGATCTAGCTCCTTATCCTCGTTGTTCGTGTAAGCCAGGATGCTGCCAGGCTTGATCAGGATGGGCCAACCTTGCAAGGCTTCCTGGAGATTTTCATCTGGGGCATAAGGCTGGTCGGCCAGCGAGCGCAGCGCGACTTTCCCCTGGACATCCACCGCAAACATCCCGCCTTGCCCCTGATAGCTCGTGCCGCTGGCTCCCCCACCACTAATCACCAAGGCCGTAGCTTGGTTAGCCTGATCAAA
>DCSM01000038.1:13799-15298 GCA_002325605.1 Chloroflexaceae bacterium UBA1466
GAAAGCGAAAGAGGTGGGGATCAATGCGAACGATGCTCATCAAGACCAGCTTCTGCTCTTGAAAGAAGTGTAAGCGGCGCAGGGCCAACCCTGGCTCCGCCTCTTGCCAACCTGAGTCTGGCAGGGGCGAAGGCGAAGCAGGCGCAGGAGGCGGTGGCACGAGGACCAAGCTGGTGGCAGTAGCTGGTGGCGGGAGAGGCTGCACTGGCTGCGGCTTTAGCAAGCCACAGGCGACCAAGCTTCCCCCAAGCAGCACGCTCAGGGCCCACCAAAAACATTTTGGGAAAAATCTCATCGTTTGCGGCGAGCCTGGATTACTTCATGGATTTTGCGGCCCACTTCCCACTCCTCACGGGCTTGCTCATCTTCCAACAAAAGCTTAGTTTTCACGGGCATCGCCTTTCCTTCGGGTGTTACGGCGACCAGACTGAAATGACCTGTAGTACAGAGTCGCCGATTGCTCTGCATTGGGTTTTCCCCATAGATATGCACGCGCACAACCAACATCGAACGGCTAACATAAATAACGCGAGCCAGCGCCTCAATAATGTCCCCTTCATGCACGGGCTGGCGAAAGTCAATATGCTCTGTGGAGGCGGTAACTATCGGCTGGCGACAGAAAAGCAGGGTCGCAATCGCTGCTGCTTTATCCATCATCGCCATTGCATCCCCGCCGAACATCGTGCGGTAATAATTAGTTTGGTTGGGCAGAACAAGGTCGGCCATCCGAATTTCAGGGGCGACCAACCCTGGATAATTCTGTTGATCTTCTTCCATGGAAACTCCTTAGTTTATTGAACGGTGCTTTATTCTAATCTTTTCTGGCATTTGACGCAAGAAGCACGCTCTTTGTGGTACACTAAGAGCTAGACATTTCTGGCCGCCGACGGCAGTGGCTCGGCATTTTGCCTGGCTTAAACTGGACTTGCGAAAAGGAGGGCGACGGCACTTATGAGCAAAGTGGCTACCGAAGCGGCGTTGACAACCTTGCGCTCTTGGGCGAAGAAGGTGCAAGGGGAACCGCTCTTTGAAACTTCTGTTCACCTTAGCTCCGCAGCTTGGCTGGCTCAAGGCGAAGCGGCAGCGGAGATTTTACCCGCTTTAGATTTGACCAAACCATTGCTTTCGTGTTTTAAGCTGTTAGAAGGAGCCGCGCCGAAGCCCGCTTATATTCCTCGCGCTCCCTTGCGGCTGGAGCGGGCAACTTTCTTTCCCGTAGACTCAGCTAAAGCGGCTTTGCGAACGGATGAAGACCCGCTTTTGCTCTTCCAAGAGGAATTGCGCTTGCTTCCGCAGCGGCAATTGCAACAAGACGCAGGTTTAGTGCCAGAAACAATCATGGCTGTGCGGTTGGAAGACTTACTTTATCTCTTTCAACGCTATGGCAATTGCTTACCTTCGCCTTTGGAAGCGGTTTCGCTCTATACTTATGCACGAATTCACGCAGCTATCGCGGCTATTTTAGCCTTGGGCGAGAATGAACTAATCCTGTTGCAAGG
>DCSM01000009.1:0-1554 GCA_002325605.1 Chloroflexaceae bacterium UBA1466
GGAGTTGCATCGGAGCCAAGGGCGGTTGCAAGCCATCTTTAATAACGCAGCGGTAGGCATTAGCTTGGTTGACCTCGAAGGGAATTACGTCGAAGTCAATGATCGCTGGGCCGAAATGTTGGGTTATGAGCCAAAAGAAATCTATCAAATTCTCCATATAGCGATAACTCACCCCGCAGATCTCGAATTAAGTCTTCTAAAGCATCAAGAATTAGTGCAAGGTAAAGTTAATAAGTATCATATTGAGAAAAGATTTGTCTGTAAAGATGGAAACACCCTTTGGGTTGATCTTTTTGCCACAACTATTCGCAATGATGCCGGGCAGATTGAACATATCGTGCGGATCATTACGGATATTACAGAGCGCGTGCAGGCCGAAGCAGAGTTGCGGGCCCGAGTCGCCGATTTAGAGCAATACAATCGTGAAATTACTTCTTTGAATGAGATGGCAGATCACCTTCAGATCTGCTCGATTGCGGAAGAGATGTACCAAGTCGCCCTTGAATCGTTAGCCAAGTTATTTCCGGCCCAGACGGGAATGATTTATATCTTTGGTTCAGAGCCAGACGAAATGGCGACGGTGGCAACCTGGGGAAACTTCCCGCCCAAGGAGGTCTGTCTGTTGGAAGATTGTCGGGAACTTTGTCAAAAGCAATTTCAATGTAATCCGTTACCTCGCCTCCAATGTTTGCACCAATTTGAAGTGGAGAATAAAGGGATCCTTTGTGTACCCCTGAGTGTTCAAAGGGAATTGTTAGGGTTGTTGCATTTGTACGGGATTCCGACGGATTCAAGCAAGCTGTGGAAGCGCTGTGAAAACTTAGCGGTAATGGTGGCCGACCATTTAGCCCTGTCCCTAGCCAACCTCCGGCTGCGCGATCAACTCCACACTCAATCTATTCATGATGCCCTTACCGGTTTGTTCAATCGGCGCTACCTTGATGCCATGCTCCAGCGCGAAATTCTGCAAGCGCAAAGGCAGAAGTATTCTTTCGGTCTCGTGATGCTGGATATTGATCATTTCAAAGCGTTCAATGATGTCCACGGCCACGAGGGAGGCGATGCTTTGCTGCGAGCCTTTGGAACCTTTCTCCAAAAGCAGATCCGCGAAGGAGATATTGCTTGTCGCTATGGAGGGGAAGAGTTTTCGCTCATTTTGCCCACCGCTTCCCTGGAGCATACATACCAACGGGCGGAGCAATTGCGGCTAAAGATCAAAGACCTTTGTGTCTATTATAAAGAGCAGCCTTTGCCTATCGTGACTGCTTCCTTTGGCGTGGCGGCCTTCCCAAACCACGGCGAGACAGTGGAAGCGTTGCTTAGGGCGGCTGATGCAGCCCTTTACCGCGCCAAGAATCAGGGCCGAGATCGCGTCTGCGTCATGTGACTGTGCTATAATGTAATCGTCTTGGGGAATCAAAAGTCATAATTTGCCTTATCCCCAGTCGTGGTACAATAACTGCCAGAAAGTCAAACCATAGCTTAGAAGGTAATATGTCAGCATTACATACTTTAAGCATTACAGAAGCGCGAGCGGCAATGGAAGCGGGCGAC
>DCSM01000009.1:1648-28125 GCA_002325605.1 Chloroflexaceae bacterium UBA1466
GAGCCGCAAATCCAAGCCTTTTTGACCATTACGGGCGACCAGGCCTTAGCGCAAGCGCAAGCTGCTGATGACCAACGGAAGAGTACAAAACAAGCTAAGGATGAACCCTTGCCACTTCTTGGCATCCCCTTGGCTATTAAGGATGTCATTTGTACCAAGGGCGTGACCACGACTTGCGCCTCGCGTATTTTGGAAGGTTTCGTTCCGCCCTACGACGCGACGGTGATGGTACGGCTTAATGCCGCAGGTGCGGTGATGCTTGGGAAGACCAATTGTGATGAGTTTGCGATGGGGTCAAGTAACGAGAATAGCGGCTTCAAAGCTACTTGCAACCCGTGGGATGTCAGCCGCGTGCCTGGGGGAAGTAGCGGTGGAAGCGCAGCGGCGGTGGCGGCGGGGGAAGCTTTAGGGAGCTTAGGGAGCGATACGGGGGGAAGTATTCGGCAACCTGCGGCCTTGTGTGGTTTGACAGGTCTCAAGCCGACTTATGGGCGCGTGAGTCGCTACGGTCTCATAGCTTATGGTTCTTCTCTCGACCAAATTGGCCCCTTCACCCGAACCGTCGCTGATATGGCCCTGATCCTCCAGGTAATTGCGGGCCCTGACTCGCTTGACGGGACAAGCGTACCTCAACCCGTCCCTGATTACAGTGCCGCCTTGACGGGCGATATGCGAGGCCTTAAAGTTGGGGTTCCGCGTGAATACTTTGTAGAAGGGATTGAGCAAAACGTCGAGAAGGTCACGCAGGAAGCGATAGCAGTTTTGCGAAGTTTGGGGGCCGAAATTGTAGAAGTATCGCTTCCACATACCAAGTATGCGCTCCCTACTTACTATGTAATTGCGCCTGCCGAAGCCAGTGCCAACCTCACTCGCTATGACGGGGTACGGTATGGCCAACGGGTGGTGGGGGAAAGTATGTGGGAAGAGATCGAGGAGACACGGGGGAAACTTTTTGGGCCAGAGGTTCGGCGGCGGATTATGTTGGGAACTTATGCTCTCTCCGCAGGATATTACGATGCTTATTACAAACGGGCCCAGCAAGTTCGCACCTTGATTCGGCGCGATTTTGAGACGGTCTTTGCTCAAGTTGACCTTCTGGTCACACCAACCTCGCCGACGGTTGCCTTTGGTCTGGGGCAGAAGGTCAATGACCCTTTGACCATGTACCTCAGTGATATTTGCACCATCCCCGTGAATCTCGCGGGAGTACCAGGCTTAGTTGTTCCCTGCGGTTTTAGCGAGAACTTACCCGTTGGTTTGCAACTGATTGGCAAACCCTTTGATGAAGCAACGCTTCTGCGGGTTGGCGATGCTTATCAGCGCGTGACGGATTGGCATACGAAGCAGCCCCAGTTGTAGTTTCAAGAAGTAACAGCAGCAAAAAGACCTTTGCACTTTGAAGTTTGCAAAGGTCTTTTACTTTCTCTAATTTCCCTAAGCTTCCCGCTCCCTCCGCAACCGCTCCCGCAAAGTATCAATTACTTGTAAGTTTCCCGCCTCATCTTCGTAGTACCAATGTTCCCAACCATTGCACGTAGGCATTTGACCGAGATATGCACCTATTTGGTGAATTGAACCTGTTTTTTCGTCGGCAGTCCGCAGAAAACCATCGGCCAGAATCAGAGCCTTTTGCTCGCGTTGCTTTTTGAAATAGAGAGATTCGCCAGATTGCAAGAGACCACTTTCCAAAAGAGCAGCAAATGGCAAGCGAGGAGCATTACGCTTAGTTTTCAAACGTCCGTAAAATTCATCATCCAGCAAAGCTGGCTGGATTTTGCTGATTCGCTCCAGCGCAAAGTCGTGGTAGAGCGAGTCTTTTTCGATTCCAATCCAATGGCGCTTCAATTTCTGGGCAACTGCACCCGTTGTCCCTGTGCCAAAGAAGGGATCAAGCACGATGTCGCCAGGATTAGAACTGGCTAAAATGACGCGGTAGAGGAGCGCTTCGGGCTTTTGGGTCGGATGGGCCTTTTGCCCATTAGATTTGAGTCTTTCGCCCCCACTACAAATGGGCAATTCCCACAAATCCCAGTCGCTCCTCATCTGTTTCTCGTCATTGAGATGCTTCATTACTTCATAATTAAAGGTGTATTTCTGCTGTTCCCGTGATTTGACAGACCAAAGGAGCGTTTCATGAGCATTGGTAAAGCGCGTTCCCTTGAAATTGGGCATAGGATTTGTCTTAATCCAGACAATATCGTTCAAAATCCAATAACCTAGATCTTGTAAAACCATACCAACGCGATAGATATTGTGATAGGAACCAATAACCCACAATGTTCCCGTATCTTTTAGTACACGGTGACACGCAGTTAGCCAAGCTCGCGTGAAGGTGTCATACGCCTTGAAATCCGCAAACTGATCCCATTCAGCATCAACGCCCGCAACTTTGGTCTGATTTGGCCGCCAAAGCTCATTTTGCAATTGCAAATTATAGGGCGGGTCAGCGAAAATCAGATCAACGCTTTGCGCTGGAAGTGTAGCTAAGACTTCGCAGCAATTGCCTAGATAAATGTGATTTAAGGTCAAAGGTTGAGTGTTCAAAGGTTTTTTGGTGATCTTAGAGAGGTCTTAATCTATTTTGACGTTCTCTTATAGGCTTTTGTCAGGGCTGCATTTGTGATTTGATTCAAAAATAGTTCCATTAATTTGATAATTTGACGATGTAACTCTATAAACTCATCTCTTCGCATAATTTCATATTTGCCGTGTGCAACGCTATTTCGAGTCCTTAGTAAATCATCATCCAACTCAAAAATTCCATTTTCTTCGTATATTGAGAAATCTAGGCCAAGTATAGAGATAATTTCTTTCAATACCTGCGACGACAAGTTAGATTGGGTACTGATTTCAGGAACAAAAGTACATCTTTCTTCCATTCCTGATAAGAAAAAAGTTACTAAATCCTTTTGCAAACTTACCTTATTCGTTTCAAAGGCCTCATTGAGTCTTTTCCTCATTCCTAGCGCAATAAAATTTGGAGCTAAGTCTTTGTAGGAGAGGCGTTGAGTATTGATAAAGATGAGATATGCCTCAGCAGCTTCCTTTACAAAACCTTCCCAATGAGCATAAAGCAGTGTAATCCCACAACGAATAAGACAATTTGTCCTCTCTGGCGCAGATCTTGCTTCCACCATTGATTTTAGATCGGCGAGTTCCTTTTTTCGCCACGTGATTTGTTCATCTAGTATGTCGTAAAGCTGCTCAGGAGTGCGAATTTTGCTCATGCTTTGGGCCTAAAAAGCTCACGGCCAGTTTTTAGGGCCAGTGGGATTCGCGTAGGAGCAGGAATTCCTGAGACAACGGATTTGACATTTTGCTCATTTTGCCAGAATTCTTTAATAATTTCGGCGATCTCTTCGTTAGAATGCGATAATCTATCGTGGTAATAGCCTATTCCCAAAGCTATTACTTCAAATGCAGCCACTACGAATCCTCCTTTAAACACTTTCCTTTTTAGATCATAGCGCTTAAAACTATCTTTTCCCGTTGTATTGGCAAGAAGCTTAAAGGTATGTCGAAATATTCGTTCCTCTTCAGGATAGTCAAAATCGGTTGTTTCAGCAAATGCGATGGTTTTTTCAGTTAAAAAATCCTCCAAATCCAAAAATTTTCTCATCTCTTCTGCTTCCAAGTTTTGATTGCGAAAAACAAGGAATCTAAAAATGAGTTCTAGTCCATATTGTTCTACTTCCTTTTGCTTAGAAATAGGAACACATTTCACAAAATTACTGTCTTCGGCGAGGACTTTCAGCCAAGCGAGCATTTTTGAATTGTGGAGAGCTAAAATCCCGTTGCGAATTTCTTGGGCCGAAAGCATTAAACCTCCAGTATTTAGCCGCTGGAAGAGTTCATATTTCCCCTCCTTCCCACTTTCCTTTTGGATAATGCTCACATCTATTCGCGCTCGTTTGAAAGAGAGGCGCTGGGCTGAACTGAAAGAGTTTGGCGTGTCAAAAGGGGCATCCCACTTTTTGCCTTCTAACGAGGGGACATAGCGCGTTTTTCCCAAAACTAAAGGTTCCTTAATCTTGCCATCCTTGTCCCTAAGAAGCCCAACAAACTCAAAAATCGTGGACAGTCGCTGGAGGCCATCAACTACTTCCCATTTTCCATCTTCTCGTTGAGCAACGAAAATAGGCGGAATTGGTATGCCTAGTAAAATTGATTCAATAAATCTTACTTTCTGAGCTTTTTTCCAACGAAAAAGACGTTGAAAATCAGGATGAAAATCAACTTCATTATCTTTATAGAGATTCAGCCACTCCCCAATGGACATAGAATAGCCATCAGTTTTGATTTCGGCCCGTGCCTTATCTATCTCTTTCTGAAGTTTTTGCGAACTCATAATAACCTTCCTCATTGCTAATCCGTAGAAGGGTAAAGACTCTTGCCTAGTATAAAATATCTGTAAGTAAGTGTCAAATAGAAAATATCAAGAATCCAAAGCTTTTTGCTCATCTACTTATTTTTCTGACCCTTTTTGCCATTCAAGCGGAACTTGCGCCACCTTTTCGCGCCCCGTGGGAGTATGAATAGGCTTACCTAAAGGCCGCATTTTCAACTTCCCTGCGCGAAAATCCTGAATTCGCTCAGAACAAAGCTGAATATAACGTTCCTCATGATCACAACCGATAGCTTGCCGTTGATGTTTTAACGCTGCAATCAGAGCCGAGCCTGCGCCACAATAAGGATCAAGAACAAGATCATTCTCTTTAGTCAAAGCTAAAACACATCTTTCGGCCAATTCTATCGGAAATTGACAGGGATGAATCGTCTTTTCGGGGTGATTGGCTTTGACATTTGGAATATCCCACAGCGCATTTTCCCATTCTTCGGCCACAAATTCCCAAATATCAGATGGGTTTTTCCCTAGCGGATTGCCCGATAGTTGCCCAATTTTGGCTCCTTTATAATGTCGTTTGCCTGGATACTTCGCGGGAACACGCACTGAATCAAGGTTAAAAAGATAATTATCACCTTTGGTAAACCAAAGAAGCGTCTCGTATCTTCCCGAAAAGCGTCTCGATGTATGCAGACCATGCCTAAAATACCAAATAATGCGATTGCGTAACTTTAGCCCTCGCGCTTTAAATAAATTGTAATAGAAAATATCTAAAGGAA
This sequence comes from Chloroflexaceae bacterium UBA1466, assembly GCA_002325605.1. GTDB lineage: Bacteria > Chloroflexota > Chloroflexia > Chloroflexales > Chloroflexaceae > UBA1466. The sequence goes on from DCSM01000009.1 coordinate 6,773, forward strand.
AAATCTCTCCTTGGTCTACATAATTTCCCACTTGCCAACATAAGCTCCCGCCAACTTGCATTAAGCGGACAATTTCATCAATTACTTTCGCTTGTTCGGCGAGATATTGCTCTATCGTTTGAGTTGTTTCATACTCTTTGCCAATGTTGTAAGGCGGTGAAGTAAGAACAAGTTGAATGCTCTTTGAAGATAAAGTCTTGAGAAAATCTTGTGCTTCACCCGTATGCAAGGTAAAAAGTTGCTTTTCCTCATCGGAAAAACTACTTTGCTTCATTTTATGGACCTTTCTCTCAATTTAAGCCTTGAAAATTCATTATACTCGCAGCTTGCCCAGAAGCCAAACGCTTAGACTCAGTTACACAACAGTTACAATTTTTACTTGATATTTTGACGCTTTTGCATATAATAGCGAGAAGGCAGATTCTGAGCCAAAAGAGGTACAATTATGCCATTTGAAACAGGAAACCTAAAAGAAGCCCTTGCTCAAAGGGGCGTGTCGCGGCGGGACTTTCTCAAGTTCTGCTCCGCGATGGCGGTAACGTTGGCTTTGCCCCCGCAGTTCGCGCCACGGGTCGCGCAGGCGCTGGAGAAGGCCCCGCGCTTGCCCGTGGTCTGGTTGGAATATCAGGATTGCGCGGGCAATACGGAAGGGTTGTTACGGGCCAGCAAGCCTACCGTCGCCGAGTTGGTTTTGGATGTGTTGTCGCTCAACTATCACGAAACTATCATGGCGGCAGCAGGACATCAGGCTGAGGCAGCGTTGCAGGAAACGGTAACGAAGCAGAAGGGGAAGTATATCGCCGTTGTTGAAGGTTCGATTCCCACTAAGGACGGGGGAGTTTATTGTACCATTGGGGGAAGGACGGCCCTTGATCTGGTGCAAGAGATCGGCGGGAACGCAGCAGCGATTATTGCGGTGGGAACTTGCGCGGCTTATGGCGGCCTTCCAATGGCTTCCCCCAACCCCACGGGTGCGGGAGGCGTTGGGACGGTAGTCAAAGGGGTTCCCATTCTCAACTTGCCAGGCTGCCCCATGAACGTGCAAAATTTGACGGCCACGATTGTTCACTACCTTACCTTTGAAACGTGGCCCGCTACGGATCAGTTTGGGCGACCTTTGTTTGCGTATGGTTCCCGCATCCACGATGATTGCGAGCGCCGGGCCCACTTTGATGCGGGGCAATTCGTTGAGGAATGGGGCGATGAAGGGCATCGTAAAGGTTGGTGTCTCTACAAGATGGGCTGCAAAGGGCCTGAGACCTTCCACAACTGCCCTATCGTGCGCTACAATGAAGGGACAAGCTGGCCCGTAGGGGCGGGGCACGGTTGCGCGGGTTGTTCTGAACCTTCTTTTTGGGATACGATGACCCCCTTCTACCGTCGCTTGCCGAAGATCGACCTGTTAGGCGTTGAAGCTACTGCTGAACAGTTGGGAGTAGGGATTGTAGCTACCGTCACGGGAGCTTTCGCAACTCACGGTGTGATTAGCGCGATTCGTTCCAAAATTCAACCCATTGATCGCCATGAAGCAGACTTAGAGGAACACCTACCATGACAAAGATCGCTATTGATCCCCTTACGCGGATTGAAGGTCACTTGCGGATTGAAGCTCAAGTTGAGGGAGGGAAAGTAACGGATGCCTGGAGTTCGGCGACAATGTGGCGAGGAATTGAGCTTATCCTCAAAGGGCGCGACCCCCGCGACGCTTGGCTCTTTACCCAGCGGATTTGCGGAGTATGCACTACCGTTCATGCTTTAGCTTCTGTGCGGGCGGTTGAGAATGCTTTAGGGCTTGAAGTACCGCTCAACGCGGTTCTCCTTCGCAACCTCATTCAAGCTTCCCAATACATTCACGACCACGTTATCCATTTCTATCACCTTCACGCACTCGATTGGGTAGATATTGTCAGTTCCCTCAGCGCTGACCCCGTTGCGACGGCCAAGTTAGCAAGTTCGATTTCGGATTGGCCGAAGAACAGCGCCGATTACTTTCGTCAAATTCAAGCCAAGCTCAAAGCTTTCGTTGAAGGTGGGCAGTTAGGGATTTTTGCCAATGGTTATTGGGGCCATCCCGCTTACAAGTTGCCGCCCGAAGCCAACCTCTTAGCTGTGGCCCACTACTTAGAGGCTTTAGAGTGGCAAAGGGATATTATTCGGATTCACGCGGTCTTGGGAAGTAAGAATCCGCACCTTCAGACCTATGTCGTGGGGGGAATGGCCTTGGCCATTGATCCCAATGGTCAATCTACTTTCAATGCTGAACGAGCCGCTTTAGTACAACAACTCTTTGCTAAGGCCTTGAATTTTGTTGAGAAGGTTTACATTCCTGACCTGCTTGCGATTGCAAGCTTCTATAAGGAGTGGGCAGCCATCGGGCAAGGTCATGGAAATTTCTTGGCCTACGGTGATTTTCCCGTTGGGGTGGGAGACCCTTCCTCGGAACCTGATCTCTTCTTCCAACCTCGTGGAATCATCTTAAACCGAGACCTTAGCACCATTCACCCTGTTGACCATACAAAGGTTACAGAGTATGTAACGCATTCGTGGTTTGAGTATGCGAAGGGCGAGGCAGAAGCTTTACATCCTTGGCAAGGGGAAACGAAGCCTAATTATACGGGGCCCAAACCTCCCTACAAAATGCTTGACGAAAGCAATAGCCCTAAGTATAGCTGGTTGAAAGCTCCCCGCTATGATAATGTACCAATGGAAGTTGGCCCTTTAGCGCGGATGTTGGTCGCTTATGCTTCCCCGCAAGCCCGTAATCATGCTTCGGTTAAGGATAAAGTAGATAAAGTATTGGCGAATTTAGGGGTTGGACCCGAAGCTCTCTTCTCTACTTTGGGGCGTACGGCAGCGCGGGGGGTTGAGACCTGGGTCGTTGCAGAAGTTGCCCAACAATGGCTTACTCACTTTTTAGAGAACATCAAAGGGGGCGACCTTCGCATTCACAACAATACCAAGTGGGATCCCCGTAAGTGGCCAAAGCAAGCCCAAGGGGTAGGAATGACGGAGGCTCCTCGCGGAGCTTTAGGGCACTGGGTGCAGGTTAAAGGTGAGCAAATTGAAGGGTATCAATGCGTTGTCCCTAGCACCTGGAACGGTGGCCCCCGCGACGGGAGCGGGAAGCGGGGCCCTTACGAGGAAGCTTTAGTAGGAACGCCCATCGCCGACCCGGAGAAGCCCTTGGAAATCTTACGCACGATTCATTCCTTCGATCCTTGCATGGCCTGCGCGGCCCACCTTCTGGATCATGAGGGAAAAGAAATCATTAGCGTGAAAGTGCAGTAGGTGCTTTCTATGACTACCCATTCTACTCACGTTCATCACCTTTCAAAGGAAGCGGGGCGCATCTACGTTTGGCAAGTACCTGTCCGTCTGACTCATTGGGTCAACTTCTTTACGATTATCGTGCTTTCCCTCACAGGTTATTACATTGCCAACCCTTATGTGCAAGTAAGTGCGCGGGAAGCCTACGGCCCCTACTTTATGGGGCATGTGCGTTTTGTGCATTTCATGGCGGCCTATATCTTTGTAGCCAGCCTTCTGCTGCGAACGTATTGGGCTTTTTGGGGGGGCAATCAATGGGCAAGCTGGCGGGCCTTAGTCCCCTTCTTCACCCCAGAGGGGCGCGGGATAGCGAAGGAGGCTTTCCAATACTACATGTTTATTCAACGGGAGCCGCCAACCGTCTTGGGCCATAACGCTCTGGCAGGCTTTACCTACGGGATCATCGTTTTCTACTACTTCATTCAGGTTTTTACAGGCTTTGCCCTTCTGGGAATGGCTGATCCTGGCGGCCTTTGGTGGAATTTGACCAGTTGGGTTTTCCCCCTTATTAGCAGTCAATACATCCGTCTGCTCCACCATATCGTTATGTGGTTACTCTGTGCTTTTGCGATTCACCACGTCTATAGCGCCTTTTTGGTAGATGCCGAGGAAGCGAACGGGTTGATGAGTAGCATCTTTAGCGGGTGGAAGTTTCGCGTTGATCCGCATAAGATTGAGGAACACAAGGAACGGTCAGCGAAAGCGAAAGCTACAAAGACGGAGCCTCTGAAAGAAAAGTAAGCAGCCCCTTATCTTTTTTAGAGCCATCCGTGACTCGGAATCCACGGCTTTAGCCGTGGCCCCACCAGCTAAAGCTGTGGATTCTTAGACCGTGGGCCCAACATTTGACTATGAGGGAAAAGAGAGCCGTGGCCCCACCAGCTAAAGCTGTTGATTCCTAGACCGTGGGCCCAACAGTTGACTATGAGGGAAAAGAGCTTGGGTTTCAGACTAGATCAGAATCCACGGCTTTAGCCGTGGCTCAACAGCTAAAGCTGTGGATTCCTAGACCGTGGGCCCAACATTTGACTATGAGGGAAAAATAGAATGAGTTATACTTTAATCCTTGGGGTAGGGAACATCCTCTTGCAAGATGAGGGGATAGGGGTACGGGTCGTTGAAAGGTTGCAACAAAGCTACCTTTTCAATGAGGAGGTTCAGCTTCTGGATGGGGGAACTTTGGGGTTGAACCTTCTCCCCTACTTTGAAGGGGTTGAGCGGTTGCTAATCATTGACGCAATGGATGCTCAAAAGCCTGCGGGAACAATTCTAAGACTTACGGGTGAGGAAATTCCCGCGATCTTGCAACACAAAATCTCTCCGCATCAATTGGGCTTGTCGGAAGTATTAAGTATTGCCCGCCTTATGGATTCCCTTCCCCCACAGATCGTTTTGCTGGGGATTCAACCGGCTTCCCTTGCTACAAGTTTAGACCTTTCCCCCACCCTGGCGGCCCAAATTCCTTCCCTTCTGCAAGCCGTGCTACAGGAATTAGAAACTTGGGGAATTGAGTACCGCAAGAAATAAGGAAGGAAACAATGCACGAGCTTCCCATTACGCAAAGTATGCTTGAGATCGCTTTGGAAACCGCCGCACAAGCAGGTCAGCGCCGGATCCTCGCGCTTGATCTGGTGATTGGGGAACTAAGTAGTTTCATAGATGATTCCGTCCAATTTTACTTTGAGATCCTAAGTAAGGGAACGCTGGCCGAGGGAGCAATCATTCGCTTTCGGCGGGAGCCAGCAACGGCCAAGTGTTGGGAATGTTTGCAAGAGTTTCAAGTAAGGCCACCTTTAACCCCCCTTTGTCCGGCTTGCGGGAGCTTGCGGCTGCAAGTTACGGGGGGCCAAGGATTTGCCTTAGAAAGTATTGAGGTAGCTGATGAAAATTCCAGTAGTGACAGAGATTTTGAATGCGAATGCGGTGGTTGCTGAAAAAAATCGAACAACCTTCATAGAGCATGCGCTTTTGACCCTTAACCTTATGGCTTCTCCTGGCGCAGGTAAAACGAGTTTTATTCTAGCGACGGTCAAAGGTTTGCCCAAAACGGTGCGCCCTGGTGTAATTGAAGGGGATATTGCTTCCAGCATAGATGCTGACCTTATCGCTGCAAAGGGGATTCCCGTCGTGCAAATTAACACGGGGGGAAATTGCCACCTTGATGCCCCAATGATCAAAACGGCCTTACCTCATCTGCCCCTTGCCGAGCTAGACCTCCTTTTTATTGAGAATGTTGGTAACCTTGTATGTCCCGCAGCCTTTGATCTGGGAGCAAAGATCGCGGTAGTGATCGCCAGCGTACCTGAAGGTCACGATAAGCCTTATAAATATCCTGGGATTTTCGCTTGCGCCGATGTGGTGATCCTCAATAAAGCCGATATGATCAAACCCTTTGCCTTTGATGTGGATTACTTCTTGCGGGGGCTGGAGATGGTCAACCCAAACGTCCCTTTCTTTGTCGTTTCTTCTTGCACAGGAAGTAACATTGAAGCCTGGGTTGCGTGGCTTCTGGAAGCGCAGCAGAACTTTGTAAGAGAGTAAACCTTTCCCTTCTCTCTCCCTTCCAGACCTTTGCGGTCTTGCAGACTGCAAAGGTTTCGGTAAACTCAACCTTCTAACCTGAGCAGAAAGAAAATGATCTTTTCGATAGAGCAAGACATTCAGAATCAGCGGCGGCAGGAAGGCCCCAAAAGTGAGCTTTTCGCGCCGCTTGCTCATCCTGTCAACCCCAAACCCCATACGGCAATCTACAAAATGCACCGTTATTTTGCACGACGTAGACCTTCCCCTCCTTTTTCTCCCTACTCCGGCCTACTTTGGGCCGCTTTTGCCATATCTCCCCAGCCAATACTCTCCCGCAACATGTAGTAGACCCCAAGTAAAGTAATGGGCAACCAGAGCGCGACGTGAAGGACTAAGGTGTAACCCGTAGCTACCGCTCGCACAACCCCAAACTGAGTTAGGATGGCGATGCCTGGCGCATCAAAGGTTCCAACGTAGCCAGGCGTAGAAGGGATGGTCGTGAAGAGGTTGACAACCGCTGTCATCAACATCAAGACGGAGAAGGAAACATCCAGCGGGAAAGCGTGCATGACAAACCAATACTTTGTGGTTTCGGTCAGCCAGATGAGGGTAGAAGTAAGGAAAATCAGGGCCAATTCGCGGGGGCTACGGAGCGATTGCAAACCGATAATGGCTTGATCAAAGAGGGCGTGAACTCTGGGGCGGAGCGGGAGCGGGACAAGCTTCTCAACAAACCACGCATAGACCTTCCCTAACCGTTCGGGTTGCACAGCGATGAGGAAGAAAAAGAGCAGAGCTAGACTAAAGAGGATACTTAGGCCAATCACCAGCCCTTGGTAGCTGGCGGGAATGGGGGTAAAGGGAAGGGTCAGACAGACAAAGAGCAGCATGATTAGCCCGTCAAAAAGCCTTTCCAGGATGACGGTAGCGAGAGAAGCTCCCATTGCTACCCCTTCCTTACGGCGTAGAACGTAGCTTCTCAGCAATTCCCCCGCCCGCGCAGGGTAGACGTTGTTGCCCATATAGCCGATCACCACGATGGGGAAGAGCTTGCGGAGGGGAATCGGTTTGATGTGCTGAAGCATATACTGCCAACGCCACGTCCGCGCCCAAACTGCCCCAAAGTAGACGATCACGCTGGGGATGATCCACCAATAGTTGGCATGCGAGACGGTCTGCCAAAAACCAACAAAATCCAGCCCTTTAAGGGCCAGGACAAGAAAAATTGCACTGATTCCAAGCCCAACCCAAAACTTCAAGCTCTTCATACGTTGCTCCTTTAGTTTGCTTCAGGGGAGGAAGCATAGGCGCGATTTTTCCCAAAGAGAAAAATCGCGCCCCTAACCTTCATGCAAATTAACGACCCCTTGCCGCAAGATGCGCGGGGGATTAAGGGTACAATCTACAATCGTAGAGGGAAGATCGCCTGGAGTTTCCTCGCCATTGAAGATAACCTCAAGCTCCTCGCCAAAGTAGCCCGCAACTTGGTAGTCCGTAGTCGCCGAAGGTTGCCCATGGAGATTCGCGCTCGTTACGGCAAGGGGAGATCCCAAGAGCGAAATGAGGGCTTGAAGCCAAGGATGTCGAGGTACACGTACCGCGACGGTAGTGCCATGCGCCAGCAATTCTGGGGGCAAATGGTGAGCCGCATGGAGAACCAAGGTCAAGCCACCTGGCCAATGCTTCTGGGCCAACAGAAGAGCCGCATCAGATAGCCCATAAGCAACATGGGAAATATCGCCTGGTGTTGCCAAAAGCACGGGAATAGCTTGGGTTAAAGGGCGTTGTTTAAGGGCATACAAGCGCAAAAGAGCCGCGCTATCTAAAGCAGGTACGCCAACCCCATAGACGGTATCTGTGGGAAAAGCAATCGGATAGCCCGCCCGCAGAAGGTTCAGCGCACATTGAATGGCCGCAGGGTCATCAATGGAAATGATTTGGGCATTCATCAAGCCTACTTTAGGTTCTAAAGGAAACAAGGATGACCATGAGGAGGATAGCGCAGCCTAAAAGGCCATACTCGATAAGCAACTTTCGCTGAAGGGTTCCCGCTGTCTGGTGATAAATGAGGCTCACCGCGATATAGAAGATCACCAGAAGCAGCGTCCCGCTAAGAAGAAAGTTGGTGGCCCAATAGTTTAAGGCCCAAGTTGCTTCCCCCAACAGAAGGCCCATGAAAAGGGCAATTACTTTGCGGTTTGGGCAAGCTGACCATTGCAGCTCCTTATAAGCCAGCAAGCCCCCCGTCACCCCAATCAAAGGAGCCGCATAGAGCGTGCGGAAGTGGGCATAGAAGATTGCACTGAAGCAGCCAAAAGCTAAGAAGTAGCCGATGATTTGGAGAACCAACCGCGCTGGTTGCTGAGTCTCAATTTGGCGATTTAGCGCATAGTGTTGCCCTAGCAAGACTACTAAGACCAACCCCCCCGCAACCCCTAAGGCCAAAATAAAAGCTATCCCATGCAGACTATCATTAAATAGCCGAAAGAAAGCAAAGGAACTGATCAAGCTATAGGAGGGCAGAATCCAGAAGTCGGGGACAACTTCAAGTTTCGTAAAGCCTAAGTGAAGGGTCGGCAAATCGCGGCTCTGGAGTTCGGGGTGAGCGCGGGCCAGAAGGTCGGCGGCAGTACTGGTGATCACGGAGAGTAAGGCGATGAGCAGCCAGGAGACCGTTATCGGTGGGATGTCGCCGCCTAATTGCGCTCGAAGGGTGTTAGGATTGCCATCAAGGAGCAAAACAATCGCTAACCCCAGAACGACAACTAAGGTGAGGGAAAAGATGTATTCGTAACGAGGGCTAGATGAGTAGTTCACGACATAGGGCCTCTCTAAGAACCTTTATCCTCTTGGTTTTGCAACTGTTGGGCCCGTTGCTCCTGCACAAAGAGGGGCGGGACACCATAGAAGGCCCGTTCATAGTCAGTTGTCCGAGGGTCAACGGGGCCCAGCGACCAGCGCCCCCGTTGCTTAATAATCTGCGTGCCAAAGCGTTGCGCCTTCCCGCTTGTGAGGAGCCACCGATCCCAGGCCATAGCTTGCACCGTCCAGGACCGCTCTTCACCCATCAACGCCGCCTGCCGGGCCAAGCTCCAAGCTAACTCATAATGAGCAAGCTTATCACCATAGAGCAAAACTAAAGCCGCATGGAAGCAATCCCGTGCATTTAGGATTACCCCTTGGTTATAAAGTTCAAGCACCCGTTGCCCCCGGAGGGGGGATTCGTCTACCGTGGCCGCATTGATCTGCGAGTCGATGGTCTCCTGGGCCATAAGGGCCAGTTCCTCACTCGCCCCCTCATCCATTACTTTATCATCATCGTCCATTAAGGGTTTCCATATCGCGCAGCGGCCTAAAGCTTAACCGATGAAGGAAGCAAGGGCCCAATTTAGCGAGAGCTTTCCGGTGGGCTGCGGTCCCATACCCTTTGTGCAGCCCAAAACTATAGCCAGGGTAGGCAAGGTCAGCCTCGCGCATTAACCGATCCCGTGTCACCTTGGCTACCACGGAGGCCGCTGCAATTGAGAGTGAACGGGCATCCCCTTTGATCAAGACCGTCTGGGGAAGCAGGAGCGGGAGCGTTACCGCATCAATAAGGAGCGCAGACGGAGAAGACGGGAGGCTCAGAAGTGCAATGAGCATCGCTAAACGGGTGGCGGGTAAAATCCCAAGCCCATCTATGATATAGGCTGGGACAACACCGATTCCAATCCCCTGCGCCTGAGTCTTGATGCGCCGATAACCTACTTCCCGCTGCTTGGCGCTCAAGACCTTTGAATCGTCTACCCCAGCCAAGAGAGTGGGGAAAGCTAAGACCTGGGGGGCCAACATAACCGCCGCTGCCACCACCGGCCCCGCCCAACAACCTCGGCCCGCCTCATCCAGCCCAGCGACCCTTTGCTGACCTTGAGCTTGCAGAGCCTTTTCGTATTCAACCGTTGGGGCCATAGTTTTCCCCAGGTCGGGCAAAGAGAAGCATTACCCTACTCTTCTCGACTTGTACCCACTGAGTTTTGACCTTAAACCCTTCCTGCTCCAGCAAACCCTGATAAGGTATCTGTGGAGGAGCTAAGGGTGGCTCAAACTCGCTGGGCAAGAAGGAGGCCGCATCAACCAGAAGTAAGAAACCCGTAGAGCAAAGCACCCGATGAATCTCGGCCAGGGTCATCGGGTGGAAGATATACTCGCTGGGAAAGGTTGCCAAGACGGTCTCAAAGCTGGCGGTAGCAAAAGGTAAGTTCTGCGCCTGCCCCTGAATAAGGTTGGCCCGTCGCTGCGTTGGCGGGTTGCGCTGGAGGCGGCGGCGGGTGAGGGCCAGCATCTGGGGCGAAGCATCAAGCCCAAAGGTTGCATGCGGCTGCCGGGCCGCTAAGGCTTGTTGGAGGTGACCTGTTCCAAAGCCTAATTCTAAGGTGCGCCCTTTGAGATAAGGTAAGGCAGCCTTTACCCAACGGGCCCACAAGCCCCGTGATACCAGCCAGGCTACGGTATCGTAGCTCCAGGCAAACTCTCGATAGAAATGGGTAAAGGCCCAGCGAACTAAACGCTGCTGAAGGGTAGGGGCCACGGTGGGCTGACCTTTAATCGCGGCGTTCTTTGATCCGAGCGGCCTTGCCCGTAAGGCCCCGCAGATAGAAGAGCTTGGCGCGCCGAACTTTACCTTGGCGGATGACTTTGATCGAACTTATGCGGGGCGCATGGACGAGGAACGTGCGTTCCACCCCAATCCCATGCGTAGCCAGCCGCCGCACCGTGAAGTTCTCATTGACCGCTCCACTGCGCCGACTAATCACCACGCCCTCAAACTCTTGCACCCGCTCGCGGGTTCCTTCTACCACCTTCACGCCCACCCGCACCGTATCCCCAACTCTAAACTCAGGGACTTCAGCTTTAATCTGGCGTTGTTCTAACTCCTGGAGTATCGTTAAGGCCATTTATTTTAGATCCTCATTGCTAAAAGAGCTAAGTTGGCAGGGCGCAAATTTCCTGCCAGCATCCGTTTCAGTCTGGAATTATAGCATAGGCTTCTTACTGGGGCAAACCACCTCAAGCCGCTTGCGCCTGCGCGGTCAGGATGCTGACCCGCGCTGCCACTTGCTGGGCTAACTCCCGAAAGAGCTTGGCATAGGCATCGGGAGCCTCATTTAGGGTTGCGGGCGTACCCAGGTCGCCGCCTTCGCGCACGCTAATCCCCAGAGGAATTTGCCCGAGCAGCGGTATATCCATTTGTTGAGCTAACCGCTCGGCTCCGCCTTGCCCAAAGATGTCATAACGCTTTCCAGTATCAGGTGCAACGAAATAAGCCATATTTTCTACAATCCCCAAAAGGGGAATATTGATTTTCTCATGGCGAAACATCTGCATCGCTTTGATCACATCAGCAGTTGCAACATTTTGCGGGGTCGTAACAATCAAAGCCCCTGTCACAGGCAAGTTTTGGGCCAACGTGAGCGGCACATCACCCGTTCCTGGAGGCAAATCAACGATTAGATAGTCTAAGGGGGCCCAGTCTACTTGATACAAGAACTGTTGCAACAGTTGCGTAATCATGGGCCCGCGCCAAAGCACGGGTTTATCCTCATCAATCAAGAGGCCTATCGAGATCAACTTTACGCCATGCGCCTGGAGCGGAATGATTGAGATCTGCCCATTCTCGCGCTCAATCGCGCCAGGCTGATCACATACGCCCAACATCAATGGCACAGATGGCCCGAAAATGTCCGCATCTAACAAGCCCACTTTTGCGCCCATATCCGCCAGCGCGACGGCCAAATTGACGGCCACCGTCGATTTGCCCACCCCGCCTTTGCCCGCCGCCACTGCGATCACATGCGCTACGCCAGGAATCGCTTGCCGATCTGGGATTTGCCCGCGGGCTTGGACTTTCGCAGCCATCTTGACTTCGACTTCGCGCACCCCTGGAATGGCTTGCACTGCCGCTGCCGCTTCGCTCTGAATCCGCTCGCGCAAGGGGCAGGCGGGAGTCGTCAACTCTACCGTAAAGCTGACTTTGTCGCCCGCCACGACCACATCCTTTATCATGCCGTGCGACACCAGGCTCCCACCCAGTTCGGGTTCTTCCACGGTAGCGAGAGCCGCGAGGATTTGAGCTTCCCGCACGGGACTCTCTGTTGTTAAACTCATAAAAGCTCCTTTGTTTGGTTTATGCAGAGCATCTGCATTTTCTAAAGCAAGAGCAATTATAACAGATGTGGGCGGGAAGTGGAGAGAGCGTGGGGGTTGAAGGGGGAATAGGAATTTTATTCTGAAGACTCAGAACAATTTACCTTTTTCTGAAAGTGATAAGTTCTCTAGCTCTATTCAAAGCTATCTGTTTGAGGGTCGACTTTCTTTGCCATTGCGGGTCTTATGCGAACTATTTGGGGAGCGAGGATTTCAGGTGTGGTAATAAGGCATTCTCCTTTACGGAGATCAGGTAATATATCCGAGAATCGCTTTGCGGACCCTCTTCCCACAATTTGAATGTCGCGCTCGTCGGATAGCTGGTGCGAAATTCGCATAACGCATTGGGACATAATCCCAGGAGGAATATCGGCTGGTTGTTGCGAAATGACAATTGGATTCAGCCAGAATTTTCGCCCTACCTTGAAGATGCGTTTGATCATGCTTGTGAGAGCTTCAGCGAATTCAGGGCGACCAGCGTGTTCTTTACTAAAAAAGGTGTGCGCTTCCTCTAAGAAAATTGCTACCTTCACATCCTTATAAGCTGAGTTGATCTTGTTTTTTGCAATCTCTAACATTTGTAAAATAGATAATCCAATTATGTTGATGGTATCTTGGTCGCCAGTGTTTCCCAAATCAATAACATTAAGGGTTGACCTTCTGATAAGAAGTTCAGGTGACAGGTAATCAACTCGACCACCATTACCAGGCTGAATCTGTAAACTAAGTGGTGGCTTTCCTGGATTCTGCGAAATTACCGCAGCATCAAAAATTCCCATTCTTTTAAGGATTTCGAGCTTTTCTAACAAGATAGGTTTTGACATGTGACGAAGATCTCCAGAATTTCCAGATTCTGGTATATTTTGTACCTCTTTAATTAGACTAGAAAGCCCGTCGTATTTAACTCCTAAGTCTCGATGAATCCTGGAAATAACTCTGTTTTGGGCATCAGAAAGCGGAGCCATCATCGCTTTTATTAGGAGAAAAGGAATGTCCATTGATTTTACACTGAACTTGATTGCTTTTTGGTCACTCCGCCCATCTGTTACTGGCAAAAATCCCCTAAATTGCGCTCCTTCGACTCCACATGGTGCAATGCCTAAGTTTCGCCAGAAAGGTAAAAAAAGCCTCGCCTCGCTCGAAGGTTCGGCCATTTTATAGTATTCGCCGGAATGATCAAAGATGATAACCGACCATCCACGCTGGATGAGAGTTTCAGCGACAACGATAACGGTATTTGACTTACCAGAACCTGTCGAGCCAAATATCCCTAGCTGGCGATTGATCAAGCGATCATCGAGATGAAAAGGAACTGGATCATCTGTCCCATAGTTAGCAAGAATCCCAACAGGCTTCTCTGTACTACTGACTAAAGCTAAGAAAGAGATCAGTTCATCCTTTGGAATATACGATACCCTAGATTTAGGCAGTGGTCGCGTAAAGGCGGTTTGGATTTTCTTGCTTTTCTTTCCGCCATCCTCTGTTTCAACTATTTCACCAAGCACTTTCGCCAAGTAGTAGGAGTTAAAAGAGGGCACAAAATCAATCTCTTTGCCTTTGACAATGGGAAAGGTGTTTAGGCCTTCGCTCACATTGCCCCATTCGGGTGTATGGAGCGGGCCCCTGACAATCTGGGCAAAGTATTGCTTCTTTCGTTCCCTTGTTTCTTCTATCAGAACATATCTCCGACTAGTAATGTCTTTGGCCGTGTCCTGATCGGTTAAAATAGGGATGAGGTCGTCTTCATTGATAAAGTTATCTAAGAGTACATGCCCAATAACCGCTTCGTTATTTTCCGAGCTTGGCGTACTTTTTTTTGGTCTTGGCATTTTCTTCTCCAAACTTTGTTTATTGCTCATCCTCGGAGATCATGTTCATCTATTAGGTCCCAATATTCTCCCATCCCACGAAGGAGAAATTCTCTTTTAATCTTTTCACTGAATAGACCTGATGGAAATGCTATTCCTGCTATGGTATCTGCTTGATCAACTAAGTTTGGCATCCCACGCTTATTATTCATTGCATCAGCCATCAAGATCGCCATGCCTTCCTCAAAACTCTCTTCATGGATTTCAAAGCCATAAGCCTTCACACGAGCTTTGAAAACCCCTCGATAGACTTTGCTACCCTCATCGAGGCGTAATCTCTTTGCTGCATCCTGTAATTTATCATCAGTTATCCAATCTTTAACACCCTTGTACACCACAAGATACTCTCCTGGCTTTAATAACTTCCCAAATCGTCTAAGAGGAATACTGACTTCTCCGCGCAAATCTTTCACGATGCCGATAATCCTTTTATGATTCACAACCTTTCTCAGAAGATCGATTAAAAAATCGTAACCTTTCCAAACCAAGCTAGGATGAATGATTGGGCCATCTTTTAGTACCCAGGCAGTTGGGGAATTCAAACATGCTTCTAATTCCCAATAAATCATTGCAGTTGTAATAGTATCTTCTTTCAGTCTATTGTCTTCCAAATTGCTGTAATATTTGTCTACTGTTGTTGCCTCTTTCAGATGGGAAGTTATCGGGAAACATGAAAGATTGGGGTCTGAAAGCGTTTGATAAGTTACTCGTGCAATACCGATTTCGCAGAAAACGCCTGAAACAATGTCTAGCGGTTTATCGCGCCGGCCATCAACCCCAGCAACTTTCCCCCCAAAAAGTTGTTCTCTTGCCCATTTCAGTTTTTCTTCAGAGACTGTGCCATGGATGTATCCAGAATTGTTCTGGACTTTGGTAAGAAAAGACTCAAGAATTTCTTTCTCAAGTTTTTGCCCTAGCTCCACTTGTTCCTTCTCAACCTGAAAATCGCCACGAGCATAATCAGCGTAACTGCGCTTCGTAGCCTGGTCGAGTAGCTCTTTTAGCTGCCTTAGGTCTGATTTTACTTGAGCCATTGTTTAATCTTCACTTAATTGCAAATAAACCTATAAGATGCCGCCTATTATACACACAATTACTTGGTCAAGCAAGCGAAACTCAAAGGATAAAGCAACTCTAAGCTTCTAAGCGAAACTAACCAAAATGCTTTAATTCTGGGCATTTGAACGCATGGTGTGCTTGTGTTACAATGCGGCCTTAGATTCAAGCCTCTGGGATTATTGCCCCGCATGAAAACGCCACCCACTTAGCTTGCACGCAAGTAGAAAAGAAAGGATTGTATAACTAAATGCCGCACATAACGCTCAATGGCATCGACCTCTTTTATGCCTGGCATGGCGCAGAAAATGCCTTTCCCCTGGTTTTGGTCAATGGTTTGCTGTCTGATACGACAGGCTGGATCTTCCAAGTGCCAGCCCTGGCCACGCGCTTTAGAGTCCTGACTTACGACTGCCGAGGGCAAGGGCAATCGGCGAAACCACCAGGCCCTTATGGGCCGGCCCTTCACACCCAAGATTTGCTGGCGCTGCTGGATGCCCTAGCTGTCGAGCAGGCCCATGTGGTTGGGCTGTCCAATGGAGGCGCAATCGCCTTGAACCTGGCGGCCACTCAGCCGAAGCGAGTAGCGCGGTTGGTTGTGGCGGATGCAGTGGCGCGCGTGGATGCGGCTCTGGGGGCCAAAGTGGGGAGTTGGTTGGCCGCCTTAGATGCAGGAGGCTTGGGGTTGCGCTTCGACGTGGCTACACCTTGGGTCTGGGGCGCGACTTTCTTGAACCACAATCAAGCTAATCTTGCAACTTGGCGGGCTAAGGCCCTGGAAGCTGACCCCCAAACCATCCGCACGCTTCTGAATGGTACACCCTTTGACCTTCTGCCTCTGCTGGGGCAGATTCAAGCCCCAACGCTTGTGCTGGTCGGTGAAGAGGATTTGTTGGCTCCGCCCTGGGAAGCACGCGCTATCGCTGCTGCCATCCCGCAGGCCCAGTTCCAAATCGTGCCTCAAGCGGGCCATGCCTTACCCTTTGAACGCCCTGAAACCTTTAACTCTTTAGTCTTACAATTCCTCTCTTAGAAAGGATCCATAGCCTGTGAACTCCCAGATTGCTGTAGACTGGTTAGCTCGCCGAGCGCAACTCTCTCCGCACCGGACCGCGCTAATCGTGGCCGAAACGGGGGAGCAGATTACCTATGCAGAATGGAACCGCCGCGCTAATCGGGTGGCGAATGTCTTTCATAACATGGGCCTCAAGAAGGGGGATCGGATCGCCGTTTTAGCCCCCAATAGCCTCGAATATCTGGATATTGTCTTTGCTTGCCAGAAGACAGGTTGTATCCTTCAGGCCCTCAATTGGCGGCTGACTCAGGATGAGTTGCTAGGGCTGATCAAGAATGCTACACCGCGTCTCCTCATCTATAGCCCTACCTTGAGTACCCATGCTGGGCCTTTGGTCAAGCAGACTTCCCTGGAGTTTGCGATTGCCCTGGGTAAGCCCCAGATCAAGAAGCATTTGGTTTGGAATAACCTCATTAGTCGAGCGGCTACCACGCCCCCACCTCCTGTACCTCTCACCCTGGCTGACCCTTGGATTTTGTGCTATACGGGGGGTACAACAGGCTTGCCCAAAGCTGCTATTTTGACCCAAGGGAATATCACTTGGAACGCCATCAATACGGTGAGCGGGTGGGAACTTTCGGCAGATGATAAGACGTTCCTTAATCTACCTTTATTTCATACGGGGGGGTTGAATGTCTTTACGCTCCCTCTGGTTCACGCGGGAGGTTGCTCTATCGTTTGCAATGGTTTTGATGTTGAACAGGTCTTTGACCTCGTGAACCATGGGGGAGTTACGACGTTTGTGGCCGTCCCGACGATGTTTATCATGATGCAGCAACACCCTGATTGGGAAAAGACAGACTTCACGCGCTGCAAGACCATTCTAAACGGCGGAGCCTCCTGCCCCATCCCCATCTTTGAGCGGTTCCTCGCCAAAGGCGCAACCTTTAAGACAGGCTATGGCTTGACTGAGGCCGGCCCGAATACCTTTTCCCTCCCCAATGCCGATGTGCAGCGCAAAATAGGCTCCGTTGGTTTTCCCTTAATGCACATTGACGTTAGGATTGTCAACTCTGAGGGGACAGAGTGCAAGCCTGAAGAGGTTGGCGAATTGCTGATTCGGGGCCCGCATGTTATCCCTGGGTATTGGAACAATCCCCAGGCCACCGCCGAGACCATTATCGATGGTTGGCTCCATACTGGCGACCTGGCTCGCCGCGATGCGGAGGAATATATCTACATTGTTGGTCGCCTCAAGGATATGATCATCTCAGGGGGGGAAAACATCTATCCCGCCGAAATCGAAAGCGTAATGCTGGGGCATCCCGCCATAGTAGAAGCGACGGTGATCGGTATTCCCAACCTAACCTGGGGTGAAGTAGGCCGAGCGATTGTGGTAGTCCGCCCTGGAATCAACCTCAATGGTGGGGAGCTTTTAGACTATCTGCGGCAACACTTAGCCAACTATAAAGTGCCTAAGTCGGTCATCTTCGTTGACCATTTGCCTAAGACGGCGGCAGGGAAGATCGACAAAAAGCTGCTTCAGCAGCAATATGGGGGAGCTTAGATGAAGCAGCTTGGTGGCTGGCGACAAGTAATCCAGGGGCTTTTGAGTTTGCTGGGGCTTCTCCTTTGGGCTACGGGTTGTGGCTCTACTGCCAGCCCTCCCAAAGTTACTCTCTCACCTACCACCACTCCCGTTGGTAGAATAGAGAGCATTCGCCCGAATGCTCCTTCCCTTAGCCGCATCGAAAACACCCGCCCTCCTACTTCACCCGTAGCCCAAGCATCTGCCTTGCAGCCCAACCAAGCTTTGCCTTCCTCCCAAAGCGAAATCCTTTTCCTGCGGGCCGGCAACCTCCAAGCCTACGGGTTTGAGACGGCTACTGAACGCCAAATCGCTTCCGCTGTCCACGAGTTTGCGCCGTCCCCTGATGGCCACGAACTCGCTTTGATTCGGGGGAAGGAAGGCTCCCGTGAGGTCTGGTTGATAGACCGCGACGGGCAGAATCTGCGGCTCCTCACGAGCAATTCACGGGCCGAATCAAAACTGACTTGGGCGGCGGATGGCCTTAGGCTGGCCTATAGCTCGGCCCAAGTCGATCCCCCTAAGCTCCCGACCTGGGAGAGTTGGAGTCGGTGGTGCGGCACGAGTGAAATCTACCTCTTAAACCTGCCTTCGCATGAGGAAAAGTCTTTAGCTGCGGGTTGTATGCCCGCCTTTTCCCCCGACGGCAAACGCCTCGCTTTTACCACGCCCCCAGAAACCACCGGTGAGCCTGGGGGCCAGGTTAAGAATAAGACGAATGCCATTCGCCTGGTCAACAGCAAGGGCCAAAACGGTTGGAACTTGGCTACCGCAGGACAAACTGAGGGGGAAGATGGGCGCTTGGTCTACGCTCCCGTCTGGTCGCCTGATGGCTTGCAAATTGTTTATCAGCGCTTTCGCGGCTACCAAGTCTTGGTTGACCTCAACCTGACTGAGCGCCGCGACTCGGTTGGCAAAACCCCGGCCAAGCTCCTGGGGACTGGGCTGGGCTGGATGTTGCCGCCCGTCTTCGCGCCTGACGGGGAGCGGTTGGGGCTGGTCGCCTACAATGATGGCAATGCGCGAGGCGTTAAGGGCTATGAGATGTGGGCCGCAGAAGTTTTGAAGCTGGGCGAACAGGGGTCAGTCTCCTTGCCTGAAGGCTCCTTGGAGGCCGATGCAGTTTTGCAACAGCACCTCAACCGCGTAACGGCATTAGCCTGGTCGCCCGATAGCAAAGCATTAGTTGTCGCCTTACCCAAAGGCTGGCAGCCTGGCATCCCTCCTGCTGCTACGCCTTACGAAGCCGTTACTCCTGGCGAGTTGTGGCTCTGGCAGCCTGCCAAAATGCCCACCAAACGCCTCGTCGAAGGGGTGGATTATGCCTCACCTTTGGTCTGGTTGCCCTAATGCTCTTTACCCCAACTCCTGTGCATTCTTAGTGTACAAATGAAGGTTTTTATCCTCAGCACTGGTGCTGTGCGCTTCCCCATTTTTTCTGGTACAATATGCCCGCCTGCCCGCTTCTGCTGGGTAGCATTGCTTCCGTTTTCGACCTTGAAATGAGGTTTTCTGATGTTCAATTTGTGGCACGAATTAGACCCTGGGCCCAACGTTCCCGATGTGATTCATACGATTGTCGAAATTCCTAAAGGTTCCCGGAACAAGTACGAATTCCATAAGTCGAGTGGGGCCTTTAAGCTAGACCGCGTTCTCTACTCACCCGTTCACTACCCTGGCGACTACGGTTTTATTCCCCAGACCTATTACAGCGATGGTGATCCGCTCGATGTCCTCGTGATGACCAATTTGCCCACATTCACGGGCTGTATTGTCGAGGCGCGACCTATTGGGATGTTCCGCATGATGGACAAAGGGGAGGGCGATGATAAGGTCTTAGCCGTCCTGCATTATGACCCGTTCTTTAGCGATTATAAGGATTACACCGAGCTTCCTTCGCATTATCTCAAGGAGGTGGAACACTTCTTTACGGTCTACAAGGACTTGGAAGGTACGCGGGTGGAGCCTGTTGGGTGGGAGGATGCGAACTACGCAAAAGAGCGCATCTTATTTGCCGTCAATCACTATTGGGATATGCGGGCTGGGCGGCTGCCAAAGAAGGTCTAAAGAAGGTCTAAGGTGGCTGAGTTAGCGCTAGAGCTTACGGTCAATGAACCTTTCCAAGCGTTAGTAGACGGGGCCCTGCTTGAGCAGACGGTCAAGGCGGTCTTAGCGCAAGAAGGGGTAAAGGGGGTGGTGGAGGTCAGCCTGCTGATTACGGATGATGCAGAACTTCACGACCTCAATCGGACTTATCGGGGGGTTGATGCGCCAACGGATGTCCTTTCATTTGCGGACGATGATGCACCTGGGTCGTTCATTCTGCCGCCAGGAATGCCCCGTTACTTGGGCGACATTGCGATCTCGTATGAACGGGTAAGGGCGCAAGCTGCGGACTATGGACATTCCCCGCAACGTGAATTGGCTTACTTGGTCACGCACGGGATGTTGCACCTTTTGGGCTACGACCATGAACAGGGGGAAGCAGAAGCGGCGGCGATGCGCGGGCTTGAGGAGCAGGTGATGACGGTGCTTGGACTTCCGCGTGTGGGAAGCTAACCTTGATGAAACTAAAGTTAGGTTCTAGCTTTCTCTGGCTCTTCCCGCTCTTAGCTGGCCTGCTACTTTGGGGCCTTCCGCGTCTGTTGCCTCCGCCCGTGATCAACCTTGAGCTTGGGGTGAAGGGAAGCATCAATCCCCATGGTGAAGGTCGCAATCTCTATAGCTTTCTTGGCTGGAACAGCCCGACGCTGGTGGGAGACCGCCAGGCCCGTCGGGCTGAATCTTTCGCCCGCTTCACCATTCCTTGGGCCTTTCGGTTGGGGAACCCGCTCCTCTTAGAGATCGTAGCCAGTAGCTGGGGCGTTACCGATTCAGTGCATTTGCGAGCCAATGAGCTTCAGCTTTCCCTCCCTAAAGGTGGCTGGCGAAGGTATCTAATCCAAATCCCTTATAAGGCATCAATCTATGAGCAAGACCTAGCTTTAGGTTGGCAAACAAAGGGGAAGTTAGGGCCGCTCGTGCAGAAGGTAACGTTGCGGGGGGCTTCTGCTGCGGGGGAGGGAGAAAGCGGAGGATGGCTAGGGTTGACGGTCTTGAGCATCCTAGCTTTAGAGCTAAAGCGGCCTTGGGGCAAGCGGTTCCTTTGGCTTACGCTGCTGCTAAGTAGCGCAATTCTAGGGAGGGTCTGCTATCAACCGCAACTCCTCCCGTGGGAAGCTTTAGTCGCGTTGGGGGGCTTTGGGGCAATCCTTTTGACCCGCTTTGTACCTCAGCTAACGCAGCGCTTCCTCCTTTGGTTTATGCTGCTTTGGCTCCTGCTGGCCCCGCAGATCCTTGGTACATGGATTCTCGATGATGCTTTCATCTCCTTCCGCTATGCCAAGAATTTTGTCGCAGGTCACGGTCTAAACTTCAACCCTGGAGAGGTTGTAGAAGGTTATACCAATTTCCTCTGGACGGTCATTATCGCAGGCTTAATGGCCCTGGGATGGGAACCGACTCTAGCGGCCCAAATCCTTTGTAGTGGTCTCGCTCTCGCCACCGTCGTGCTAGTCTACCTTCTGGGAGAGGACTGGTGGCCGAGGCAACCTTGGAGTCTGCTTCCACCGCTCTTTCTGGCGGTTAATCCTGCATTTGTCCTCTATACGGCGCGGGGAAGCGGGATGGAAACGGCCCTTGTAACCTTCTTAACGCTAGGGGCCTTAGGGCTAATCGGGCGGATGAGGGACTGGCGAAGTGGAGGGTTAGCGGGAATCGCAGCGGCGGGGGTGATGCTAACAAGGCCTGATGG
>DCSM01000009.1:28228-29406 GCA_002325605.1 Chloroflexaceae bacterium UBA1466
CAACCTTAATGAGCTTCCTCGGAAGTTTCCTCGCTCTCTATGGGCCTTACTTTGTATGGAGGGTGAGCTACTATGGCTACTTACTGCCCAATACCTTCTACGCGAAGACGGGAGCTACTTTAGCCCAAGTGCTAAGGGGCCTAAGCTATACCAAAGAGTTCTTCGTAACTTTAGGGCTACCGTGGTTAGGGCTTTTCTTGGGCCTAAGTCTGCTAGGTCTACTTAGGGCTAAAGGGCCTAAGCAACCCAAGGTAAAGCAGCTAAGTTTATGGGCCTTTAGTGGCTTGACCATAGCTTATGTCTGTGGGGTAGGGGGGGATCACTTCCCGCTTGGGCGGTTCTTTATCCCTATGCTTCCGCCACTAGCCCTGCTGCTGACGCAGGGGTTGGTCATCCTTTGGGAAGGGGTAACGCAGGCCGGCCATCTAAGGTTCCAGAAACGGGGGATAGCTCTTCTAAGCCTTAGCTTTCTCCTGTTGACAAACGTTTGGCAACTCCCTCTCTCTGATAGCAGGATCCCTGACAAGCCGATTTGGATTGAACACAAAGTAACGATGAAGAACGTAGACATGGGGCGGTGGCTAAGGCTGCATAGCGCACCGAATGCGATTGTGGCTACAGGGATTGCGGGGGCCTTACCTTACTATTCAGAGCTATTTGTGATTGATGCTTTAGGCCTTTGCGACCTGCATATCGCTCATTTGGAAGTCAAGACAATGGGGGAAGGGATCGCGGGAGGCGAGAAGACAGACCCTGCGTATGTTCTAAGTCGGCAGCCAACGTATATCCCCTTTGCAGACTCGTGGGTCTACCGGCAGATAGCATCCTTTGAACGGGACTACGAGTTCAGCAGAGAGTATGGGCCAATGGGGGGAGAGCTTAGGTTTTATCGGCGGCGGGGGGATTGAAAGCTACGCTTAGAAGAAGGCCAATGAAGATGAAAAGTCGAAGACGGTTCACAACAAACTCCTTGCTACCTGTAATTAGGAATGAGGTCGAAAATTCGGTAGCCACTGTAGAGTAAAGCAAGACCAACGCCAGCGTAGATAATGTCGGTTGCAAGTTCAGGCATTTGTGGAACTCCTTAGCTTTCAAGTTGAAGAATTCTCTCAAGGCAAAATTTTAACAGAACTTTAGTACGCTGTCAAATTGGGGCCTTGAAGCTCAAATAAGGGGGG
>DCSM01000066.1:0-2699 GCA_002325605.1 Chloroflexaceae bacterium UBA1466
GCCCAGGATTTGGGGCAGGTCGCGGATGCAGCACACTATTATGAGGTTGCCATGGAATACGACAAGGATAACCGTTCGCTCAAGCGGCGGGTGGAGCAGTTACGGAAGCAGGTGGAGGAGCAGCAGAAGGAATTGGTCTTTTCGCGCCAGATGTGGGCGATTGGGCAATTGGCCCTGAATATAACGCACGAGATTCGGCAACCGTTGAATGTCATCACGCTCACCGCCGATAATTGTAGCAAGGATCTTGAGCTTAACATCATCGAACCGCCGCAGATTATCGCTGACCTAACGAAGATCAAGCGCAATGTTGGGGAGATAAACGCCATCATTCAGTATCTTCGCACCTTAAATAGCAAACCTGACGCGGCGGAGTTAGAGGTAGTGAATGTGAATCAGGTGGTAGAAGAAGCGTTGCAAGCCTTTCAAGGCAAGCTGCACGCGGATCAGATTAAGCTTGAATGCCAAATGGCGGCGGGGCCGCTGCTCATCCAAGCCAATAAGACGCAATTAGCGCAGGTTTGTGTCAACCTGATTACGAATGCCCGCGAGGCTTTAACCGCGACGCACGCTAAACTGCTCAAAGTAGCGACGGAAGCGAAAGAAGGTTGGGTAGCCCTACGGTTCATTGATAATGGGTCGGGGATTGCACCCGCGCATTTAGCGCAGATCTTTGAGGCCTTTATGACCACAAAGGATAAGGATAAAGGGACGGGCTTCGGCTTGTATATTTCGCAGCAGATCATTCAGAAGTATGGCGGGACCATCACGGCTGAAAGCACGGTTGGGGTTGAGACGACGTTTACCATTCGCTTTCCGTTAGCCAAACAGGAGCAAGTTGATGCACAAGGGTAAGGTCTTGTTGGTTGATGATGTAACCGATGCGGTTGAGGAATACCAGAGAGCTTTGCGAAGGGCAAAGTATGCCGTTGAGACCGCTTCCAGTGGGGAAGAAGGCTGGGAGAAGTGTCAGCAAACGCGCTACGCTGTGGTGGTTACAGACTGGCGCATGGGCGATCTAAGTGGGCTAGACCTCTATTTGAAGATCAAAGCGACCTACCCTACCACGGAGGTCATCGTCGTTACGGCGTTTGAAGAAATAAAAAGAGAAGTCCTAAACGACAGCCGTTTTGACGAGTTAGTCTATCTCCTGAAACCCGTTGAAGATTTAGATCTTCTTCTCGATAAGGTCAAAAGGGCAATGGAGCGGGTTCAGCAGCGCCACCCCAAACCTTTATTGATCACCGAAGGCAAGACCGATTGGAAGCATTTGAAAGCTGCTTTGCGCTGGCTGCAAGTGCGGGGGCAAGCGCCGGTAGCCGCGTTAGCTTTTCAGGAGTATGAGGAAGAGATGGGCAGTAGGGAGTTGGAAAAACATTGTACCTATATCGCTAGGACACCTCAACCGCGTCTGATGATCCACCTCTTTGACAGGGATGAGCCAGACGTTTGTAGACGGGTAGCAAGGGACTATGGCAAAGCGAGCGAAAGCTACAAAAATTGGGGCAACAACGTCTACTCTTTAATTCTCCCTGTGCCAGCGCATCGGCAGGAAACACCTGACGTGTGTATTGAACTCTATTACACAGATGAGGAGATTAAGCGGTGTGATGCTAATGGGCGACGGTTGTATTTGGGGGAGGAGTTTAAGAAAGAGTCGGGGCGACACATTGAAGATGGGAGTATAAACTGCTCTGAGCTAAACAAGCGCGGGATCGCAGGTAAGCTTATTGAGAATCGTGTGTTCAATGAAAGGGATGAGAACATTGCGCTGCCTAAGAGCGATTTTGCTCAATCTGTCTTAGATGAAGTGGAGAATTTCAATGACTTTGACTTCACGGCCTTTAGCGCGGTCTTTAACCTCATTGAGCAGATAATAAGGGATGCAAGCGGTCAGGTAGGCTAGGCATCTTGCCTGACCTCTTAAAGAGCAGACCATAATCTACCACTAAATGTGATATAATCACAGCTATAAACGTAAGTTTAATTGAAAGAGGGCCCTCTATGGCAAAAACGGACCTCTTGCTCAAACAGCTGATCATGACTTGCTCCCATGACTTCGCGGAGTGGCTGCTCAAGACAAAGGTGCAAACGGTCAGCCCTTGTGCCAGCGAATTGCCACCTCCCGTTGCGGTGCTGCGGGCCGACCAAGTTTTTCAGGTTACGACGGCCACGGGAGCCGAGGTTGTCTTGCACATCGAGTTTCAAGCGCGTAAATCGCACAAACCGATGCCGCAGCGTCAACTGGCTTATATCATCCGCCTGGCCGAAGAGCATCAGCTCCCCTTGCGGAGTGTGGTCTTCTATATCGGGCCAGGGGCCGGTAAGGGTGATACGGGACAGCATTCCTACCCCCGCGATGATGGGCAAGCGATTGTAAGCTGGAGCTACGACGTAATCCACCTTTGGGAGATGACAGCGGAAGAGTTGCTGAGGATCGGGAAACTGGGGTTGTTAGGTCTCCTGGGGCAAACCAAAATCACCAATCCTACGGTGACGATTCCCGCCGTCATCGCGCAGATCCGTGGGGTTGCAGATGCGGAACTACGGGGGAAGTTACTGGAACTATTTGCCGCCTTGATCACAGATAAGGAGCTTCTGGCTATGTTTGAGAAATTTTTCATCGCCGAAGAGTTGTTGGTAGACACACCCTATATGCAACGGTTGCAAGAAATCCGCCAGGAAGGAATCCAGGAAGG
>DCSM01000066.1:2856-15176 GCA_002325605.1 Chloroflexaceae bacterium UBA1466
CCTTGGGAAAGGTCGCCAGGAAGCTACGTT
Source organism: Chloroflexaceae bacterium UBA1466 (assembly GCA_002325605.1). Classification (GTDB taxonomy): domain Bacteria; phylum Chloroflexota; class Chloroflexia; order Chloroflexales; family Chloroflexaceae; genus UBA1466. The sequence continues at coordinate 2,887 of DCSM01000066.1, forward strand.
GACCACTCGGCAGCAAGACATCTTAGAGGTTCTCCAATTCCGTTTTGGGCCTGACGATCTGGTCTTAGCGCAGCTTAAAACCGCCTTGGCAAAGGTATTCAGCGAAACGATGTTGCACACGCTCTTCCACATCGCTTTACGAGCCGAAACCCTTGCCGCCTTCCAAACGGAATTAGCGCAGCAACAAGCCCAAAGCCAAAACTAAGGGATCGTAGAAGAGGCAAGCGGCCTCTCCTGCCTGGCCCTTCAAAGGTTGCTTTAGCTCCAGACCTCCCAGGTCTGCGAGACCTGGGAGGTCTTTGACTCTGGTTTCCAATGGCCCCCTCTGCCCTGCGACAAACCGCGTTACTCCTGGGGCTGATAGATTTGGCGAATTTCGGTGAGGGTGGAGGCCGTTTTGAGGGCCTGTTGAAGAGCCCTTAGCACCGCGACCTTGGCAATTGGTTGAATCTCAGGCAAAAGCTCTAATCCTGCGGCCCCAAACTTCAGTTCCAAGCCAAGCTCAATTGCGCTCTGTAACCCTTGTACCAGCCCCTGTTCTAAACCTCGTTCTAAACCCCGTTCTAAACCTCGTTCTAAACCCCGTTCTAAGCCTTCTTCGCGCCCCTGTTCTAAGCCTTCTTCGCGGCCTTTTCCCAATAATTCATCTCGAAGCTGCTGCATAAAGGGTGTGTTCCCCAAGACTTCCGCAAACTCTTCTTCCGTTATCAGCGGTAAGAGCAAGCGCGGCAGTTCTTGCCCCCGCTTGAGCAAATCTTCTTTCGTTATGGCTCGCATGGGATTTTCTCCTGTGATAGTCCACAAATCCATTAAACTCCGAATCATCCATTCCACTTCGACGCTTACTTTCGTCTGATGATTAGTTTCAAAGCTAATTAAAGCCGCTTGTTTGGCTTTGCGTTGGTGAGCAAACAGTTTGAAAAAGGTATTATAGGGCGCATCAGACAATTCACTTAACACAATGAGATAAGTCCGAGCTATAAAGGGACTCGGACTGCTATAGATTCCTGGATGCACGAGATTGGTATAGCCTAGCAATTCCCGTGTTTTCAATATGGGCCGATGGGCGCTCACTAAGAAACTTTGGACATCTTCCTCTTCGAGATTATGGGAGCGCCGAAAGAAATACTCATAGCCGATTAAGGCTTTCGCTGCATCAAGGGTGATTGATTCCGTGTATTTGAACTCGATAATGATGTGCCGTGAACTACTGTGCCGAATCCCATCCGGCAGATAGGCTAATTGGGCCGTTGTCCAAGGGGTATTGGTCCTCAGATTCTGCATCAGGACAATGTCAATCTCAGGAGGAGTACTACTGACATCAACATTGGTTTGCACCAAAACTCCTGTGGGGCTAATGACGCATTCCTGCAAATAGGCGAACAACTCATGCCAGCGCGTAAGGTTGGTTGGGTCTTGCATCGCTCTATTATAGCATCAAGGGACCTCTCCTCCGCTGCAAAGGCTTGTCAAACCCCGTGCCAGCTTATGGTAGAATAGGTTGATTTACCGCTGGAGCCACAAGCAAATAAGTAAATGTAAGGAGGATGGTAGCAAGTCGTCCCAGCCGTAGAAGCGCTTGATGAGCTTGCTACCTTTGCCTATGCGACGGACTATCATCTACCTGGCCCTGCTGCTGCTCTTGACGGGCAGTATCGTGCTTCTGCCTGCGTGGCCCACGCACGCTGTTGTTCCCCAAAGCTACCGCCCGTTTGGGCCTGGCAACACCTATCTGGCGTTGGGCGATTCCCTTACGACGGGGAAGGAAGCTTCCGCCAACAATGATAACTTGCCTGGTTATCCTGCTAACGTTTATCAGCAACTGCAAGCCAAATACCCTGCTCTTGCCTCCAAAAACCTCGGTAAGGATGGTGAAACAAGCCAAAGTCTGCTCAAAGATGGGCAACTTGCTGCCGCCGAGGCCTTTATCGCCAGCGAAATTGCAAACGGGCGGCGCGTAAGCCCCATTACCCTTAGCATCGGGGGCAATGACGCAGCCAACGTCCTCCTTGAATCTAGCACGAGTGGGGAACAAGCGCTGCAAACCTTCAAAACGAACCTTGCCACCATCCTCAACCGTTTGCAGACCGCCATGACTGACGTTTACGCTAAACCCCAAGGCGACCTTCTGATCATGGATTACTACAATCCCTACCCTGGCTTACGCAACCCGCTCACGGGGGAGCTTGTCGCTGATGGGTTGGCTAAGTTGTTCAATGCTGCCGTCAAAGAAGCTGCGGCCAAATACAACCTTCCCGTAGCTGAAGTAGCGCAGGCCTTTAGCGGTAAGGAAGCCGAACTTCTCTTTGTCAATCAGGAAATTTACAAATATCCCGGTCTTCTCGATAGCAAGCTTAACCCAAACTTTGAGAAAGACTTAGACTATCACCCCCGCGCCAAAGGGCATCAGATCATTGCCGAACAATTCTTTAATGTAAGTGGTTATGGCCCGCTCAAGCTCGAAATCAGTGGCCCAGAAAAGGGTGCAAGCAACACATCCTACACCTTCAAAGCTCTTTCTACGCCCCTTACTTCCACCGCAAGCTATACTTGGGCCCCCGTACCCGCGACGGGGCAGGGAACCGTTCAGGCAACTTACACTTGGGCCTCCCTTGGCCCGAAAACCATCACCGTTACCGCGACTGATGCAACGGGTACAATCACCACCACTCACACAATCACTATCACAGATCTGGTGCAACTTGCTAAGGTAGTTATCGTGGGCCCGACCATGGGGACTACTGAGACAACTTACCCCTTCACCGCGACCATTGAACCTGCAAATGCTACCTTACCGATCTCATATACTTGGCAACCCGCCCCAACCAGTAAGATCACTAACACGGCAAGCTATACTTGGCGCGAAAGTGGGGTTTATACGATCACCGTCATTGCTGCTAATCCGCTGGGCACAGTCACCAAGACCCAGAAGATCACGATTCAGGCTCCCCCGATTGCCCCAAGTAATCTTTTAATTGAAGGCCCAAGCGGAGGCGAGCTTAATACCCCTTACACCTTCACTGTTACTGTGCCAAATACCGTTACCAAACCGCTAACTTACGTTTGGCAACCTACCCCTACGAGCCAAATTACAGAGACCGCTACTTATCAATGGGCCAAAACAGGCCTTTACACCTTAACCGTTACAGCTTCAAACAAAGGAGGGACGGCGACGTATACCCATCCAATCAGCATTGAGGAGAAGACGCAGCAGGTAAAAGTCAATAGCGTTTTCCTACCTTTGGTCCAACGTTGATCTGTGGTTTTGTTTAGCAAGCCTCTTCATCAATTGCTTCCAAGCCTAATAGTTTTCGCAAAAAAAGAGCGAATGAGGCTAATTCAGCAACCTTTTCTTGCGTTTCTTCGCAAATCCAAATTGTTGAATCGTGAGTTCTTTCATCTGGCTCATAGATTTTCTTCTTTCCTTAAAGGTCTACCTTACGGCCCCCCGCTCGGTGAAGTTTGCAATCCCACAAGCGAAAGCTCCGTAACCCGTGAGTCGTAATCGTGACCGTTGGCATAGATGCTGATGCTGCGTAAGTAACGCATTTCAGGGAACCATTCGGCTTGCCTAAGCTCAATTTGCAGCTGAAACCACTTATAAGGTTCGACGCGGTAGTAAGTAATGCCAGGGGCATGTTCGGGTTCTGCGGTGGGGTCATCGGCGGTGAAAGCACAAACTACCCGTTCATGTTCAGCATCTAAAGGGCTATCCTTCTTCGCCAAAAAGCGGATCATGACGGGGCATTCGGTCCCGCGTTCGCCCGCCAAGTGAATGGATTGGTAAAGCACTCTCACCCAAGCTGAAAATACCAGCGAACGGTACTCTGAAATATCCACGCCGGCCTGGTCGGGGCCCAGAAATTGGCGGATGCCCGTTACAAAGCCTCGCGTTTGAACCCCACTTCGCAAAAACCAAGCGGCTTGCGTCTGCTCTTGTGGGGGACAATCGTTACCCGTCTGCGGCGGTTTGCAACCTTGCGAAAGGCGAAAGTAGCCTGAAGCTCCTGCTTCAGAAGGGCCACTAAAGACTTGCCACGTCAGCGCACGGGGAAGGGTCGGCTGGTTAAGTACCGTGGTATTATTGTACTCTTCCTCTCGATAAGCACTGAAACTGCCATCCCGCAGAAGTTCCCACTTAGCAGGGACCGGGGCTGAAGGTAGACCTGTCATCCCGACTTCAACCCGTTGGCCCGCGAGAACTTGCACCGTATGTCCTTGGCTTTGCACCTCCGCTTGGCCAGAGCGGACCGCAAGATCAACTTGGAAGGGAGCCAGTTGCGTGCTGTGGGGAAGGAAGACGCGCCGTTCAATGGGCAAAAGCTCAAGGCTATAGCTACCGCCTGGCGCAAGGTTAATGTTGACCTTCCCCGCTTTGACAGTAAAGGTGACTCGCTGATAAGGTTGTTTTTGCCGCAAGTCGTAGCGCACGTAGCCTGCATCTTGCTGAATAATTACACGTTGCTCCCGCCCACTCCAGGTACTGGTTTGGAGCGTTTCAAGGGTTACGTCAGCTTTCGCCCACACGTCTAAGGTGCTTTGGTCAAAGAGGCGTAAGGTAGCCGCTTGACCGTAGCCCGCCGAAGCTGTGACCTTTACCCGATCCCTTTCGCTCAAGCCTTGATTTTCCGCCGCCCGTTCAAAGACCGTCCGCCCCCTCCTTTGCCATGTAACCCCTTCCACCGCCCGTACAATCAGGGTGGCTTTCTGCTCAACCATCGCGTGCGTGTACCAGTTCCAAAGGGTATAACCAAGGAGCAGAAAGAGCAGGCAAAAGAGCGTAAAGGCCCCAAAAAGGAGTCCCCATGCCAGGCGAATGGTCCGCTCTTGGTCGAGTTTGGCTACTGAAGGGTTTGGTGAAACCATGGCTTTCTCTGAACTTTCCTAAAGCCCAAGTTCTGAGAGCAGTAAAGCTACTGCGCCTAAAGCTCCGCCCCTCTCGCCCAGTTGAGTAAGTTCAATCGGGATAGTACGGTAGATGTCGGCAATCGCAAGTTCTTGAACAACTTGGCGCACCCTTTCGAGGAGAAAGGGGTTGGCTGTGACCACTGACCCACCAACTAAGACGATCTCAGGGCTAAAGATATGGATCGCATTAACCAGCCCAAGGCCCAATAACTCTGCTTCGCGTTGCATCAAAAATTGAGCTAAAGGGTCACCTTTAGCCGCCGCTTGAGCTACTTCAGCCCCCGTCACGGATTGGGGAGTGGCCAAGGAATGCAAGAGGGAATCAGGGTTTTTAAGCATCGCATTTGCGGCAGCTTTGGCTAAAGCTGTCCCTGAAGCCAGATTTTCCCATGAAGCTCTTGTCCCAACATCAAGGATCATTTGCCCCAACTCGCCAGCCATTCCATGCCGGCCCAAGAGGAGTCGCCCATCAGCGATAATCCCGCTCCCGATCCCCGTACTTACAGTGAGATAGATGAGGTTGTGATAACCTTTCCCGCCCCCAAACCGCCTTTCAGCGAGGGCTGCAACATTGGCATCATTGCCCAGCACAATCGGCAAATCGGTTTGGGCTTGCAGAATGTCTCGCAGCGGAATGTTCTCCCAGCCTGGCATGTTGGGGGAAGTAAAGATCACCCCCGTCTGCGGGTCGAGCGGGCCAGGGGAACCAACGCCAACTCCCAGCAAGGTACTCTCAGCAGGCAAGGCCGCTTGCAGCTTCCTTATACAGGTGATAAGCTGTGCAATCACCGCTTGGGGGCCCTGGCTTGTGAGGGTCAAAAGCCGTTCTTGAGCTAGGATTTGCCCTTTGAGATCGGTTAAAACAGCATAGATTTTGGTTCCACCGAGGTCAACCCCAATTACATAAGGCATAATCAAGTAATCCTTTCTAGGCCCAAAGAGTTCATTATGGCGCGGAAGGAAAGGTCTCCTGAAAGAGCAAAGGAAAGTAGGAAAGCGCAGGCAAAAGAGTGCTAAGAGCGATTTTAGCATAGCTCTGGGCAAGATGCAACCACTATTTGGGGGCTTTAGGTTGGCAACTTGCGCTCCTCACAAAAGAGCTTGCAAGATCAGCTTTCCTATGATATACTCTTTGCCAAGTCCCGCCTTTGCTTGTGTGATGGGCGTGTGTTTCGACCCAACACAGTTTCGATAGGGAGCTTCGTTCCAAAGTGAGCAATGTGGTGGACCACAGACCTCGCGGACAGGCACCCACCTGCACTAGCGGGTTCGAAACAAGTCCATCCACTGCAAAGGCGAGACCCTTCAGATCCCTCCCACCCTCAGTAAATAGGCAAAAGCAATGCTCTATCTCTTCTCTGGCCCCAATGAATATGCTTGCAATGAAGCTTTAGCTAACTTTCGTTCTTTGCTGCCCCCCGATTTGGTCTCCCTCAATTACACCCGGCTTGATGGCAAGAAACTCAAACTGGATACTTTAGCAGCGGCCTGCGAAGCTTATCCTTTCCTTGTCAACCGGCGTTTAGTTGTTGTTACGGAAGCCCTTAAAGCGACAAAAGCGGGGAAAGCACGAGATGAATTGCGAACGTATTTGGAGCGAGTTCCTGCAACTTGCGACCTGATTTTCGTTGAAGGGGAAGAAGTTGATAAGCGGAGTACGCTCTATACTTATCTCAAAAAGGTGGGCCAAATCCGCGAATTTATCCCCCTCCAGGGCCCAGCTTTGCAACGTTGGTTAGAGGATCAAGCCCATTTGCAAACCGTGCGTTTAGATAAGCAAGCTGCCCAAAGATTGATTTCATACCTTGGAACCGATTGTCGCGCTCTTCTTACGGAGCTAAAGAAGTTAAGTTGCTACGTTGGGCAGGGAAACCTGATCACGGTTGAGGTTGTTGATTTGTTGGTGCAAGATCGCCAAGAATACAACCTCTTTGCGTTCCTCGATGACCTAAGTTTGCGCCGGTTGGGGCCAGCTTTGCGTGGTTTGCACGAGCTTCGCGCCGACGGGCAAGCCGAAGTCTACTTGCTCTTCATGCTTATCCGCCAGATTCGGATCCTTCTAAGCGTGCAAGAATTAGCGGCCCGCAAGGTTCCCCAGAGCGAAATGGCCGCGCAACTGCGCCAACATCCCTTTGTCATCGATAAATCCCTGAAGCAAAGCCGTGGTTTCAAGAGCGCCGAACTAATGAAAATGCACGATCACTTGCTAGAAGTAGATCGTGCAATCAAAACTGGGCGAATTCAAGCGGACGTAGCTTTAGAACTTCTGGTAGCCGAGGTTTGTGCAACTGAGGCATCCCCCAGTGCAGCTATTCCGCTGGCTGGGCGGCTTGGGGCTGGGCCCCGAAGGTTATATTAAACTTCTTCATCAGCCGTGATTTACGCCGAGCCGCATTGTTTTTGTGCAAGATCCCTTTCACCGCCGCTTTATCTAAAGTTCGGATTGCTTCCCGTACAGCTTCAGCACTGGTTAAGTTATCACCCGAAAGAGACTGCTCGGCCTTCTTAATCATCGTTTTCGCTTTTGACCGATACATTACATTCCGAACTCGCTTGCGTTCGTTCGTCCGAATGCGCTTCTGCGCCGATTTTGTGTTTGCCAAAGTAAGATTTCCCCTTTGAACATGCTTTAGAAACGTTGCAAGAGCAAAAATGCCTTTTGACCGTTTCCTTAATCCCAAAAATCACCAACCGATTATAGCAGAAAGATGCGCCAGTTGCAACCTTCTTCTGGGCTTCGGCGGGCCCAAAACTTCTTAGGCAGCAGCCTCATCGTGATGAGTGGCTACGTTCTAAGTCGCGGCACGGGTCTCCTCCGCGACATCGTTATTTCGGCTCAATTTGGCACAAGCGCCCAGCTTGGAGCCTATCGGGCCGCCTTCAAAGTCACCGATTTGCTCTACATGGTGATTATCGGCGGGGCGTTGGGCAGCAGTTTTATTCCCGTCTTCATTCAAATTTGGCAGCGCGAAAGCGAAGAACGGGCTTGGCAATTGGCGAGCGCGGTGGTGACTTGGGCTTTGGCGGTCTTAGTTTTTGCCAGCGGGCTGCTCTGGCTTTTCGCGCCCCAGCTGACAACTTGGTTTTATGGCGGCCAAGGCTTTGATCTGCCAAATCTCGTGCTTGTAACCCAACTTACGCGCCTCTTTCTTCTCTCGCCGCTTCTTCTAGGCTTGGGCGGTTTGGCGATGGCGGCGCTTAACGCTCTTGACCGCTTCACACTGCCTGCTTTAGCGCCCGCCACCTACAATTTAGGCATCATTGGTGGCGCAATTTTGCTGGCCCCGACCTGGGGCATTTGGGGTTTGGCTTGGGGCGTTATTGCTGGCGCACTGCTCTATCTTTTGATTCAAATCCCTGGCTTATTAGGCTTGGGAATGCGCTTAAAGCCAACTTTGGGGCGCAATTTGCCCGAACTTCGCATAGTAGCTCGTCAGGTCGCGCCGCGAATCATTGGGCAAGCGGCAGCCCAAATCAGCATTTTGGTGACGGCGGCTCTCACCGCTCGGCTGGCGCTTGGGGCTGAACGGCTGGCTGGCCTTGATTACGCTTACCAATTGATGCTTTTGCCCTATGGTGTCTTTTCCCTCAGCCTGAGTACAGTAGCTTTCCCGCGCTTGGCCAGACTTTTCGCTGAAGGTCGGCATGCTGAATTGGAAGCCAACGTGCGCCAAACGCTCAGTATGATTCTACTTTTGACCTTACCTGCCGCTATTTCATTGATTTTACTGGGTCTTCCTCTGATTCGCTTGCTTTTTCAGCGTGGCGAATTTGATCAGACATCCTTACAATACACTCTTGCGCCGCTCTTGGGCTATGCAACGGCTCTGCCTGCTTTTGCGGCTTCTGAAATTCTGATTCGCGCTTTCTACGCCATGCAACAAACCTACATTCCTGTCCTCATTGGGCTGGGACAGATTCTTTTGAACCTGGCGCTCGGCTCCCTGGCGCTCAAAGCGGGCTATGGAGTTGGGGCTTTGGCTTTAGCCTTCAGTCTTGCGAATAATATCGAAGCCCTGCTGCTATTTTTGGTCTTACAGCACCAAAAGCCTACCCTTTGGCGCGATCAGCAATTTTGGAAATCAATTCGTGCCGTTAGCATCGCAAACCTGGCTTTAGCCGTGCTACTTTGGGCAACTTTGCAAATTTTAACTCCCTTTTTCTCGTTCCTAAGCCTAAATGGGGCTTATAGCTGGCAGCAGCAAATTTTCCCTCTCATTTTGTGGTTAAGCAGCGTTGGGGGAATTGGAACCCTAATCTATGTTGGGATAGCAGCGATCTTTGGCTCTGCCGAAGCGCAAATGCTATGGTTGAAAGTTCAAAATAGATTGAGAAGAAATAGCCGTTCGGCCTAGCGCAAAAATTCTTGCTAAGAAGGTAGCATTAAGGGGCATGATCTTTTGATCATGCCCCTCAACATTTGAAGCTAACTAATCAGTGGTCTATCGCCGCAAGACCAACGTTTTCGTTAAGTCACCCGTACCTGAAATAGGTGTAGGGGTTACTATAGGGGTTAAAGTTGGGGTTGGTTCAGGCGGTTGCCGCAGAATGAGTGGCATATAAAGTCTTGGTGGCTCAGTCGGCGTTACAGGCACGACTTTTGGCTTAACCGTGATCGTGATTTTCGTCTCATTCTGATTGTTACTGGCATTCAAGTCGGGTGTGCTACTTCCTATTTGAACTTTAGCCACGTTCAAACCACTTATTGTTGCACTTATCTTAACGCTAAACGTGATCTGCTTTGTCTCCACCTTAATTGTCCCTAATTGGCAAGTAAGAAGCAGCTTATTTTTGCTATCCTTCTTGCAATCCTTCGAAGCTGAAGCATAAGTGCCACTCAAGGGCAAAGTCGTGGTGATAAGCACGTTTTCCGCAGGAATGCGCTGATTAGTGATGGTAACGGTATAGGTCACGACGTTCCCTGGCTCCACTTTGGCTTGGGAAGGCTTGATCCCTATCGAAAGATCCGCCATATCCTTGACAATAGGCGTATATTGAGCAGGTTGGCCTGTATTCAGAATGAAGTCGGCCCCCGTAATCGCGTTTGTGAAGGTAATAACTCCAAGAGTTCCAACTTTAGTGGTTCCAACAATAGCTAGGTTGGCAATTTCTAGAGGATTCAAACTAGCGACATTGCAGATAACTTTTTGGGGATCGCCTGAATCTTGCTTACAATTTGCTGGAGCGGACTTAAAACTGGTGCTGCTGGGGAGCGTAATGGTTGTCGTGATACTGGAAGCCCGCGACAAACCCTTGTTTTCAGCAAGAACCGTGTAGGTAAAAGGTGCGCCAGCCGCAAGTTCCTTGGGCCCCTGGAAGCTTGTCGCAAGCGTTGCCACACATTGCTCTTTTTTCAGGAAGGGAAGCGCGTCTACCTTATCAGAAATTTTGTCCCCTGTGCCCTTAGGGTTGAGCTTCGTATTCGTCGGGCCAGTGTCTTTGCCCCACCAATTATACTCCGCTGTGATTGTGGTCGCACTGGTACTGTTAAGCCCCGAAGTTTTGTTGCCGGCAATCGTAGAACCGATGATGGTCAATGTTGCTGGATCAGCGATTGAAATGCCCCCATCGGTTGCTGCTGACCCTTTATTATTATCTGAGATGTAGGCACAGTCAACAATGGTCTTTCCCCCTTTAGCGACAATTCCTGTTAAGGCATTTTGCCAAACCTTGGACCGATTGGCAACCACAACCTGGCCGCCAAGCACCGAAATGCCTGAGCTAAGGGGGTTAGTGATTTCGCTTGAATCAGTCAGCGTAACTGCTGAGGTCCCAGCAACCAAAAGCCCAGAGCCATTGTTCAACGTACTCCCGAAAGTATTGCCAACATTCCCCACTTTGGTCTGGCTAATCACGGCCTGGCCATCTTGCACGTAGATTCCCGCAACCGTCGAAATAAAATTCTTTGCAATGGCATCAGACCTTGCATTGGTGATTTGGCTATTCTCAAGGCGAACTTGGCCCTTGTTTATGATGACATCTCCTTGGGCAACTTTTGTCTTTAAAGAGTCTTCGGGGATAGAAATGGAGGACGGTGCGCCCCCGTTGCGAACCTTAACATAGCCCAAGTTGCCCGTTCCGCCATCAAAGACTAGCCCAGCCCAAATTGTGCCTGAAAGAGCAGCATCAAACGTAATGGGTTTGGTTGGGGAACCAATGGCTTCCAGGTTTCCTTTGACATTAAACTCCGTGTTGCTCGCCTCAGCTAGGATTTGCACCCCCGGCTCAATAAGCAACTTCTTGCCTTTAGGCACATTAAAACCACTTTTGATAAGGTAGCCTTGTGAGCCTTGCTGGGGCCGTAAGGTTGAACTGTTCGGGCCACCCAAAGCAATGAGGCTAGTGAGGCCGCGCGGATCTGCTGCGTATGCCAGGTTGTTCCCCGTAAGCGTAAAATTGCTGGTCCCCGTGATGAAGATGGGATAATCTACCTCTTGAGAATCGAAATTCTTGATGAATTTTGTCTCACTGATAACAAAATTGCTATTGAGGGCATAAATGCCATAATCTGGCACTCTTGAGACTACCAAATTAGGGCCCTTCACTGAGGTAGAAACGATCTGACTTTGTTCAATCCGAACTTCGCCCTTTTGAACGTTATTGATCAAAATCCCAGTTCCAGGAGTCTTCTGATCTAAGGTTTCAGCACCATTCCGAAACCCACTATTCCGTACAATAACGTTCCGCAGAAGGCCTGTTCCACCTTCAAAGACAATTCCGCTCCATTGGGTAGAGCCAGAATCTTTCTGGGAAGTAAAGATCACGGGGTCAGTAGCTGTGCCAAGGGCCACCAAGCGCCCTTCCACTTGCAATTTGGCTCCTAGATTGTTTGGAGGTGTGGTGTCAGGGATACCTTTGATAATTGCTCCCGCTTCAATGGTAAGGGTTGCGCCCTTTTGAACGATGGTCGCTTTATCTTTATCCCCAGCCTTAGTTTCCTTATTGAGAAAGTAGGTCGTTCCTTTAACCCAAGTAGTATCTTTAGTAATATCGGCGGTAATGGTTTCTTCAGCTTGCAAGACTGTAGCTGCGACCTGGCGCTGCATTTGCAACCCAAAGAAAATGCCTAAAACGATGGCCGTTAGCCCCAGCGATAGACTAAAGGGACGAAAGAGATTCCGAGTGAGCGCTTGCATAATGTGTTCTCCTTTGCATAGATAAAAACAATAGATTACAGTTTGGGCTTTTTACAACCCAGTTAAGAAATTCTGCCCCAATTGAAGATCTTTCCTTTTAATAAAATATAGCAGAATGCCAAAGGTTTGTCAAAAGTTAAAAGGCTGATTCTAACGATAGTCAATAATAACTTCCACTTTATTGTGCCTTTTTCATTCCTTTCGCTCTATCTACTATGAAACTCCTCTTTTCAGAGTTGGAATCAA
>DCSM01000043.1:0-1965 GCA_002325605.1 Chloroflexaceae bacterium UBA1466
TAGGCAGCGCGTTAGTCCTTTCAAGGATTTGTTGGCGCGCCTCGTGCCCAATTACGCTCTGAAAATCGCGTACAATAGTGGGGTAGGGATGGGGCCCAAGCACTGAGCCAAGCAGATAATGGCTGGCAGGATTAGTCACCCAATCGCGCATCGCTTCATTGATCGCGTCTTTAAGGGTTCGGCTGCCACTGGTTACGCCCCGAACTTCCGCACCGAGCAGGCGCATCCGAAAAACATTGGGCTGCTGGCGCTCCATATCTTCGGTGCCCATGTAGATCACGCATTCGAGGCCCAGCAAAGCGCAGACCGTCGCGGTAGCTACCCCATGCTGCCCCGCGCCCGTTTCCGCAATCACGCGGCGTTTGCCCATCCGCTGGGCCAGAAGCCCTTGCCCCAGCGCATTATTGATTTTGTGGGCCCCAGTATGGGCTAAGTCTTCCCGCTTGAGATAAATTTGCGCTCCTCCACAGAAAGCGGTCAAACGTTCGGCAAGGGTGAGCGGAGTCGGGCGACCAGTATAGGTTTTCTGAAGGTGGGCTAATTTTTCCCAAAAACTGGGATCATCACAGACCTGCGAATAGGCTTCCGCAAGGGCCAACACTGCTGGAATGAGCGTTTCGGGTACGTAGCAGCCGCCGTAGGGGCCAAACCGCCCCGTCGTAACCTGTTTTTCAGGGTGGAACATGAATGAAGAACTCCCGCAACCTTAACTTTAGTGGTTCAAATTAGATGCTAGTATAGCACAATCTGCGCTGCTGCTGGCCGCTGGCAACCCGTTGTTAAGCGCAAGCGCCAAAAAAGGTTTTAGATCAGGGGGTTGATCTAAAACCTTTTTTGCTACTTAGCTTTTTTTAGGCTTCAGGAATAAGCGAATTCGGCTTCGGTTTCGGTAACTTGCAACTCTTGGGGCAGATACGAAATGCTGCGGGCTTTGCGGCAGCGATTCATAAATTGCTCAATGAGGTCCAATTCTTTTTCCGGAAGTTCAGCAAGCGTCATCTGCATGTTCAAGCCATGATTGGCCTCTTCCGCCAGCATATTTTGAATGTAGCGGGTCCGTTGGATTTTAGCGGTTTTCATAGGAACTTGCTCCTTTGCATGAGGGGAACTCTGCTTCTTCGCATGAGTTCAAAGAAAGATGATTACAAGGAATAGGAAAATTCAGGTTCGGTCTGCTTGACTTGCAATTCTTCGGGTAAACTCGACCCATTGCGGGCCAAACGACAATTTTGGACAACTTGCTCTAAAGTCCGCAAATCTTTATCGGCCAATTCGGCGAGGACAAGCTGCATATTTAGCCCCTGCCCGTGACTGGCTTCTTCCGCTAACATATTTTGAATGTAGCGAGCGCGTTGAATCTGTTTGATTTCCATTAAATTGCTCCTTTGCAATAGGAAAATAATTCAGTAAAGTTCTAGTACAAATCTAGCACAGAGCCTGAACAGAACTTTGATCACCCCTTGCCAGCGAGAGAGGCGGCAACAAATTCTTTTGCCTCACTCGTGACAAGGTATTAGAACATAAAGGTAAAGCCAAGTTCTTATTCTACCTTTACGATACGCACAAGAGATACGTTTCACTCTTCTAATTAGAGTATACTTTTCAGAGTTACGCTGGAGTAACAAATGTGTTTTTGGGGAATCACTTTGGCTTGGGCATTAACTCCCAGAGACTGTATTTTGCTGCAACGCCAATTCTTTTACATATATGGTTTGGAAGCCTTGGCGGGCCAAAACTATCATCCCACAGCAAATATTTAGTCGGGAGCGTTTGGTTTTGCTGCACAAGAGGAGCGGCAGCAGCCCAGGGAATTGCTCGATGCGCCAGGGCTGAATACTTGGCCAAAGGTACATTCGGGCGAGTTTGGGCAAAAAAGGAAGTTTTGGGCGGCAAAGTTTGCAAGACCAAATCTACGGCAGCTACTTCGGCTGATGGCTGCTGCGCCAAGACAAATTGCGTCGCAGT
>DCSM01000043.1:2081-6555 GCA_002325605.1 Chloroflexaceae bacterium UBA1466
GCAAGATTTTTTGTTGCTTGCGAAATAAACCAAGTTGCAGCAAGAGCGTAAAGAGGTGTTAGGGGAAGGAAAAAGCGCGGCAGAAGAAAAGCTAAACTGCTAATTCCAACGAAAAGTAGGCTAAAAAGCAAAATTCCACTTTGAATCTTTAGCTCTTTAGCTTCGCTCCCCGAAGCTGTTTTCCAATTTCTTAGCTGAAAAAGCCAGCCTAAAAGCCCCAGAATCGCTAACCAATTTGCAGGCCAGCCGAGAAGCCGCAACTGCAAAGCCTGCCCAAATTGACTGGAATCTTCGGCTCCGCTGCCTATAAATGCGACAAAATTCTTTCCCCAGTTTGTCAAAAAGCGCCCAGGATCGCGCAGAATTAGCTCTGAAAGCGCAATCGAATTGGGAACTTCGCCCCAGCGCCCCCAATCGGTGTCGCCATAGACCGCCAGCCAGATATTTTTGGCCTGCTGATTGTAAAAAGGTTGGCCTGTCTGGAGCGTATTGATGCTAAGTTGCGGCATTGCGGCGAGGAAAAAGCCGAAAGCAAACCAAAGAAAGGGCTTGATTCTTGCCTTAGCTTGAAAGAAGAGTAGATATAAGAGGCCCCAAAAGAGAATTAAGAGACCAGAATGCCTGATTAGAAAGGCCAAACCACCTGTCAAACCTGCTAAAACTAAGTGGCTCTTGCTTTTTTGCTGCTGCTTAGAAAGCAGAAGCGTGATTGAGAGCAACGTGAATGCAGCAAAAGGTAGATCACTGCCAACGTAAAGCGCATATTCAATGATTAACGGGTTGAAAGCAAGGATTAAGAGAGTCAAAAGGGCGAGAAGATTGGAGAAAAGCCTGCGCGATAGCCAATAGCCCGTGCTTAACAATAAGGCTCCACTTAGCGCAGCGATAAACTTTGCGGCCAGAAAAGCATTGGTTTCAGTAAATTTTTGCCCGAACCAAAGCAATAAGGGGTAGCCAAGATTATAAAAACCATCGGCCCGCAGCACTTCAGCTAGATTCCCTGTGCGGGTGGCAAAGACCCGAAAATCCTTCTCAACGCCAGGCACAGAAAGGGTTACATGGTGCTGGGCCGCCAGCAAAATCGCGCCTGTCCAAAGGCTAATTCCCAAAAAGGCTATCAGATCAGGCAATTGGGGATAGCGGTCTAAGAGCTTTGGCCCATGCTTGATCAGCATCAAAGCCAAGAGAAAACCATTAAGTCCTGGAATAAACCAGCGCAAAGGATAAGGATATAGCGGAGGTTGCAGGCGATAACAGCAAAGAAAGATTAACCCAATGCTCAAAAGAAGGAATAATCTTATCAGAAGCTGGTGAATCGTCGTAGGCGGTTGGGGATAAAGCCAAAGTAAGAGCGTAAGGCATGCGCCATAAAGGATTTGGGCAGGATAGGGCAGGATTAAGCCATTTTGGGCTGGTTTTACTTGATAAACCACACGGTCTAGCAGAATCCCGACCTCGCGCCCATCCTCTGGTAATCGAGTAGGAGGCGTGGTCTGAATTTCGAGGACAACGTCGTTTGCTTTGTCCAGCCCCGCATTAAGCGTCAGCTGATGCTCTTCCCATTGCCCAGTCGTTTGGAAATCGGCGAGGATTACTTTACTATTCAGCAGAAGCCGTACTTGCGGTGGGGGTTCACTTGGTCGCCAGCCGCGCAGCCTGAGCGTAACGCTGGCGGGCAGACCAGCTTGGGGAAAAATGAGGAAGGAACGTTCGCGGCTCCAGCGAGCTTGCCCGTCAGAGCCTAAGAGATAGGTGGAAGCGTCAGCTTGGGCATCGTGGAAACCTTGCAGATAAGCGGTGTCAAAGCCCCCGATGTCAATGCTATGGCGAGCAGAAGTTTGGTAGAGGAGCGTAAATAGGGCTAGGCCTAGCACCCAAACTACGAAGAGCCTAAGAATTGAAGGAAAGAAGCGAATAGAAGCTATAATCCAAGGATCTCTTCAGTATCAATGATCGATTGCGCGATTTGCTTCATCTTTCGGCGCTTATCTCTGGCACTCTGGCGCAGCCGATCATAGGCATCGCGCTCATTCAAACCTGTCCGTTGCATAATAATCCCTTTGGCTCGCTCGACCAATTTGCGCGTTTCCAAAGAATCTTGCAGTTCAGCGACTTCATTGCGAAGCGCTTGAAGCTCTTTGAAGCGGGCTAACGCAATGTTAATCGCTGGCGGCAGATCATTTTCCGTGACGGGCTTGACTAAATAGCCCAAAGCTCCGGCCACTTCGGCCTTGCGGATAGTCTCTTTATCGGCGTAGGAAGTGAGCATAATGATGGGGGTAGGGCATTGGTTGCGGATTTGGGTGGCCGCTTCGGTCCCATCCATTTCGGGCATCCGAATATCCATAATCACGAGATCGGGGCTAAGGCGGGCCGTCAAGCTAACCGCCTCGTTGCCCGAACGGGCAATGCCAATCACTTCGTAGCCTAAACCCTTGAGTTGTTCCTCCAAAGTGATACAAACCAGGTCGTTATCTTCTGCAATCAAAATGCGAGTCGTAGCCATGCCTATCTCCTTATGCTTGGGCAACCCTTGGCGCACCACTTAACGTACAGGAACGTCGCCGTTTGGTTGCGAAAGCAATTCCCGATGCACCCAACCTGCCCCACTGCCATCGGGATTATTGATTATAGAGCTATCTTTGTGATTTGCCCCTAATTTCACGAGATACCAGACACTACTAGCATTCTTGCCAACGAAAATGATCTCGTCGCCCTGGCTAAGGCTGCCAATCGCTTTGTTTTGCACCGAAGGCGCAGAACGGACATTGGCGGATTGTAACGTTTTGCCTGTGATGAGCGGGGGCGAAGCGGGTGGTTTAGGCTTAGGGGGCAGCGTGGGGGTCGGCTGGGGCGCGGGAGTCGGGGCAGTGGAGTCAGGCTCAGGGACAGAAGGAGCCAAATCCTGGGCCATGGTTTCCTTAACCCCTGAACTTTGGTTAGGTAACAGCTGCCCCGTCCGTTGAAATTCGTCCTTCAGGGTTGTCAGCACACTGAAGGCTAAAATCAGAGCTAAGACCAGCAAAATGCTCGAAAAAGTGGTCTTGAGAAGTTCGAGGCTCTGTCGCCAAACACTGCGGTCTTGAAGCTGGTCGAGGCTGCTTTGGGCCGCGTCGGAGACTGATTCGCCCCAGCTAGTGCGCCCGCGATCTTCTTGCGCGACCTTGCGGAGTTGCAAGATGGCCCGGAAATCCCCGATCTGGGCCAGGGCCCGAACCACACTCCAGCGCACATTGCTATTGGGGTGGCGCAAAGCCTTAATCAAAGGGCCTGTCGCCCGGCTGTCCCCAAGATAGCCCAGCGCCTCCGCGGCCCGATAAGCGGTCAGCCAAGTCTGGCGCGAGTTGAGCGCTTCCGCGAGAAACGGGATGGCCGGCCCACCGATTTCCAAGAGGGCCTCAACGGCCCCTGGATGGTCGGGGTGTTGCGAATCGCCCAGCGCGACCACCAGGGCAATCAAGCGTTCCCGTGGGGGCGCAACAAGGCTACTTTGGGGCAAACGAGGTGTCACGCGCGCGCGCAGGCGCGGTTTAGGCAAAGGCGCGGCTTTCTCAAATTCCTGACTCCCGACGGGCCCCGTATGCGGCGCGTGGCTCCGGTCTGGAACCCACCCCTCAACGACCAGGTCAGCTGGATGCGAATCTTGCTGCTTCATAATGCTGCTTCTAAGGCCTTGTTTTCCCAGCCCAATGCCAGCTAAAGGCTTCAGGTTGCTCTCTGTTAGGGTAAAGACTTGCGAAGGAATTGGCCCCTATCCTACCACATCATTTCCTAAATCGCAACCAAAGACCTTTACCGCTAATTTCTAAGCGGTTGGCTCCTGCGAAGGATGCTCAAACAAGCGGCAGCCCTGGGCCAGGCCGGAGGCCTGTTCTACAGGCTAACTTCCCGCAACCGCGCCACCAACTTCACGGTTTCGACGCTTACGGTAAGCACTTTGCCAAGCAAACGCACGATAGCTTGCGGCTCATCCGCCCGATTCGGGTCATTCGTAATCCCGCTCCGCTGATCTGGCGTGATTTGATATTGATCAAGCACCCATTCCAAAGCTGACCGATGGCCCAATTGATATTCAAAGGCGCTGGCGGGAACCCCTTTCAAGGTCAAACAGCGATTGACGATGATGGCATCTTTCGCTTTGGTCAGCTTCATCTTCTCAACGCGCCAAGTCCAGGGAACCTTCTGATTTTCAACCCATTCCAAAGGATATTCTTCGACTGTTTCATAATTCAAATGCAGATCAGCCAGCTTTTGGCCAATATTGACCAGTGTCAAGAAGGTTTGACGGTCTCCGACCAAAGGCAGACGCGGCAATTCCCGCTTGAGATTCTCTTTATAGCGTTCGCGGTAAAGCGGATGCTGCAAAAGCGCATAGACATAGAAGAAAATCGCTTTTTTCGCTGAGTCGTTGCCTTCGGCCCGCTCAGGGCCTTCGGCAAGCTCAGGCCACGGCCCCTTGCTGGTTGAGCTTGCC
>DCSM01000131.1 GCA_002325605.1 Chloroflexaceae bacterium UBA1466
GAGCCAGCACTATTAGGGTCTGAAGCGCGAGCCATCGCCACCAGCCCTGGGCGGTCAAAAAGCACTTTGTCGGTGAATTCGGCAGGAACACTGTAGCCTGGCCCGCCCATTCCAGTGCCTGTAGGATCGCCACCTTGCGCCATAAAATCGGCAATCACGCGATGCCAAGTCAAGCCGTTGTAAAAGCCTTCGCGGGCCAAGAAGACAAAACTGTTGACCGTCTGCGGGGCCAGGTCAGGGCGCAGCTTGATCACAATATCGCCCCGTGGCGTTGTGAGCGTTGCCATGTAGCTTTTCGCAGGGTCAATGGTCATCGGGGGCAATTGGCTATATTTTTTAGCTTCGGCTGCTACAGGCGCGATTGTTGCTACTGCTGGCGCGGTTGCTGCTACTGCTGGCGTGGTTAAGGCTACCGCTGACGTGGTTACAACTACCGTTGGTGCAATTACGGCAGCGATTGATGTAGGTTGTTCTGCTATTTTGGTTGTTTCAGCAGGCCGATTTGTGAGGAAAAGTCCAATTAAGCCCAGAATCGCAACGACGATAATCATCGAAATGAACCCAGGAATCGATTCTTCTTTTGTTGATTCTTTGGGTGAAGGTTTCGGTTGAGTCATAAGGCACTCCTTAGAAAAAGATTGAAAGGTTGAAACTTCGGCGGTCTTTTCTAACTTTGAGGAGCATCTAAATCGCTGAGGCGCACAGTTTTGCGGGCCGCAAACTTCATTGTTTTTTGCCCCTCACTGCTAATTTGGCCGCCCTTTTCCAAATTGGCGATTTCTAACTGAATCGTTTGGGCTAAATCTGTTTCGCCCTGATCAAGCAGCCGTGTTGCAACGCTTTTGAGCTTTTGCGTGGCGCTTTCGATGTTTCCTTCTTGAATCTCTTGCAAAGCTCGCGTTTGAAGCTTGAAAGCACTAACTTTTTCGACGATATTCATTACCGATGGCGCAACTTGCTTGATTTGGGCCGCATCCGCCGTGAAAGTCAGGATGACATCGGTACTCACTTTTTGGTCGCTCAAATTGAGCGCGGGCACAGCATAAGCCACATCCAATTGCCCCACCCGATATTGCCCTACCGCTCGCGGCTCGACCAGCAATTCAAGCAACAAAGTTCGACTTTGCCCCTTCTCCAATTCCCCTAAATTCAAACTTACTTCGCGTTCGGCAGCCGCAAAGTTTTGGTTTTCAATCAGCGGAATGACTTGCCAAGCCGTTCGCAGGGTAACGCCTTTGACCAGGCGCAAAAGCAACTGCGCTTTTTGAATCACGACGGCCTGCGCCCGTTGCACCGTATTTTGGAAATAGTCCACAATTTGGTCAGGACGACTGATAAAATCGGCTGTGCCGCCAGCCCGATTTGCCATCTCAATCAGCAAATCTTCGTTCCAATCATCCCCCACGCCCAGCGCCGTGATCGGCACGCCTAACTTTCCTGCCTCATCCGCTTGCAGCAAACATTTACTTTCCTGCTCAGTCTGCCCATCAGTCAAAAGCAACAGCCGCCGAATGTGATTCGGATTCCCCTTCTGAATGGCTTTGAGCGCTTCTTCAATCGCGGGCGCAATTTTTGTCCCGCCAGCATCACGAATGCGACTGATTTTGGCTTGCAGGTCTTGAATTGCATAATTGGAAGTTGAGGGAATCAGAAGTTCTGTGCGATGGTCAAAAATCACGACGGAGACAATATCTTGCTTAGGGTCGAGAAGCGCCAGCGCAGTGCTAGTCGCCTGGCGGACAAAATCGATCTTTTCGCCCTTCATTGAGCCACTGTGATCTAGCACAAAACTGACATTGATCGGCATTCGGACTTGAGCCATCATCTCGGTTGGCTGAACTTCTAGTAGCACATACGCGACCTGGGGAGTGCTACCAGCGGCCAGAAAGGGACGGGCTAAGGTCGCCCGCAATTGAACTTCACCCGCCATACAAAACCTCTTTCTGTTTAATTGACTGAAGATCGGCTGCCGTTTGGTGCGATTCGGGCAAAAGGGACATAGCTGAAAATTGTTTTGCTACATCCCTTTTGCTCATAAAGCTAATTTGAACGCTGCTTAAAGCTGCTTAAACTGAGCAATTCGCAAGAAGTCATTGACTTTGAGCGAAGCTCCTCCGACCAAAGCTCCATCAATATCGGGTTGGGACATCAACTCATCAACGTTATCGGGCTTAACGCTCCCACCATAGAGAAGCCGCGTGCTTTCGGCGATTTGGCTACCATACAAAGTCGTTAATGTTTGGCGAATTGCACAATGCATGGCTTGAGCATCAGCGGGCGTGGCGGTATCACCCGTGCCAATTGCCCAAATTGGCTCATAAGCAATCACAATTGTTGCCATTTGATCCGCCGTGATGCCCGCCAGCCCCGCCTTAATCTGATCCAGCACCACCGCTTCAGCCATTCCCGCATCGCGCTGCGGCTTGCTTTCCCCAACGCACATAATCGGCTTCAAACCGTTTTCCAACGCCACTTTCACTTTGCGATTGACTACTTCATCGGTATCGCCAAAAAACTGGCGGCGTTCGCTGTGCCCAATGATGACGTAAGTACAACCAACGTCTTTGAGCATCGCGGGCGCAATCGCGCCGGTAAAGGCTCCTTCTTTGGCAGGGTAAAGGTCTTGTGCGCCCAGTGCAATCGCTTGCCCCGCCAAAATTTTGCCCACGGGATAAAGGGCCGTAAACGGGGGGCAAACTAAAACTTCACGGTCTTTGGGGGTTCCAACTTCCTTTAATAAGCCTTGCACTAAGGCTTCCGCTTCGCCAACCGTCTTGTACATCTTCCAGTTCCCAGCCAATAAGGGAATTCGCATAAATCCTCCAAGATTCTTTACTAAGGACTAAAAGGATAACGAGAGAAAACCAGGTAAAACGTAGACCATTCCGCCTGCCAGCACAGCAGTGACCCCGAAAACAAGCGGATTCCATTCGTAGACTTTTGCACCGTCAAAGGGGCCCGCTGGAATCAGGTTAAACAAACCAAGCCAAGCATTGATCTGATAGCCAGTTTGAATGGTCAAGAGCCAAAAACTTGCTTTGCCTACGAAGAATGAGAGCAGAAGAAAGCTAAGAGCGATTAAAAGATTGGCCACGGGGCCCGCTAAAGCAATGAGGCCGCTTTGCTGTTTCGTGAGGTAGCCGCGATGCCAAACCGCTCCTGGCGCAGCGATAAACCAGCCGAGAAAAGCCAGCGCAACTGAGAGGAGCAGCCAGCGCGTCTCGGCAATAAAGTGGGCTTCGGCCCCGAAATACCGCGCTACATAGCGGTGGGCCAATTCGTGCAACACGAAGCCGATCCCGCAAGTCAGGGCCGAAATGGCTAATATTTTGGGCAAGAAGCTGATAAGTTGGAAGTTGCCTCCAAGCATGTGAATCGCAAAAGCTAAGGAGGTTAAGGCCCAGGCTTTGAGCAATTCGGTTGTGTCATTCGATTCGGCTTGAAAGTTCGTTTCGGTTGGAGGCGTAAAGAAGTCGCGCATTAGTTTACTTTCCTAGTTTAAGGCAATGCGTCCCGCAGCGTTTGCGGCGCAATCGCCGCCAAAGCCCTTAGCGGGTTGGGCAAGGGTTCTTGCCAAAACCAAGTGGCTTGAAACCAAAAGCCCGCCAGAACAACAGAATGATAACGCCCTTCAGCATCGGGGAGGATGGCTTGAAATTTGGTTTGCGGCGTTAGCCAATAACAATCAATGGGCTGCTTGCCTGAGCGCGGGTCAATAAGCCAATATTCACGCACCCCATTAGCTTGATATTCATAGAACTTATCAACGCGATCTCGAAAAACACTGCTATCTGAGATGATTTCAACCACAAGATCTGCTGGGCCAAGGAAGTTTTCTGGGGTTAGTCGCGCTAGATTTTCCTTTGCCACAAAGAAAAGATCAGGCTCACGGGCCGAATCGGCTAAAAGCATCGTGAAGGGTGCAAGCATTACTTCGCCAAGCTCTAAGGCTTCAGCATAGAGGGAAAGAAGATTACAGATAAACCGCGCCAGACGTTGATGAACTGTCTTTGGGGGCATAAAAAGAAGAGCCTCTTCCTTGACCCATTCAGCGTGAATCGCTCCATCCCACTGCTGGAAGGCTTCATAACTCATTGCAAGGCGTTGCTCAAGTAATTCTAACATATTCTACTTTCCCAATTCTTCTGTATCGACCATGACACTTCGCTTGAATAAACCTTTTCAAATTAAGACTAATTCTTCCAGGCATGTTCGCCGACCAGCGGGACAAAGCGCACGCCCCCAAACTTCTCTGTCGAAAACCCACCTTCGCGCTTAGTCATTAAAAGCAAAAGTTGCTCGCCGATGCCTCCAACAGGAATAATCAGCCGCCCATTTTTGGCAAGCTGCTCGCGCAAAGCCTGCGGAACCCACGGCGAAGCTGCCGCGACACTTATCGCATCATAAGGCTTATACTTAGGCAGCCCATTCGTACCGTCGCCCCAAAATACTTGCACCTTTGCATAGCCCAGGTCTTGCAAGCGCAACCGCGCCGTATCCGCCAGCAGCCGCGAACGTTCAATGCTATAGACTTCGGCAGCCAACAAACTCAGCACCGCTGCCGCATAACCTGAACCCGTCCCGATTTCCAAGACGCGCTCTGTCCCGTGCAAGGTTAAGGTCTGCGCCATCAAGGCTACGATAAAGGGTTGCGAAATGGTTTGCCCTTCAGTCAGCGGCAAAGCCCGATCTTCATAAGCGTAAGGCCGCATCTCGACGGGGACAAAAAGGTGGCGGGGAACCATAGCCATCGCTTTTAGAACCGCTTGATCCGCAATCCCACGGAGTTCAAGCTGCGTCTGAATCATCTTTAGCTGCGCTTCTTCCATCCACTTTTCCCCACCAAACCAAGGCTTGGGCCAATTGTAACACAGATTGCTCAAGCCGACTTAGAGCAGAAAGGCAAGAATAAAGGTCAGCGTAACGATACTTGCCAGCGTAGAGAAGAGAATCAGGGCCATAACGAAGTTTGGCAGCAGATCATACTCCAGGGCAATCACAGAAGTAACAACCGCGACAGGCATGCTGGCTTGAAGCAGTCCCGCACCGCGTTCCTGCCCCGCAAGCCCAAAAGGAATCGCCAGTAGAAAGGCTAGAAGCGGTGCAAGCAAGAGCCGTAACCCGCTCGCCAGCACGATGTCCAGCGAGAGGTGGGGAAATCCAACACTGGCCAATTGTACGCCCAGCGCAAGCAGCATCAAGGGAATCATCATAGAGGCCAGGAGGTCAAGTGAACGGAAGAGAAAGGGTGGCAGGTCAATGTGCGACCAATTACAGAGCAAAGCAGGGAAAACGACGAAGATGCTTGGAGTCTTCAGAACTTCCCAAGCGGTCTCAAAATGACTCCCTTTTCCCCAATGAATAACTGTCATTCCAATTGCAAAGGAAAGCACTGTCAGGATCAGGAAGTAGAATGTCCCGATTGTTAAAGCACTTTCCCCAAGTGCAAACTGAATGATTGGCAGACCAAAGTTGCCGATATTGCCAAAGACTGCGGCTAAAACATAGATCACTGTCATTTTAGGCGAGCGGTTTAGCCAGCGAGCAAAGCGATATGCGATCAAAGCACTGAGGATATGCACACTTGCGATGTAAAAGGTCATGCGAAGAGCCAGCCCAACTTCGATCTTAGCGGTACTAACGACTTTGAAAATGAAGGCGGGGGCAACGATAAAGAAGCAGACTTGTGCTAAAGTGCGGGCATCCAAAGCCAGGCGGGGGCCAAAAAGGTAGCCAACCGCAACCAAAGCAAAAACAGGCCCTAAGACATTGAGGAAAATCGGGAGGAGTTGAGGCATTTTAGGGTTTATCCAGACTTTGTAAAACTTGCTGGGCTAAAGCTAAGGCCTCTTCCCGCGTGCTAATTTCGCCCGCCGCTTGAGCCTCATGCACTTCGTGCAAAATCTGCCCGATGATCTTGCCAGGAGCCAATTTGAAAGCAATCATCAAATCATCTCCCTTGAGCAAATGGGGATTATTCGGTGTACCAATCGGTGGTTTATGCCAATAATCCTGGAGCAATGCACTTGTCCAAGTAAGATTCTGTTGCCAATCCGCCAGGTCGAGATTTGGGCCGCGGGTAGCCAAGTGGTCGGCCAACCCGTGGAGCAAGACCGCAGGAGCCGCAATTCCCAAATCGCGGAAAAAGCGGGCAATTGCACGAGGTTTGGCGAGGGTATCAGTTCGCAATTGCCCTGGCCGCATGTGGTTTTCAACGATTAAGGCAACATAATGGGCTTGCTGGCGGCTAAGGCGCAGGCGCTGCGCGATTGCCAAAGCAACTTTAGCGCCTATATCCTGATGCCCGTGGAAAGCTACGCCTCCATCTTCTTTGAACTTTTTAGTTTGCGGTTTGGAATTATCATGCAACAAAACAGCCAGTTTAAGCAAGGCTCCTTGAAATTCTAGGTTAGCAAAATGTTCTTGAAACTCAGCAGCGAAAGGTAAATCCCGTGGAAGGTTAGGGAAAGTTTGCGCTGCAACAGGAATCTGCTGATCTTTTAGTTTTTCTGCTGAGTTTCCTAAGCCTTCCAAAAGCCATTCCAGACACGCAACAGCTTCCAAAAGATGCGCTAAAACAGGCAAAAAGTGAATCCGAGGCTGATCACAGTTTCGGGCTGGCTCTAATTCAGGAAAAAGCTGCGTCAAAACCCCAACCTCATCCATATAGCGCAGCCACGAAGCAGCGTGCGGATGGGCTAAAATCTTCAGCAACTCGTCGCGCAAACGTTCGCCAGCTACCGTATTGAGCAGCGCCGCGTCGCGTTTAGTCATTGCAACTAATTCAGGCGTTAGTTCCAGCCCCAATTCGGCCCCAAACCGCATTGAGCGCAAAATTCTTCCTGGATCAGCTTGAAAAATCTTCGGGTTGCAAGGTCTGAGTTTTTGAGCTTTAAGGTCAGCTAAACCGTTACAAGGATCAATGAAAAGTGGCAAATCAGTAAGAGGTAAGGGCAAAGCTAAGGCATTGATCGTAAAATCACGCAAAAAGAGGTCTTCTTCGAGCGTTGGGGCTTGCAAGGGAAGCAAATCAAGTTGAAAAGGCTTGCCTGGCGCAAGATTTTTCCAAACAATCCTCGCAGCCCCGCGCTCTTTATCGAGGATAACTAACGTGCCCGCTGTCGCATTAGCGAAAGCGGCACTTAAAGCCAACCCGTCAGCCGTGGTAACTACGTCGAGGTCTTGGGAGACTCGCCCTAAAGCCAGATCGCGGGCTGCGCCGCCAACCAGCCAGGCCGAAACTTCCTGCGCCGCGCAGAAAGTGGCAAATTCCTGGAGCAATTTAGCTGCATCATTGATCATTAGTTGCTGTTGGGTTATAAGCACTATAAATCAGGCGCGAAAAGTCGGCAAACGTTGGGCAAGCTAGATCATCATTCAGATATTCAACATCTTGATAAAGAAATAAGGAGATTAGAAAATCACCACCTGGCGAGCGAACAATTCCAACATCGGCTTGCATATCATCAACCCAGCCGCTCTTATGCTCAACCCGAATTCCTTTTGGCAAACCAGAGACCATCCGCTTTTGATCACCATTTTGAGCGAGGCGATCTAGCATTTCTTGGCAACGAGCAGGCGTAAGATTAGCGCCAAAGCGTTTAAGCAATTCACCTTTGCCCTGCCGACACTGTTCAATCAAGAACAACAACCGCCCCATTTCGGCGGGCGTAGTCCGCAAAACGGGGTCAGCTTCCGTAAAAGGTGGGCTACCTTCGGTTGGCGGGCCGCGTTTAATGGGCAAATTGCGGACATTAACGAGATATTCAAAACCTTCATACGGCAGATATTGATAGGTATGTTGAAGCCCCAATTGTTGCATTGTTTCGGTCATTTGAAGGGCCCCAACCAGCGCATCCTCGGTTCCAAAACCTTTAACCGACTCAGCCAACATCCTATTAGCTGCTAGATTATCGCTATCCACAATCATATTGCGTAAAAAACCCTCTTCAGCAGCATCAAATTGGGGTAAACCCAGATAGGATTGCAATAAAATAGCAATTTTCATCACACTCGCGCCCGAAAAAACCGTATTAGCATTATAATCTATGGTTTCACCGCTCTTTAGATCAACAAAATGGAGCCCCGCGATGCCTGGCCACTTGGTAACAAGCGTCTTCAATTGCTCCCGAAGTTGGGCCAGGGCGACCTTAGATGCTTGCGGATGGGGCTGCAATTCCAGGGTCAAGCGCCGATTGGTATACGGGTTCTGGAGATATTTCGTTAGCTGCTGGCTGGCCGCTGCAACATCAAGCCATGCTCCTGGCTGGGCGACAAATTGCGGCGCACCATTTTGTTGTACCACCCGCAAAGTCGGCGAAACCTCGACCTGTTGCGCCAGCCAAGTGAGGTGGTGGCGCAGGGCTTCAGCATCGAATTCGACGCGTAAAGGGATGTGAATAGACTTGGTTTGGGCAGCGGCACTACGGGCTTCGGCCAACATTTTGTCTAACGGGACACGGAGCTTCAAGTCAACGGGACGCAAGGCTAAACTGGCTTTGCCCGCCCTAATTTCTAAGGGCCTTTCAAGCAGCGCAAGTTTTGCAGCGAGCTTCTCCCGCGCAATTTCGACTTTTAAGCCCCCAACTTCCACGCCCGCAATTTGGGTATTAGGGGGCAGCACGGGAATGGGAGTTGGGCGCAGCAAAAAGGTTTCAGCAGGCATACTACTGCTCATCGAAGCATCAGTAACTCGTGCAGAAACATTAGAATCTTGCACAAACCCACACCCACTGCATAAAAAAGCTCCCCAAAGCAAACTCAAAATTATCGTAAAAGGTAGGCGCACGCGTAAATTCCTTTTTAAGCTTCTGGTTCCAAATGAAAAGTCAAAGGATAGCCTGCTGAATGGGCCAGGCTATGGGCCGCATAAACTCGTTCTTGGGCTTCCCGCAAAGGTAACGTGGTGACGTAGGCTTTGCCTTCATGATGGGCTTTCAACATCACTTCAATCGCTTGCTCTAAATTGAGGCGAAAGAAAGTTTGTAAAACCGCGACTACAAACTCCATCGGCGTAAGATCATCGTTTTCAATAATGACGCGATAGGGTTTTTCTAATTCTTCACGAGGAATCACTAAATAATCTGTTTTCGGGGTTACACGCACCCCAGGTTCATTTATGGACACAATCGGCCTCGGTTTCCCCATTTTGGGCTACGAGAATTTGCCAAAGGGTTTGCCCCACCAAGGCGGGTTGATGGCGCAAAGTATCAGCTTTAGCCCATAAAATCCGCTTGTTGGCCGTTACTTCAACAAAATCGGCCACAATTGGTTTCACCCCCCAAGCTGCGATCTGCGCTAATTCGGCGGCCTTTGGTTGAAGTAAGATCAAGCCTTCTTGGGCATAAGCGGCAATCAAAGGCGCTGGAAGCTCAGGGCTATGGTTGATTAGCGCATAATCTAATGTTCCTGGCCCAAGCATAGCTACCATTTGGCGCAAATGCTCAAGCAGCGAAAAACCGTCAGTTTGCCCTGGCTGAGTTGTCGTATTGCAAACAAAAACGACCTGCGCTTTGGTCTGCTGAAGCGCCCCTACTATACCATGAAAAAGTAAAGAGGCCAGCACGGAGGTAAAAAGGCTGCCTGGCCCCAAAACGACCAGATCTGCAGCTTCAATGGCCGCCAGCACTGGGGGATACGCTTGCGCGGTTGAGGCGGCGAGAAAGAGGCGTTTGATTGGGGCTTTCTGAAGTCCGCGAACGGCGAATTCTTGCTCAACAATTTGCCCATCCGCAAGCTCGGCACAAAGCTGCGTATTAGCCGTGGAGACGGGCAAAACTTGGGCCGTTTGGCCGACCAATTCAGCTGTGAGCGCAAGCGCTTGGGCAAAATCGCCGGTCAACTGGGTCAGCGCCGCGATGAGCAGATTGCCAAAGGCCATGCCATCTAATTCAGGCAGAAGCTGAGTATGAAACCGATGTTGCAAAAGTTTGGGCCAAAGAGCTTCTGGATCAGGAGCTAAATTCGCTAGCGTACTCCGCAGGTCGCCAGGCGCAGGAATATCCCCAATTAGCCGTGCGACCCCCGTACTTCGCCCCGTATCCGTTACGGCCACCACGGCGGTTAATTCCTCAAAATAAGGCCTCGCGCCCAAAATAACTTGGCTGACCCCGCCTCCCCCACCAATAGCAACCAAACGATGCTGTTTTGCCTTTACCATAGACTTTTCCTAACTTAGCTTTTCACGCGGCAGTAACGCATGATACAAGGCTTTGGTCTGTTGTGCAACCACCGGCCAAGCATAGCGTTCTTGCACGATTCGCACGCTCTCCTTGCCCCAGTTTGACCATTGTTCGCGCTGGGCTAAAACTATTCGCAGCTTGGCGACTAAATCAGCTATTTCGCCAGGTTTGACCAAATAACCATTTTGCCCATCAAACACTTTATCGGGAATGCCTCCAACCGCACTGGCCACAATTGGGCGACGATGAATCATCCCTTCCAAAGTCACTAAAGAAGAACCTTCGTAAAGCGTTGGGTGGATGACAATATCCACTTCTTCGTAAAGACTATGCAGTTCAGCATCGGTCAAGCGCCCCACAAAAGTAACATGGCGGCCTAAACCTGCTTGTTGAGCTTGCTGCTGGAGCGCATTTGCTTCCTTACCTTCGCCGACCAAAAGCCAATGCCAAGTCGAGGGCAAAATGTCTTGAATCTGAGCCAAAGCCGCGAGGAGGATGTGATAACCTTTATTAGCTTCCAGCCGCCCGACGCTGAAGAAAATCGGGCTTGCAGTTGCGAGCTTAAATTGCTCTCGAAGCTTGGAACGAAGTTCATCGCTTACAAGACTCAAACATTCAGCTACATCTATTGCACTCGGAATCACAACGACTTTCGCAGAATCAACGCCGAGATATTTGGGCAAATCAGCTTGAGTACAATGATCAGTAGCAATAACCCGATCAGCCTGGCGATGGCCAAAGTTGGATAAGGCGCGAAAAGGTGCATAAGCTAACCACTTAGCACGATCTGGGGTGCGATATTCCTCCATGCCATGCGGATTGGCTATGAAAGGCGTGGTTTGAAGCTCAGAAAAACGTTTTCTAAGTACAGCGTAGCCAAAAGCGCACAGCCCTTGGCTATGGACAAGATCAACTTGACCTTGCCGCACAGCTTGCGCCGCTAGTTGCCCCAGTTGCCAGCTATACCAAGGATAGTTGAGCGTCCTTCCCAAAATGCTATTCGGGCGCAAGAAGGGCGAAGTGAAATCGTAGCGCAAGTGAATCAGCGTTGGCTGCAATGAATTAGGCAAATCTGCGATTTTGGGCAGCGCTAGAGCGACGGAGGTTGTGGAAGGTGGGGTTTGAACATAGAGTTTCACCACGACTCCCAGGCGAGCTAAATG
Organism: Chloroflexaceae bacterium UBA1466; assembly: GCA_002325605.1. GTDB lineage: Bacteria > Chloroflexota > Chloroflexia > Chloroflexales > Chloroflexaceae > UBA1466. The sequence goes on from DCSM01000131.1 coordinate 11,345, forward strand.
CGTTGTCAAGTGAAAGACGTGGCGTTCAATCCCCCCAAAGCCATGCAGGGGATAAACTACTCGCGCTAACATAGCGACACGGAGGGGTTTGGGCATGCGTTTACTTTTTCTAATCAAGGTCGACTTTGAGTTATTGTACCACGGGATTTAAGGCTACTTCTCTTCTTTGTGCTTAGAGCGCAATGCTTCTGCGAAGATGTCCCAAAAAGGCCTTTTTGCCTCCAAATGTGTTATAATCGCAGCTAGAAAGGTAAGTTTAAGCGAAAGGGTCTTACATGGCAAAAACCGATGAAATCCTCAAGCGGTTGGTGCAGCTTTGTCCGCACGACTTCGCTGAGGTATTGCTCAAGACCAAGGTGCAAACGGTCAGCCCTTGCGCCAGCGAATTGCCCCGTTCCACAGCGGCGTTGCGGGCCGACCAGGTTTTTATGGTTACGACGGCAGCGGGAGCCGAGGTGGTCTTACACCTCGAATTCCAAGCCCGCAAATCGCACAAGCCAATGCCGCAGCGCCAACTGATCTACATTACCCGCTTGGCTGAATTGTATAAGTTGCCCCTGCGGAGTGTGGTTTTCTACATCGGGACAGGAGCGGGCAAAGGTGATACGGGCCAGCATTCTTACCCCCATGCCGATGGCGAAGCGATTGTCAACTGGCGCTACGACGTAATCCATCTTTGGCAAATGACGGACGAGGAATTGCTGAAGATCGGGAAATTGGGTTTGTTAGTCCTCCTGGGGCAAACGAAGATTACCAATCCCACAAAAACGATTCCTGCGGTCTTCAAGCACCTTAACGCGGTTGCGGATGAGGAACTGCGGGGGAACTTACTGGAACTATTAGCCGCCTTAATTACAGATAAGGAGATTCTAGCCATGGTCGAAAGACTAATCCTCACGGATGAATTACTGGTGGGGACACCTTACATGGAACGGTTGCA
>DCSM01000136.1:0-501 GCA_002325605.1 Chloroflexaceae bacterium UBA1466
CTTCTTCCCGACCTCATTGCCCACAAAGGTTACTCGCGCAAGCGCCAATATGCTGCTGGGGATTTGCGAAAGCAGTACAAAGAGTTCGTCAACAAATTAAATGCAACTGCTGAACAGACCCTAAATTCAAAGGATTCGACCCCCACCGAAGCAGACTTAGAGAATCTCAGTACGAAAACAGGCAATTTGCTAGGGATGCTTTCTTTCTTTAATGGGATAAAGGTTGAGTTGGGGCAACAAATCACTAACTATGAGCAATGGAAGGGAGGAATAAGTGAGGGAACTTTAGCGGATTTTCAGCAAGCTTACCTTGCGACTAGCTCCCGTGAAGTTGAGTTGTTAATAGAGTTAGGGCGTGGGGCCTTTGAGATGACTCGCATAACTGTAGAGGTGATAAGGGCCCGTTTAGCGCATGTGGCCGAGGAGCGCGAGAAGCGGGTCGAGAACTTTATTGGATGTGCTGGGTTGTTGGCTGGATTATTCCAGGTTGCACTAGCTTTT
>DCSM01000136.1:603-4965 GCA_002325605.1 Chloroflexaceae bacterium UBA1466
TATTGATCTTCTTTTTAATTTTGTTTGCCTGGCGAAAAATGCAGCGTCAAAAGTAGGGGGCTAAACGCTGTGCGCCCCAGGCGGCTATGCCGCCTGGGGCGCACCCCATCCCATCTTTACTTTCCTTTGGCTTCGTTCCTCAGAACTGCTTTCTCGCGCTTCCGAATCTCGCGCAGCCGCGTGTTGACCGCTTCCCGCACAGGTTCAAGGTCTAGATCATCGAGCGTAAACGACCTTCCCGCTCGCGCCAGCGTCACGCCCCCGATGGGCGAAAATTTGACCGTTAGCGTCTTGTTGCGTTCGACGGCCCCCTTCTGCACGTAGCTGTTCAAGGATTCGCGGGCATCGAGCAACACGGGCAAAACGGTTCCCCCTTCCAGCGTCGCCAAGAAGGTGTCCAAAGCTTCAATAGCTTGCTGGGCCAACCGTTGCATTTGTACCTCGGTCTCTTTAAGTTGTACCGTCATCCGTTTCTGTTCTTCCTAAGCTGTCCCTGGGGGTCGCTCAGGGAAATTTGCGAAAGTAAAGCCTAAGCTCTCACGCCCAAACTCAGCCCGTAACGCCACACGGGGTGACTCACCGTCCTTGGGCGCACGTCGCAGATCGTTCCAATTGGTTGCCCGGCGCTGGGCAATTGAAGGAGCGAACCTTCCTTCAAAAACCAGACCTTTGCGCGGAGTTGGTCAATAATCCCAGGTTCAAGGCTGTGAAAGTAGCCTCCAACCGAAACTAACTCATACCGGGCTTCTGCGCCCAACACGCCAGCGGCCAGTTCGTCCTGACTAGGCCGATAGCGACTCAGCAAGACCATTCGCTTAGGATTTTTGGGTTCGGGCAAAGTCAACGCGACGGGCCCGCTCACCGTAAATTGTCCCAGCCCGCTACTTCGTTTGCCCCCCAAACCGCTTTCCCCCAACTCCTGGAGCAATTCCCCAAACTCTTGAGCCGCACCTTCAAGGCGCTCCTGGCATAAAACCGCCATCCCACAACCTTCTGCAAAGAAGACCTGCTCAATTTCATACGCTTCGTTTGTCCGTTGTTCGCGGTCTACGACGCTGTGAGCCATTCGCTTCTTCTGCCAAAAGGGTTTATTCTGCCAGATTTGCCAAAAGCGTGTATCGGCGATGACTTTTCTGTTAGGATTATCATCGCTATGAGCAATCCAAACGCTATTTTCCAGATACAATTCGCCTTTTGAAGTTCCTTTGGCTGGCAAATAAGCCTTCAGACCTTCCAAATCCTGCTTGAGCAGAAGCTCAAAGATCGTTTGCGAAACATATTTGACCTTTTTGAGCTTCTGTTGGAACTTTTGTTGCTCAAGCGGCTCCAGCGCGGGCAAAGGCAAAGGGAGCAACGGGCGCGGAAAGAGCAACACATTTTCGACATAAGGCAAACAAGAAGAGAGAAGGTAGGGCGGCTCCAGGGGCTGCGCCGCCGAAGCGTTTGCGGACGGGCGAAAGAAAGGTCTGTCCGCCACCAAAGCCGTCGTCAAGAGGGCACTGTAAAGCGTGTCAGAGGGGCAAAACTCGCTGCTTTCTTCCAACCCAAGCCCCTGAACGCCAAAATGAAAACTTCCCTTTGGGTTGAGTCGATAGAGATACGTTTGTCCCACGAAAGCCTCACTTTACCAAGTCTGCGAGTATTTTTTGCCACTCTTCCTGCATTTCGTTTAGCGTTGCCGCTTCCCGAACATCCTGAAGATTATTATAGGCTTTGTTCATTCGCATTCGCAAGGTCAAAGCGCTAAAAACAACTTGCCCGCTTCCACGTGAACCCTGCCCGCCCAGATAATCTTCTTCGACCAAATTCAACGCTTCCAGCACGGCGCTAAAAAGTTCTAATTCTTGCTGATCCTGGTCGCGTTGGTCGTATTTGTACAGGCTAAAGGTCAATTCGCCAGCGAAAATTGCACCTGCGGGCACACGCTCTTGTTGACGCGGCACAGTTGCTGAATTCACCCGATCAATCATTGCTTCCCCTTTGATCTCCGTAAAAGGTAATTCGGTGGGTAGCTCTTTCAATTGATCAGCACTAGCCTTGGTTAAGAAGGCATCCCGTACAATTAAGCGGGAGACTTCTGAAAACTCGCGCTCGCCTGGCAAACCAAAGGTTCGACAGACTTTACACGCCCGATAATCGCGCCAAGTTTGGCAAGTGTGAATGAAAATTTGCCCAATCCGCTGATTTTGCGGCACGCCAAGCTGCTTTTCCAGTTGCGAACGCATTTTGCCGCGCAGCGACGAGCCAGGAATATAGGGTTGATCATTCAGCGGATTGCGAAGAACGTGATGATCTAAATGACCAATTGCCACATTATTGGGTGAACCGCCAATGTGCAAACCCGTTTTTGCGGTGAGCGTGAAGTTTAGGAACAGTCGTCCCTGAAGTTGAACGATTCTTTCTGGCATAAACTTTGCTTTCTATTGCTCTCTACCCCCAAAAGCCTTGTGATAGGCGAGGATAGCCTCAAAGAAATCCACAAAATTACGCAAACGAGCCGGATCATTGCCGATTAAAACCAGGGCCCCCGTTAGCACTTCCTTCAGTGAGTTAAGCGGCCCCTGATTGCGTTCGCGCCCCGCCAGATAAGCCAACCGTGGCTGGAGCAGAGCCAATTCGCGCTGGGCCTTGCGTTGCTCCGCCTGGTCGGGGCTTCGCCAAGCGCGTTCAATGCGCCGAATCGCGCCAACAATCCCCCGAATCTGACTGGTCGTAAGGCGATTAAACGCTAAAACCTTGCCTAATCGTTCAGCATGTTTGACCAAAGCCTCGTTATTGCCTTGTTCAATAATGGTATTCAACTCTTCAGGGGTGATTAAGCTTGGTTTTTTATCCGTTGCTTTCGGGATGGTCACTCGCAAACTCCTTTCGTGTTGCCCGCAACGCTAATTGAGTCCATTGGGTAGCTAAACCGAGTTGCTCAATAAACCGCAAGCCTTCATTAAATGGATTTTCAAGGCCATTCAATAAAGAACTTTGAATTTTCTGCACTACTTTTCGCGCAGAAAAATCGCGTTGAAAGTGATTTTCAGTCTTTTTCAACTGTAATGCCCCGTGCCAACACCATGGTCCATAGAAAAACTTACCGTTCTGCGCCGTTTGCAGATATTGCTGATAGAGTTGTTGACAGGTTTGCAAGAGAAAATTTGTCGCTTGCCTTTCTTGGCCCAAATTATACAATTCCGCTTGCAGTTTGCAGACCGTTTCAAAAGTGTCCCAGGCGACAACTTGTTCCAACCAACAAAGGGCATTTTTCCCCTCTCGCGCTTTAGCCTGTTCCAAAGCCTTGTCTGCCATTTTCATAGCTTGCGAAAGCATGGTTTGAGGCGTGAAAAGACTTATCCCTGCCGAAAAATGCAAAATGGGATGAGCATTGGTGTATTGAGCAAAATCTTGGCGGATTTGTTGAGCAAGTTTGGGCAAAAGGGCCCAATTCCCAACGATAAGTAAATCATCACCACCGCTATAAATACACGCAGCTTGATCCCCATCTTTTTGCTGCTGCTTAAATTCAGTGCATACCTGGCCAACCCAGCCTTCAAAGAACATTTTAAGCGTCTCGCTCAAGGCTAAAGCCGCTCCCAAATTATTCTTTGGAAGCCCCATGCGAAAAATCAAGCCTAAATCATCAAGATCCATTCGCAAAATGCCGAATTGGGGAAGCGAAGAATCCTCTTTGCACCACTTTTCGGGGTCTGGAGCCTTAGCCAAAAGCGTTGCTAAATTCAAATTTGGTTTAGCCAGAGGCCGAAAACCTTGCACTCGCCGAATCTTAGCGCTGGGCAAGGGTTGCGAATTGTCTTTAAGGGCTAATGCTGTTGTCCATTGGGTCGCTTCTGGAGCCTGAGAAACCCTATTTGGGCCTATAAGCTGGACATTCAGACCTAAAGCGTGCAAAATTGTAAGCCAAGTCTGCCGTTGCGCTTTTTGGGAAAGGCTTGCTTCTGAAAATGCTTGATGCTTAGAATGATGAATTAAAAGCCATTCAGCCTTGCATAGCTGCTCACTTAAATCTTCAAAGCTCTTGCAAAGTCTACAATAAGAGCCTTTAGACCGATCTTCTTCGTCAAAAAGTTCAAAATCGCCTTCTTTGCCCTGATAACCACAAATCTTACAGAAATGCAATTCTTGTTGCGGTTCAAAGAACTTTTGCAGAAGGTCGAGCGGCAAATGGGCTAAAGCTTGCTTTTTGGCCTGCGCGACAGCATCATTCGCAGAAGAAATTTGTGGCCAAGGTGCTTCGCCAAGAGCTAAAGTGAGTTCACCATGCAGGTTATTGAGGAAAAAGGCTCTAAAAGCAGCTTGTTGCGATTGAAGCCACTCTTTAATTGGTTTGCCAGCGAGGTTTTTAGGCAAAAGAAG
>DCSM01000077.1 GCA_002325605.1 Chloroflexaceae bacterium UBA1466
CATCAGCGCAGCCGAGAAATTGCGGTACTGATGGCCATAATTGTAAAAAGTAAGAGGGACAACGAAAGGCTTAGAAAGAGAAACGGTGCTGCACCTAGCCCAAAAGAGATTCCAACCGTGATCTGGAGCATTTTCCCGCGCTTGGTGCGGGTTAAACGGTCCAGAACTCGGACCAAAAGGTCGGCGCAGAGCGATGCCAGCATGAGGCTCAGGAAAAAGGCAAAAAACCCGCTGACCGAGAGAAAGCGCACTAAAAGGAAACTGCTGGCGCTTGAGCTAAAAAAACTGACCAGAGCGGCCAAAACGAGGCTTTTTAGCCCAACTTGGTAGTTTGGCGGGCGACGCTCTTGGGCACAGGTCGGGCAAAGTTGCCCCACGGCGGCTGGCCGCAAACATGCGGCACAAATTGGCTTATTACACTGCGTGCAGTATAAACCCGTTTCCTGTTTGGGATGCCAATAACAATAATCCGTTGTGATTTCGGGAAGCGCGACTGGCGGAATTGGCACTGGTGGCGCAGGTGGCTCCAGCGGTGCTAAAACTTTTCCTGCCGCCAACTGGCGCTCGACCTCGGCGAGCGCAGCCTGAAACTCAGCGTTAGTTGGAGCCAAGCTCAAAGCTCGCTGCAAATGTTCGCGTTTTTCCTGCAAGGGCCGCGCCACTTGTGCCAGCCCAAACCAAGCCTCGCTGCACTTGGGATCGATCTCGGTAGCTTGCCGAAAATTCTTGCGGGCTACATAAGGATCGCCAGCTTGCAAAGCTGCCCGGCCCGCTTGAATGAACGCCTCTCTTTTGGAAACTTCGTTTGTTTGTTGCATAATTCTACTATGAAACCCAATTTATTTTCCATAGGAATCAACAGCTTTAGCTGGTGGGTCACGGCTAAAGCCGTGGAATCCGCGAGGGGGGGCAGAGGCCCGGATGGCTCTGAAAAGAGGCATCCGGACTTCTCCTTATTATAGCGAAGATACGCCTTAGTTTCAAAGCCTGCCCGAAGGTTGGGCCTTTTTGGTTTGCGTGGCGAATTATGAGGAAGAGCGCAGAAAAGCAGCGTAAGTTAAGAATCCTAAACAGCACAAGTTTTCAAATAAGCAATTTTACAGGCTTTGATCACCCATTTTAGGCTACTAGGAAGAAAGTAACAGTTTTTTGCTTGACTCTGAGCAAAACATTTCATATAATGTAAGATAGATCTCAGGCTAGGCCATATTGTACGATTCAATGTCGTTTTTGTAAATAAGTTAAGATAAAGTAAAAAACTAATCAAAATAGACAACAAATAACTTCTCTTTTTCGCTTTTTAAGTTTCTTTTAACAACTTTTCGCTCGGCAGCAGCTCAAGCCCAAAAAAGGGGGATTCCATGAAGGCACGCATTTTAGCTCTAAGTTCACTTCTTCTCGGTTTAATTTTAGCTCTGGGCATGTTTGGTCCAAAACCTGCGGTTCTTCAACCCCAGGCTTTAGCTGCTAATCAGAGCTTAAATTCGGTTGTCGCAAAGCCAGGCCAGACTTTTCAAACCACGGCGGATACCAGTGACCCCGATAGTGACGGAATTCCCACAAGTGAGGAAGATGTCAATGGTGATGGTGACCCAACCAACGATGATACCGACCATGATGGCATTCCAAACTACTTAGATGGCGATGATGATGGCGATGGAATTCTCACGAAGGATGAAATCACCTCGCCGAATGCTGCATCTTCGCCCACGCCCACAAAAATCTCCACCGCTGGTACTGCGACCACAATACCCAACACGAGCGCCACCAACACACCTACCGCAAAGGTCACAGCGGACCCAACTGGTTCCCCTAAGCCGACGACTACTTCGCCGCCAGAGACGGTTAATACCCCAATCCCAACCTCTACCCCTGCAATTACGACCACCAGCGGCTACAAGGTCTTTTTGCCCCTTCTCCAGCGCCAAGCGGCAGCCCTTTCTACACAGGCTGAAAGCTCGCAGGCGGCGCTCACATCCCTTTCTTTGTCGGCCACTAGATTGGATACCGACCAAGATGGGATTCCAGACTATCTTGAAAACAATTCTTCTGATCTTGATGGCGATGGGATCACCGATAACAAGGATAACGATGATGATGGAGATGGTATCCTGACGCTTAAAGAGAAATTGACTACTGCGGGCCTCTTAAAGGATAGCGATAGCGACGGTTATCCTGATTATCAAGAGAGCAATATTATCAGTAGCGATGATAGTGGCCAAAAAGATTTTGACAATTCGGCCTATTGGCCTGGGCTGCCCATTCCAGAAAAGCCGACTGATGCCGCTAATGCCGAAGAGCAACTCATCGTGCCAATCTCTGGGGGAGCGCAAACGGTCACGACGAATGCTGAATATGAAGGTCTCGTGGAAGTCTTCGTTCAAGGGGGCGGACGGGAAAGCACGGGCGAGTTTCGGGACGCTTTCTATAGCCTAACCGATTCGCAAGGGAAGGTAAGTAGCTCACCGCTTGTCCTTTCAGCGGCGGGCAGTGCTAATCCAGCCTTACTGTTCAATAACCGACCTCTAAGCGAGACGGTTGTGGGCGGAATCCCAGCTTATCAAGCTGGGGTTACTTTCTACCGCTTCCAAATCAAGGTTGGGCGGGGCAAAATCACCCTTTCCTTCAAATTCTCGACGGCAACCTTCAAGGGTAATTTTGTCATCTATTTCTATCCTGTGCTTACGACACCCACCCCAACCCCAACCGCTACTCTTAACCCAGCAGAAATGGCGGCCACCGCGCATGGGCCAACTCTCACCCCAACCCCCAGGCGTTCGCCGACCCCTTCCTTGACAACTACTTCTACTAGAACTCCCACCCAAACGCCGACCCTTAATGCGGCTGAAAAGACGGCCACGGCGGGAGGTAAAACCCTTACACCGACCCGCACCGCGACTTCTACCCCCATCCCCGCAGCCACCGCAACTCCACCTTGCGTCGGTGGCGAAGCCTTGACCGTGCCCTTTAAGCCAGGCAGCAGTGTGCCCAAAACGACTCGTTCCTATAGCGGGCGCGTAAATATCACGGCGACGGGAACTGGACAAGCCTTTAGTGGGCGTTCAAGCGACGCTTTCTATCTCTTTTCTGATAGCGCGGGCAACCCTTTGACTAATCCCCAGGAACCTGCTACTTCTGATGGTTTCCTTTTAATGATTGATGGGCAACCAGCGAAGAAGAGTATTACGACGGGATCTATCCCTTCCTACAAAGATAATCATA
>DCSM01000084.1:0-17332 GCA_002325605.1 Chloroflexaceae bacterium UBA1466
TTTCTCTTTAGCTATGGTTTAATCGCGCAGAACAGTCTCGCTCTGAGCGCAAGCCTCGCTTTCTTTCTTGGTTTAATCCTAAGTGGTTACTTGCTTTATCGCAGCATCCCGATCAATCCTGCCAATCTCGCGCCTGGCGACCTCAACTATCGCCTTCCGCTTTGGCTTCTTATGACTCCTTTTGCCTATCTTTGCGCGGCGTTAGTTTTACTCCAAACCCTTTTACGTGTCAAAAATGGGCTGCTTATTATGCGGTGGCGCAGGATTACTTACCACGTTGAGATTAAAACAGGGAGGGTTGTCGAGGTTTTTAGATAGATCTGGTTTTGCATGGAGGCCTTTGCGGTTTTACAAAACCGCAAAGGCCTGGTAGAATACTATTTTGGTAGTCTTATAATGGTAGTGTCCTTTGGGGGGTTTTTGGCAACTGGAATCCGATGGCTTTAGCCTTTGGGCCAAAGGCTAAAGCCTTTGGCACTAACCTATTTTTAAGGAGATGTAAACTATGGATTACGACGACAAAGAGTTTGTAGATGATGACCAGAATGATGCGAATGATGACGATATTGACGAAGAGTATGAGCCGCTTGCAGAAGGGCGAACTATTCGTACATCTTCGGCTGACCCAGAAATTGATTCCCTGCATAAAAAGCAAAAAAGAGGGACCCTTATTCTTCAGCCTGATTTCCAACGACAGTATGTCTGGGATGACAAAAAGGCAAGTAAACTTATTGAGTCTGTTTTGCTCAAAGTTCCCTTGCCTATTGTCTATCTCGCTCAAGAACGTGATGGTAAAGAGTTAGTCATTGATGGCCAACAACGTTTAACCTCACTTTTTAATTTTATTGATAGTAAATTTGCACTTGTAGGCTTAACAGCTTACGCAGATCTGAATAAAAAGCACTTTTCAGAGCTTGAGCAAAGACTACAGAATGCGATTCAGTATTATGCTATTCGGGTTATCACGATTCTCAGTGATTCTGACCCTGATTTGAAATTTGATCTGTTTGAACGTCTGAATACGGGTGCTGTTTCGCTCAACGAAATGGAACTAAGGAATTGCCTCTATCGTGGAAGCTATATGTCTTTGCTCAAAGAACTTGCTGCTGACGAGGAATTTAGAAAGCTGTTAGGGTTTAAGGAAGTTCCGAAAAGAATGCAGGATGTTGAGCTTGTCTTGCGCTTTGCAGCATTTTATCACAAGCACTATGATCACTATAAAGCTTCGATGAAGAGCTTTTTCAACGAGGATATGGGGATATACCAACGTATTTCCCAAAAAGATGCTGATGCTTTACGCAAAGCTTTCAGAAATGCGCTGCAAATTGTCAAGTCTCTGTTTGGGGAAAATGCCTTTAAGAGCTATACAAGAGGTACTGATTCAAGAAACCCAAAGGGAGATTGGTCCAGTGGGTTTAATTTTTCGATTTATGATGTGCAGATGGGTGTCTTTGGCACACAAGATAAAAGTCAAATCCATCCTGTTTTGGATGCTATCCGCGAGGGATTTATTGACTTGATGACTTCTAATCAAGATTTTATTGCTGCCATTCATATGGGTACAAGCCAACGAAAGAGAGTAAAAGATAGATTCAACCTTACTCGAAGGCTCGTAGATAATATTCTTCAACCTCATGTTTCTCAGCCACGCTGTTTTTCGCGTCAATTAAAACAGCAACTCTTTGATCAAAATCCTACATGTGCTATCTGCAATCAGGCTATTTCAGGGCTTGATGATGCTGCCATTGACCATATTGAGCAATACTGGCAAGGTGGAAAGACTATTCCAGAAAATGCTCGCTTGACTCATCGCTATTGCAATAATGCAAGACCAAGGAAAGGTTAGAAATTTAGTTGTAAAAGCTAAAAAGCATTTGCTTAAAGCAAACAGAGCCAACGACAGATTGATGCAGTCTGGCTCGAAACATTAAGATTAGCGACATTGGTGAGAATACCTTTTTCTAAAAGTTCCCAAATTTCGCTTGCCATCCTTTTCTCTATTGCAGCCCCCACAAAGAATGTGTAGGGCGACTCTCCTGTCGCGGAAAATGCTTTATGAATGCGACCAAGAGCAGTTCGTGCTGTTTTCCAATGTTCATCTGCACCTGCTGGATCTACTCCGCCCTTGATTTCACCGAGAGCAATGTATGATTGGGCAGATTTATATTGTGTTGTTTCCAATTCAGCAGGCGAAAGATTGAATAAACACAAGTCTACATTGTTTTTGAGCAAGGGAACTGTCAAATTGTAGATCAAAGTGCGATTTTCATCTTCATTTTGCCAGCTTAATCCGCGCAAAGCTATCTCAACAGCAGAATCATCTTCCATCATTTCTACCCATTTTCTAGTTTTTGCGTGTTGCCAGCGATATTGGATTCCTGCGATTCTGAGAGTTGAGATGATTGCACGGGACAATTTCCTTTGAGCTAATGCCCCACCGACGTTTCGCATTGAGCCACCAAGCGTATCTCCTCGAGTGAGTAAGAATCTAAAAACTAATTCTTCAATAAAATCAGTGCCTGCTGGCTCAAGAAAATTCTTGATAAGCTGATTTATTGCTTCAGTTTTATCTTCGGGCAAGAGATGAGATAGTGATTTATCTGATAAGCCTGCGGCTGTCAGCAAACCTGCTTCAATCCCCTTAATTTTCAGGAGATCAATTGGGCTTTTTGCTTGAGCTGCTGCTTCTTGAAGAGCTTTTGCTTCAGCAACATAAGGGGTAGCCCGACGATTTTTCTCAAGAGCTAGGGCGACAAAACCTGCCCGTGTAGCTTCATAGGTTGTTACTAAATCCGCACTTGTTGTAAGGTGCTTTAGATAGGGATGGTTTTCTTTCACCTTTTCCTCCAGACATAAACGCATTTTCGCAACTTCTCCCGACCATATTCTCCCATTTGTTGGCTGCTATTGCCTTTACCATTAGGCAAAACAAAGATATTGTCAATTTCAAAACCAAGTTTTTCAGCGAGATCAGCGAGAATCAGATCTACGGAAATGCTTGCTCCCGCATAACGTACATTATCATTAACCATGAAAAGAAAAGAATTAGGTTTCAAAACCCTTGCACATTCAGCAAGCACACATACCATTTCGTAGAAATACCCTCTGACCATCCTCGGAATCCCATTATTATTCAGAAGCCCCTGGGCTTTTTGGCTTTCCAAATAACTCAGAATTGCTTGAAGCAAATTTTGTTCAGCAGCAGCCGTGATTGCCGTTAGCCATTGCGGGTTGAGCGCCAACAAATCCTTTGCCCGATTTTCCACAGTGCAACTTAACATTTCTTGGCGCAAGCGAGTCAATGTCTTTTCATCTATGCCCATTAAAGCTAATTCTAAGGCATAAGTGCGTGTGTAATCGTAGCGATTGCAGTAGGGGGGCGAAGTAATTATAGCTTCATAGCTATCTGCTGGCAGCATTGGCAAGATTTTGAGGCATGAGCCTGGATAAAGTTCTATTTTATTCTGAGTACTTTCGGGACAAAAAAGTCCCATTTGAGTTTGCTTCGCAGAAGCTGTCAAATCTGTGTTTATTTCAGCCATTTTAGCTCTGATGGCTTGCGCGAAGGATAAAATCACTCCTTTATTAAAAGGCTTTTTGCCTTGCTTTCGGCCCGAACGATAATCCCAGCGGAGATATTGCCCATCTTTGCGCGTATAACTCACGGTTTCTAACACACACAACAAAACAAATTGCAAAATAGCTTGAATCTGCGGATCATTTTGTTGAGCAGCACCGAGATATTGCTCAATTGCCACTTTCGTTTCTTCAGGATAGGCTCCCTGCGTAATTCGCAGTTCATTGAGCGGGATTTTAATTTTTGTTTGCTCCCAAAAGCAGAATCTTGCCCAATCTTCTAGCTTTTGAATCTCTTTCGCTGTTAATTCTGCCTCCAGAAATTTCTTTACCGTGATTAGCTGTTGTCCTATGGGGAGTAATTCTATTCCTTCGGCTTGAAAACCTAATGCACTTGTGGCAAAGAGCGAAGTTCCGCTCCCTGCAAAGGGGTCTAAAATTTTACCTTTAGGAATTTCATATTTTTGAAAGAGATATTCAACCAATGAAGCTGAAAACGCCTCTTTATACTTATACCAACGATAGATTGGTCTTGTCTTATTCGCTTGAAAGCTCACGATGGGCCGTGTAAATGCAGATTGAAGACAAAACTTTTCCTTGAAATGCTGTGATAACTGTGTGTCAAGAGATTCTATTTGCCTTAAAGCACTTTGCTCGGCGGACAAGTCCTGAGTCGTGTTAAACATTTTCTGTTTGTAAACCTCTGCAATAATGCCCAAAAGTGAAGAGGCCTTTGCGATCTTTCAGACCGCAAAGGCCTCGTGTGGTTTAACAAGATAGAGACGCTGAGATGAGGATTACAGGCATTTCTAATTCATAAATAGCAATTAAGGTTAGGGGATTTCTTCGTTCAAGGCTGCATAAACTACACGATGTGTAATAGCCCGAAAGATTCCCCAGTCGCGCCAACGGCCTTGATTGATTTCAGAACCGCTATCTTCGGTGATATGCTCCAGAAAATTAGCGATTTTGGTTAATTCTGCGGGCCATATCTCTCGAAAACCTGCATGTTTCTCATGCTCATCTAAGCATTCCAGATTGCCGCCCTTTTCAGCCAGCAAAAAAGCAAAAGTGGTAAATTGCACAGGCGTAAAATAGGGAGAAGCAAGTTGATACTCAATTACCGCAAGAAAGCGTTGAATAACAACTTCCAAACCTGTTTCTTCGTAAGTTTCGCGCAATAAAGCCGCTTTGATTGCTTCGCCATGCGAGATTCCACCTGTTAGCAAACGATAGGCTTCTGGCGGATAGAAGGTTTTACGGGCCGTGAGCAGTTGCCCAGTTGGGCGTTGCACCACCATACAGACTTCACCAATTCGGTCTGCTTTGGTTAAGGGATTAAAGAGTTTAGCGCTGGGTAAAGTCGCTATTTCGCGGTGAGGCTGACCGTAGCTTACGGCAAGATCAACGAGTTCGGCTTCGTATTCGGGGAGAATCATTTTTTATTACTTCGCTTTAAGCGCAATTTCGACGATTTCCAAAGTGATATTCGCTGATCCTTGTGCGCGAGCCACTGTTTCCGCTGCTTGTCGCCAAGTCTGGCTGGCACTAATCCGCGAAAGATAAGGCACATTTTCTACTTCTTGCTGCAAACGCTCAGTAGCTTCCTTTGTCCAAGGCATAGTTTGCATATTTACAGGTGGCTTTCCTGCGCCAGGAGGCATTCCAGTAGGTGAAGGAGAGCTTATAGTCTCGATTGGGAGGAAATTAAAAACGGTTTCATACAACCGATTGATAATTTCTTGCATCAAATGGGCTGTTCCAGCGAAACCCATAAATGGTGTGCCCGTCGTGCGGCGCACAATTGGGCCAGGGAAAGCAGCAGGAATGTGAAACGTGCCTTTTGCATTAGCTTCAGCGAGATAGATCTTCTCATTGATACTGCCAAAGACAAAGGTCGGGGCTTTTTCGTGCAGTTTAGCGCGGATTTCTAAAGTGTCAGGCTCATCTGCGCGGTGAGGTCGCCCAGCAGCCCAAACGACTTTCATTCCTAACTCTTCGCCGAGAAAACGCTTCAGACCATCAACATAGCTACGACTGGCAACAATTGCACAATCTATCGTAGCAAACCAATCGCTTTGCGGGCCAAGCCACAAATCCCAAACTGGTTGCAACGTAGTCCGCTTCTCTTGGGCAATGAAAGCCTCAACGTTTTCGGCAGGTAAATTGAGAATTTTGCCCAATTCCTGGAGAAAAGCCGTCGTATCCTTTAGGCCAAAAGGTGCAAAAAGATAGGGTTGCCCAAGAACTTTAGCTAATTCCTCGCCAAATTCACGATAGAGAACGATATTAGCTGCCGCTTCAGCAAGCTGGGGAGTCTCAGCAAGCTTTGCTTCGTAGGGATAGACTAAGTTTATTTCACCGCCAATCCCCGTAATTAAGCGTTTGATTTCGTGCAAATCAGCAGAGGAATTAAAACAACCTAACGAAGGCCCAATGATATTGACCTTTTTGGCCTCAACTTTTTTTGCAGAAACAAACGGTTTGCCATATTCTTCCCACAAAAAGAGTAAGGCTCGCTCGCGGCCAACCCATTCATCCTGCTCCAGCGACTGACTCCAAAAGAAACGGGCTTGGGGGTCGAGAGTTACGAGATATTGAGCATGATTCGCGCCGATCATCTCACTTTCTGCTGAACTCAAGACAATTAAACGCTTATTTTCAAGATAACCCAGACTAAGGAGGTTTTCAAAGGTCTTTTTCAGCGTTTGAGTTGTGCCATTGATAACATCCTGCTGGCTAATGCTCGTCGGAGTAAAATTTGCCAAGTGAGGTAGAGCGTCCGTGTAATTTGTAACGGCTACGCCCAATAAGTTATAGCAGCCAATCGGCGCATCACCAATGATATGCAGATCAGGAAAACAACCAAAAACCCATGTTGCTCCCCAAAAAGAGCTACTACTTGGAATATCACGAATGAGTTGCATAATTTCCCTTGAGGTTTAGGCTGCGAAAAACGAAACCATCTGTTGATAGATCGGTTTGCGATTCAACAAATCGCGCACCATCATAATGTTGGCAATCATCCCCGCAACGAGGAAAAGAGGCCGCACGCTAAGGACATTTGTGTAATAAACCGAGGGGATACCCTGCTCTTTCGTTAAAGCCACGAGCGAAGTCGTACCAATCACTAAGTCAAAAGGCCATTTATCTAAGGCTTTTTTATCATCTTCTAAAGATTTGCGGTAGATAATCTCTTTCGTGCCATGAGCGCGAAGCCAAGTTTCATCGGCAGCAGTAAGAAGGCTTTGCCCAATACTCGTACTAACATAAGGGACATGCGCTCCGCCCTCAATTAGCAAACGAGCATAGAGTAATTCGTTGCCTTCGTAGCCCGAAACGAAAATTGTCGCGCCTTTAAGCGGTTGGGAAGCCAAAAAGCCCCGTGCTTTCTGCTCTTCCTGCGCCACCACCTGCTCCACCGTTTCCTCATCTAAATCGAGTGCCACGCCCACTGCCCGCAACCAGTTCGCGGTTCCTTCGGCTCCAATCGGCGCACCGCCAATCACCGCCATGCCACGTTCGTTCAAATAAGCTAAACTGTCGCGGTAGAAGGGGTGCAAAGCGGCTACCGCCGCGCCTTGCTCCGCTAAATGCAACTCGTCGAGCGAACGCCCTGGCAATGTAACTAAAACTCGTGCGCCAATTGTGCGAAGCAAACTATCAATAATGAGCGGATCAGCAGGGAAAACCTCGCCAAGCAGGACGAGCGTCTTTTCCTGTGAAGTTTTCTCTGTCTGAACAAACCGCTTGAGCAGGGTAGCTAGAGCAATATCTTTAGCTTCGGGATGCGAATGAATCATATAAGCAGGGACCCGAATGCAAATAACAGGGATGCCCGCAACTTCTTTGGGCAATAATTCGACAGCCAGCCCTGCGGTCTCAGCGACACAAAGTGATAAGACCGCAATTAGAGTTGCATTGGGAGCTTTTGCGGCTTCCTCAATTGCAGCCAACGCTGCTTCCTGAACTTTACCACTGGATAACTCAGCCGTACCCAATGCTGGCGCGAGAATACTCTTGCGGGCCGCATAGAAATGAGCGACAAAACTTAGCCCATAAAAGCAGCCCGTATCCGAAATCAGCACGGTCTGCACCCCTTCAAGCCGCGTTAGCACCCGCAGGGCCCCAAAAGCGGGGCACATCGTCTGCGGGTGCAATTTACAAGTTTCGGCGGCGCGTTGCTCTTTTGGGGTGGTTTGTTGGCCAAAATCAGCAACCATCAAAGCACTTCCTCTAATTGTTTAATTGTTCCACATGCCCCCCCAAGAAGTCATCATTTCGCGCACCAGTAGCCCAAATTTCACTTTTTCGGGGGCGTTACCATCTTCAGGCGCGATTTCTAAACGGGCCCGTTGGAAGTATTGCACGATGCGCGGGCTATCAGTTTCGGTTTGTTTCCATTCAAAAGCCTCAGTTAAGGGATAACCCATCGTTGGAATGCCACCATAACGTTCCCAAACTTGGCGAAATGGCGCACAAACGCTATGGCCTGTCTCTTTGAAAAGAAAACAGTCTGGGGGAGCAGATTCTACTTTGGGCATGGTTTGCCAATCAATCCCTTTTTTCCGCAAGGCTGCATCGCCCAGCAAATTGAGTTTGACTTCATATTTTGTGCCGCTCAATTCGGGATGATGCTCAAACCGGACTCGGTCAAAGTATTGAACAACTCGTGGAATACCTGTTCCCGCTTCTGGCTCAATGATTTCTTCGGTTATGGGATAACCAAACCGTTCAATTCCACCATTACTAACCCAATAATTGTACAAAGCTCCGCGCAGCGTATGGTTAGTTACATCAAACCGCATGGCATCTTTGGCCACAGGTGGATCATATTCTACGTAGAGTGGTGCACCTGTCGCTTCTAAGCGCAAAGTAACATTTGTGCCATCAGAATAGAGAAGCCGATTCACTTCGCCATTCCAATTGCGAATTAGCGCTTCCCGACAATTGCACTGGCTCACCAGATCGGGCCAAACATCGCCTGTGCGCCAAAGCACATCAACGCGGCGTTCGGCATTGGCAAACCGATACCAATAGACCCCTGGCCATTCAGGCTTATCCCCATCGGCGATCACCTGTTGGGAAAAGAGGCCCCCCAACATTTGCGTTAAAGCCCGATAGGCAATAAACGAGGGTTTCCGCAGATCGGCTTGATTTGAGTCAAGCGGAAAACTTCTACGGAGTAAGCCATAATGAAATTCAGCTTCATCATCGCTATAAGCTGGGTTATCGTAGGGTGCTTGGGGCCAAGTATCGTTGCGAAAATCATACCAAAAGACTTTTTCAATACTTGGGTGAGTTATCGCCAATAAATATGTCCGTACAAGGTAAAAGGCTTGGGTATCAGCGTCTACACCGGGCCACTGATGATTGACAAACCAGCCTAATTCAGTAATCCAAATTGGTTTTGCGCCATAACGAAGCAAAAGTTCATCTATTTTAGTAAATTCAGTACGTAAACTAGCCATCCGATTTTCGCGCCCAATCAAGCCTTCGGGGGCTTGGGGGTGATAAGGGTGGACCGCGATAATGTCTACATAATTCCACCCGCCCGCCTGGGCAACTTGTTCTAAATAGTTGAGATATTCATAATTGTTGACGGAGTCGCCATTGCCTAAAATGCCGCCTGAAAGCCCGCCCATTATGATTTTGGCTTCGGGGTCGGCAGCGCGAGCAGCAGCTTGCCCCACGGCGAGAATCCGCACAAAATCCTCGACTCGATAAAGCCCCGATTCATAGCCAAATTTGGCCAGATTAGGCTCATTCCACAATTCCCAGTACTTAATCCAGCCTAAATCGCGGCCATAATGGGCTACCGTAGCATAGACAAAATCTCCCCAATCTTGAACCCAAGCGTCAACGGGAGGATTGCGGCCTTTATACCACGCGGGCCCATAATCCAACAGCCCTAAAACATTAATGCCTGCGGCTACTTGGGTGCTAATCGCTTTGTCATAGTTGTAAAAACCGTTTTCATCACCTGTCCAACGAAAGGGGCCACGGGGGCGTTGTTGAACTTCGTGCCAGAAAATCTCTTCCCGCTGCCATTGCACCCCCGCTTCTTTCATCAATTTGACGGCTGTGCCCATTTCATCCGAACGAATGCGATTGCCCAGCGCCGCGACCACCCCAAAGGGCGAATCTTTGTTTTGCCACGGTAAACCTGCGGCGGCCACGGGCTGGGCCGCAAAGTTATTACCCAGGATCACTAGCACAACCATGCCTAAAAAAGCAAGATTGCGGAGACGGAGAAGGAAACGAGTCATACTACCTCATTACATCTTGCTCTAACTTTGCAGCAGCGCAAGGGCCACAAAGCCAAGTTAGAGACCCAAAGACACTGATTCTTGGCCTGAAAACTCAGGCAAATTGAAGACTAAGCCCAAGTTTTGTAGCCCAAAAGGCTTTCACTCAGGCCAAACCATGAAGAATTTCAATTCACGAAATTCTAACAAGGCTGGCCTAAGCCAAATCCGACAAAAGCTAGGGGATGAAGGAGAAAAAGGTTCTTAGAAAAGCAAGTTTCAAGCATTGAGAAGATAAAATTGTGGAATAACAGGGGAAACAGTCAATTACTCAGTTTTGCCAAAGTCCTTTATTCGGGGCCAGCTTTAGCCACAACCGCCCTCGCAGCCACAAGCATCTTGCTTTTCGGTTCCATCGCCACAACCACAGCCCGCAAAATTTGGATTATCAATCTTAAAAGCACTTCCTTGTGGGGTAAGAAGATGATCTAACGTTGCACCTTGCAAATAATTGGCACTTACGGGATCAATCAAAACCCGTAGCCCATAAGCACTGAATTCGGTATCGGCTTCGCCGATTTCAGCATCAAAGGTCATGCCATATTGCGGCCCCTTACAACCCATCCCAGAGACGAAAACCCGCAGCGCATAGGCTTCTTCCAGGGCTTTTTCTTGGCGAATGGTAAGGAGACGCTGGGCCGCCGCCTCACTAAGAGTAAAGAGCGGTTGCGCCAGCGATTCTTCTACCTTTTGATCTTGATCTATGTTTGGCATTAGCTTTTCCTTAAAGTCAAGTAGATACAGATGCGAAATTCAGATTTGCAAGGGATTGTACCATAAGTTGCAAAGAAATGCGAATAGCTCAATTTAGGGGCTTGGAAACGTAATTTCAGCACTCAATAGCCCATTGTTCTATCGAGAATCATTGCGCTAAAGAGGAAAGCAATATAAAACATCGAATAGCTATAAAGTTGCCAAACCTTTCTTTGGGTTTCCGAGGCCCAGACTTGCCAAGCAAAGATGATAAAAAGCGTTCCGCTCCCTAAGGCTAAAGCCAAATAGAGTAAGCCTGCGCCTTGAAGCGGAGTTAAAAGAAATGATAAGCAGACCATTAAGATTGAATAGAGTAAAATCTGCCAGCGAGCCTCTTTTTCACCTGCAATGATTGGAAGCATTGGCACGCCAGCGCAAGCATAATCAGCTTGTTTCAGCAGAGCTAAAGCCCAAAAATGAGGTGGAGTCCAATAAAAAACGAGGATAAAGAGGATCATGGCGGGCAATTGGAGCTTACCTGTTACGGCGGCCCAACCAACCAAAGTTGGAATTGCGCCTGCGCCACCACCGATTACGATGTTTTGCCAGGTGTTAAGTTTAAGCCAACGCGTGTAAACCAAAGAATAGTAAACAACGCCTAACATTGCTAAAAGAGCGGCCAGAAGCGTGGTGAAAGTCGTCAAAAGCAGATAAGCGCTGAAGATTAGCCCAATGCCAAACCACAAAGCTCTTTTGGGCGAGATTCGGCCCCTTGGCACAGGGCGCTTCTTTGTGCGTTGCATCAGGCAGTCAAGTTTGTGGTCTAAAGCACAATTGATCGCGCTGGCTCCACCCGCTGCCAAGTAACCGCCGAGCAGCGTCCAGCAAATCAGGCTGAAAGGAGGTGCGCCCCGATTGCCAACAAACATAGCCCCTAGCGTCGTAAAGAGCAAAGCTAAAACCACTTTTGGTTTGGTCAAACTCAGATAATCAAGGATTAAAGCTAGTTTTTTGGGCAAATTTTCTTCTGGAGCATCTGTTAAACGTGATTCTTGGCGAGTTTGCCAAAATTGCCAAATGATTCCCGTGAAGGCCAAACCAAGAACTTGCGAAGGAAAATGCGCTTTTGTAGTAAAGGCAGAAAGAAGTTGCTCAGTTGAAGAGATTAAAAGAGGCCAATGAATAAAGTTTGAAGGATTTAGGGGTTTGATGAAGGCTTGTTGAGGATTAAGGAGCGTTTGGAAGACAGCGAAAAGAATGCTTGTTGTCAAAAGGCCAGGCGCAGTAATCCAAATAAGCTCTAAAATCGCATTGCCTGGCTGTTTTTGCCTAAACTGATGCCAGAGTCGCAGCGCCGAAGCAACTAAAAGGGTTTGCACCACCCCAAAAACAGAGGTTGCCAGCCAGAAAATAGCCCAATGAAGGGAGGTTGGGTTCAAAATTTCAGGCGAATCAGATGGGAGAACCATGGAAGTTTCCTCGGCGGTTGGCTAGAGAAGAATAAGGTTTTAGAAAGAAAAGATTTATCTTTCTTCCTAAAGAGTATAGCACAACCGCCGTTAAACCGTCAATCAGGCGCTAACGCCCGATAAATTCGACTAAAGCGTCGCCGATCTTTAGCTGGTCACCACTGTTGATCAAGAGCTTCTGACCTGGCGCGACCTGATTTGTGCCAAGCCAAACTCCCGCTTCAGCTTCGGCTAAAACCTCCAAGATAAAACCTTCCTTAGTCTGTTTAATCTCGGCGTGCCGCCAAGAGATTCCCTTGTCAGGAAGGTAAAGGTCATTTCCGTCGTAGCGGCCAAGGGAGGCGCTTTCTGTTACTTCCCGCACCAACCCCGTTTGCTTCCCAGCGCGAACGTGCAACTCAGCTTTGGAAAAGACCTGGCGAGCCAAGGGAATTAAGCCCCCGATGCAAGCGCCAACGATTACTAAGCCTAACCCTCCGACCAAAATTTGGATTTCCCCACTTTGGGCCAGGAAAAGTCGCGTCAGACCTTCATAGACAAGGCCCCCAATTAGGCCTCCTGCTAGACCGCCTAAAGCTGCATACGTTGTCCGTTGGATGCGACGGCTGACGGCCAAATCACTTAGCCCAACCGTCAACCCTAGCAACATCCAGCCCAAAGTACGTCCGCTAAAACCGCCATGCAACAGAAGGAAGAACCCTTCCGCAAGGAGAAGGCCAAGCGAGCCTGCCAAAGCTCCTGCAAAAGCCCCATAAATCCCATCCCGTAGGGCCCGCAGGGGAACCCGTTTGATCATCGCCCCATCTGCGGCAGCGACCAACCCTCCAATACTTAGGCCTAAACCTGCGCCAATCAAGGCCGAGGATAGCCAGATATTCCAAGTTTGGGTGGCCAAAGTACCCATCGTCCACCAACCCACCAGCCCACCCAAGGCCCCAAAGATCGCGTGATAGTAGATTTGGAGTCGTTTATTCATTACCTTCCTCAGTAAGTGTAAGTGCTAAAGGGTCTGTTTGGCTCCACAACCATTACAAAAACGGGCTCCCGTTCGTAAAGCTTTGCCACATTTGGTACATACGGTATCAGTCACATTTGGCGAAGCTGGCTGCAAGGGAGAAGCAGCTTTTGGGGGAAGGGGTTGCACTTGAGGAACCAATTTTGTTTCTTGAGCTACTAAAGTTTGGGGGCCTTTGGGCAACTTGCGGCCCCAAAATCGCAGCAAAGTAGGGAAGACCAGTAAGGCAAGCAGCGGTAAGAGCAAGGCTAAACCAACAGGAGTACTAGAATGAACATTGATTAGATGCTCTTCCACGTAGCTTCCCGCCGAAGTTAGACCTTCAACACTCACGCGAAGATCGCGCTTTGTCCCGTCGTAGTTCGGGCGCGGGCTACGGTAGGTCAGCCGATATTCAGCATGCAAGCTGCCTGCTAAACGGTCATAAAGGGCCACCAATTCGCTTCTGTCGGGGGCGTAGAAGTATTCGCCCCCCGTCTGGTCGGCAACTTGGCGCAAAACTCTTTCGTTAATCCAATCATCACCTGGGGCATTTTGGCGGCCAAAACCAACCGTATAGACAGGTTGATTATACTTATTAGCGTAAGTGATGGCTTTTTCAGCATTATTCCGACTGCGATTATCTTGTCCATCGGTAAGAACGACCAGAAATCTGCGCCCTTCTATATCTTTCAGTTTATTCACCCCCGCCACAACCGCATCATAAATTGCAGTCCCTGTGCTATTATCGGTGGATATATTGTCTATGGCCGCAGTGATTCGCCCTTTATCGCTGCTAAAGGGGAAATTCAGATCAAGAATCGACTCAAAAGGAATGATTGTGGTTTGGTCGTTGGCCTGCATTTGGGCGGTGAAGGTCTGAGCAGCTTCTTTAGCAGAATCTAATTTATTATCACTTTCCATACTTCCAGAACGGTCTATGGCCAACGCTGTATTGATTTGAACGTGGCCACCACCGACGAAATCAGTAATTTTAACCTCTTTGCCATCTTCAATAACCCCAAAATCGCTCTGCTTCAAGCCTGAACGTGGTTTATTAGTGGCATCCAACACTGCAACGTACAAAGTTACATCGGGATAACGGCTTGTATCAACCTGCGTCACCCGTGCCGTGGTACTCGGAGCCTGCGCTTGCGTCGCACTCGGCAGCCCCAACAGAAGCAACAAAACTGCGGTTAAGGAGCCAAGGAACTGAATCGACCTAGACATAGAGAGACCTCCTCTTTAGGGAGCTAAACTGGATTCCTTGATTTAAGACGTTTAGTTTATGGCTTTGGGTGCAAAAGCTACACAAAAAAAGGAAGCTCTTTTTGCTACTAATAGAACAGCAGTAATTTAAGTCTCGCACAAGGGGTTTTCTATGGATTCTTTACGATTAAGTACCAAAACTCGATCTAAGGCTTTGTTAAGCGGTGGGTTCAGTCTTTTGCTGCTCCTCATTTCTTTCGCTCTCGCAGGCGCTAAAGTTGGAAATTCGCCTTTGGGGAGCGAACGAAAGGTTTTCGCTCAAGAAAAGCTCTTTGAAACTGATGCTTCCTGGACAAATACCTTTCCAATTACGCAGAATGCAAAGTTTTCGGCAATCTATGGTCAAGATTTTCGACCTAAACGCTATCAATTTGCGCCTAAGAAGCAACAATTTACAAATCAGAGCCTTCGAAGGCAAGGGAATGATAGTAATTGTGATTACATAGCTGCAAGTAATGGCATTCAGGCGCTTGGGGGCCATGGCGAAAAGGCTTATTGGCAAATCAGGGCTCTTGTTCCCCAGAAAGCACGAGATTATAAAGAATGTTTCTATACGCTTTTGGGGCCAAATGGCTCAGATCGCCCCTTCACGCTCAATAACCTGGGGGCAGCCCCAGAAGCTTTCGTCGGGGTTTACGAAGCTTTGGGCTATCAAACGGTTCACCTCGTTGCGTCGCCGCATGGCACTGACCGCAACTTTGCCCAAGCGATTTATGACCGTCTGGCGGCTGACCCAAAGCAGACTTTTGCCCACCTTTGGATTACACCCAGCGCCTACAATCCGCAAGCTCGCAGCCTAAAGGTAGCTGAAACGAAGGAAACAGTCAGCCTCCTCTATCCCTATCATGAGGTTGCCGCAATAACTACGCCTGATCAACCAGGAAAAGTTATTATTCTTGATGGTTTAGTTGGTTATCCCTATGCGATTTCGTTGGAAAAGTTAGCTTATAACTTACGGGGGTTCAATCATGTCATTTTGGTTACGCGGGGAGCCGAAAACCTCGTGCAACAGCAGCGGTTCCAATTGGCGCAGAAGGGTCAACCTTACGTAGCTACTCCTTTAGGGGGGCGCTACCTTTTTGCGGCGCGGCAGTGGTGGGGGCCTACTTATCCGCAGTGGGGAGAAGTAATCGGGGCCCCCTTCAGGTCAGGAGAGGGCGAGAAAGTAATTGTCCCTGGAACCTACGTTCATTACGAACGCATCGGCACGCAAGCTGTTACCTTGGCCTTACTTGGGACGCAGATGGGTACGGATTTGACCAAAGGTGGCATCTTACAACCTGATTTCATTCGGCCCTGGGCTGAGTTTGCTTTACCGCAGGCCTTTCGCTTTTGGATTAACGAAACCTTCCCTTCTGAAGCAACCTTTCACCATGCTTTTGGCAAGGTGATTGGTGCAGAGTTCTGGCTTTCCCAGGCCGCAATGGAAAAGGATGTCTTACGGGGCCTACCTTATCCGCAAGTTACTGAAAATCCGAGGGAAGGTTATATTTGTCTGCTGACCGAACGGGCGATGTTAGCTTGGGAAAGTAAGAAAGGGGTCTTTATGTTGCCATTAGGTCACATTTATGAGCAACAATTGCGCCGCGATTTGGGTCTTTTGCCCCCAACCTTAGCTTTGCGGGAGCCGCTAACTTCAACCACAACCCTTCTTACCCCAACCTTGACCTTGCCTACCCCGCTGCCTGCTCTTTCGCCGACCTTGCCCATTTCTCAGAACCAAAAGTTGCGCTAGAAAAGTATGGTATAATTTCTGCTAAATTGACTTACTTCTACCTTAACGAAGGCTAACCCGATGCCCAAACCGCTCACGACCAACACGCTTTTCTACGGTGATAACCTACCCATTTTGCGCGAATATCTCAACGACGAAAGCATTGATCTTATCTACCTTGACCCCCCTTTCAACAGCAACCGCGATTACAACGTGCTGTTTAAGGAAGAAAGCGGTCTGGAAAGCACGGCCCAGATTCAAGCCTTTAAGGATACCTGGGACTGGGATAAGGCGACTCAAGCTACTTTTGAAGACCTCCGCTTGACGGCCCCTATACCTGTCCAGAAGCTGATTCAGACCTTCTACGACCTGCTGGGGCCAAACCAAATGACGGCCTACTTAGTAATGATGACCACGCGCTTATTAGAGCTTCACCGCGTTTTGAAACCTACGGGGAGCCTTTACTTGCACTGCGATCCTACCGCGAGTCATTATCTCAAGATTATAATGGATACAATCTTTGGAGTAGCGAATTTCAGATCCGAGATTACTTGGAAAAGGGCCAATGCCCACAATGATCCGAAGCGATATGGCCATATTGCTGATATTTTGCTCTACTATGGCAAAACGGCAAACGTAGTTTGGAATCCTCAATATACTCCTTACAGAGATGAATACTATCGCAGTCACTTTAAGAAGGATTCACAGGGACGGTTTTACCGTACAATGCCCCTTGATGCCCCTCGCCACGGTGAAGGTAGCCCAACGCTAATTTATGAATGGAAAGGTAAGCTGCCTGCTAAAACGAGAACGTGGGCTATATCAAAGGAAAAGATGGCAGAGTATGAGCAACAAGGTTTGTTGCGTTATACAAAGTATGGAACGCCAACTCTCATCAAGTATGCGGATGAGATGCCTGGAGTTCCTCTGCAAAATATATGGACCGATCTACCTCCGATAAATCCCGTTGCCAAAGAACGCCTCGGCTACCCAACCCAGAAACCTTTAGCCCTTTTAGAGCGAATCATTCAAGCCAGTAGCAATGCGGGGGATTGGATTCTTGACCCCTTCTGCGGCTGCGGGACGGCGATTGTCGCGGCGCAGAAGTTCAATCGCAATTGGGTTGGGATAGACAACAATTATCTTACAAGTACCCTTCAGAAGAACCGCTTATGGGATACGTTCCAAATTCTCTCACAGCGCGACTATCTGGTCAAAGGAGATTTAATTCTAGCAGAAGAAAGTATGGTATAATTCCGCCTAAATTGACTTACTTCTACCTTAATGAAGGCTAACCCGATGCCCAAAC
>DCSM01000084.1:17520-27276 GCA_002325605.1 Chloroflexaceae bacterium UBA1466
ACAGCAACCGCGATTACAACGTGTTGTTTAAGGAAGAAAGCGGTCTGGAAAGCACGGCCCAGATTCAAGCCTTTAAGGATGCCTGGGACTGGGATAAGGCGACTCAAGCTACTTTTGAAGACCTCCGCTTGACGGCCCCTATACCTTTGCAGAAGTTGCTTCAGACCTTCTACGACCTGCTGGGGCCAAACCAAATGATGGCTTACTTAGTCATGATGACTCCTCGTTTATTAGAGCTTCACCGCGTTTTGAAACCTACGGGGAGTCTCTATTTGCATTGTGATCCCACGGCCAGTCATTATCTGAAGCTGATTTTAGATACGATTTTTGGGGCCCAGAACTTTCGCAACGAGATCGTCTGGAAACGCACAAGTGCCCATAGCGATGCAAAAAGATATGCAAAGGTGAGTGATACTCTCTTCTTTTACACCAAGTCCAGTAGATTTGTGTGGAATACTCCACGAACTCAATATGATGATCAATATGTTAAATCACATTATACCAATGTGGATAAAGAGGGAAGAAGATTTAGATATGATAATCTGGTGAAACCAAGAGGAAGTATGGGATACTTCTATACCCTTCTAGGTTGTTCTCCACCCCCTAATGGTTGGCGAATGCCAGAAAGTAAAGCAACACAATGGCTTGTAGAGGGCCGCATTGAGATACCCCCAAAAGGTAAGATACCTGCTTACAAGCGGTATCTCGATGAGATGGAAGGAGCAGTGGTTACAAATGTATGGTCGGATATTTCGCCCGTAAATTCCCAAGCAAAGGATTCGCTTGGCTACCCAACCCAGAAACCTTTAGCCCTTTTAGAGCGGATTATTCAGGCTAGTAGCAATGCGGGGGATTGGATTCTTGACCCTTTCTGCGGCTGCGGGACAGCGATTGTCGCGGCGCAGAAGTTCAATCGCAATTGGGTTGGGATTGATATTACGCACCTGGCCATTGCGCTGCATAAAGGTCGTTTGCAGGAGATTTTTGGGCTTCTTCCTAAATGCAATTACGTGGTCAAGGGTGAACCTACAGACCTGGCAGCCGCGAAAGTTTTGGCAAAGGATGACCCTTATCAGTTTCAATTCTGGGCGGTCTCGCTTATTCAAGCGCTACCTTATGGGGCCCAAGCAGGGAGTAAGGAGGGCAAAAAGGGTAGTGATCGGGGGATAGATGGCTACCTTTCCTTTGTTGATGGGCGACCTCCCAAGCCGCAAACAGGAATTGTCCAGGTGAAGAGCGGGAAAGTAGGGCCGCGAGACATCCGCGATCTGCGCGGGACGGTGGAGCGGGAAGGGGCGGCGTTAGGGGTTTTTATTACCCTTGAATTGCCCACCCAAGAGATGCTAAAGGAGGCTCTGAGTGCAGGTTTTTATCGCTCGAATACTTATGAAGAGGATTATCCCCGTTTGCAAATCCTTACAGTAGCTGAATTGTTGCAAGGGGGAAAGGTAGCTTTGCCGCCAAAGTATCGGCATGCTTTAGAGCAACAAGCGAAGCGGATTGAAGATGAGGAGCAGATGGATTTGGGTTTGAAGTAGGGGAAGAATGTGCGACCTGGCAGACTTTCAGTCTACCAGGTCGCCCAAAGTGAAGTGGAAGGGAAGTTATTTAAGAATTAAGCCCCAACCATGATCGCTTTCAAATCCTCTTCCACCGTGCCGATAGGTTTCAGATCAAATTGCTCTACTAAAACCTTGACCACGTTGGGGGAAAGGAAAGCGGGTAAAGTAGGGCCAAGGCGGATCTTCTTGACGTTGAGGGAAAGTAGCGCCAGCAAAACAATCACAGCTTTCTGCTCATACCAAGCGATGTCATAGGAAAGGGGCAGATCGTTGATACTTTCCAACCCAAAAGCTTCCGCCAACTTCTGAGCAATCACCACAAGGGAGTAGGAATCGTTGCACTGCCCCGCATCGAGGATGCGCGGGAAGCCATTGATATTCCCTAAACCTAGTTTGTTATAGCGAAACTTAGCGCAGCCCGCCGTGAGGATGACCGTATCTTTGGGCAACCCTGCTGCTACTTCAGTGTAGTAATTTCGCTCACTCTGATGACCATCGCAGCCCGCCATCACCACGAAACGCTTAATCTGCCCGCTCTTCACCGCTTCCACAACCTTATCTGCCACATTTAAGACAGCTTCATGGGCAAACCCAATCGGGATTGTACCCGTCTCAAGGGAAGTCGGAGCTTTGCATTCGCGGGCCTTTGCAATCAAGGGGCTAAAATCTTTCCTTTGCCCTGGCTTTCGTTCCGCAATATGAGGGACACCTTCCCAACCGACCATCCCCGTCGTAAAAATCCGATCTTCGTAGTGGCGAGTAGGCTTCTGAATGCAGTTTGTCGTCACCAAAATTGGCCCGTTGAAGCTTTCAAATTGCTTCTGCTGCTCCCACCACGCGCCCCCATAGTTCCCTACGAGATGCGGATACTTCTTAAAGGTAGGATAGGCATTTGCGGGAAGCATCTCCCCATTGGTATAGATGTTGATTCCCATTCCTTCAGTCTGCACAAGTAGATCTTCCAGATCGCGGAGGTCGTGACCCGTAACGAGAATTCCTGGCCCTTCTTGCACCCCAATGTTGACCATTGTCGGTTCAGGATGCCCATACCGCTCTGTATGGGCTTGATCCAACCAAGCCATAGCTTCAACGCCATGCGCTCCACACTTTAGCACCATTGCTAAAAGGTCACTGACCGTCGCTCCCTTACGGGCTGTCTCGACCAAACCTTCTTGCAAAAAGGCTACAAGTTTGGGGTTGGGGCGATCTAACATATAGGCATGTTCGGTGTAGGCCGCTAGACCTTTCAAGCCATAGACCAGCAATTCGCGGAGGGAATTCACATCCTCATCTTCTGAAGGGTGTTGCTTCCCTAATGCAATCTGCGCTCCTTTGGCTACAAACTCCGCAAAGTTCTCCTCAGCAGGCTGCCAAGTAGCTACTTCTGGGACTTGTTCGGCAAAGGGTTGCCCATTCTTCTCCTGATAGCTGGCCAAGAACTTCTCCCGCAAGCTATTGCGCCGCGTAAGGGCTTCTTGAATGAAGGTGACAAAAAACTGCGCGTCAAAATTGACGTTGGTGACCGTGGTAAACAGAGCTTGGGCGACAAAGAGGTCAGTTGCCTCGTCTACTATCCCCAAAGCGCGAGCTTTAGCGCCATAAACCGCGATACCCTTTAGCACGAAGACCAACGTATTTTGCAGGGCCGCAACTTCTTCCGACTTCCCGCACACGCCACGGATAGAACAGTTTTTATTATTGACCGTTTCTTGACATTGATAACAGAACATTCCTAGTACCTTTCAAAATTTACTTCCAGCTTCAAGAAAAGGATAGCAGCTTTTTTGAGATTTGAATAGAACAAAAGTTACGTTTCTTGACATATTAGAGAATTCTTATAGAATCCAGCTTAGGCTTCAAGCCCAGAATAATGAGGAATTTCGATGCCCAATCCCTTTGATCTTCAAACCCTTGCGCGGCTCAAAGGCATTCCCTACTTCCAAGACCTTAGCCCTGTACTGCTTCAAATTGTGGCCCAAGAAGTTTTGATTCGGCATTACAAAGCGAAGGAAATGATTTTCTCGGAAGGGGAAGAATGCGCGGGGCTGCATCTACTCGTTGAAGGGAGCGGGAAGCTCTGTCGCTTTTCAGAAACGGGGCAAGAACATGTTTTGAGTCTCCTTTATCCTGGCGATTCTTGCAATGAAGTTCCCGCCGTTGACCAAGGCCCCAACCCTGTCCACTTTATTGCGCTGGAAGCTACCACCGTTTGTGTGATTTCGGGGGAAGCTCTTACCCGTCTTCGGCAACATGTGCCGCAACTTAATGACTTAATCATCAAAGCTTTAGCCAATCGCTGCCGTCAAATGGTGCAAAGGGTCTATCAAATTTCTTTCCTCTCTGTTACCAGTCGGTTGGCCGCGTTTATCCTTCACCAAAGCGCTGGAAAGAAGGTCATCAACCGTAGCTGGACGCTGGATGAAGTAGCGATTACTTTGGGAACCGTGCGCGAGACGGTCAGCCGCTCGCTGCGGGAATTGCAAACGGGGGGCTATATTATCACGAGTCGGCATCAAATTGAGATCAAAGATCGGGAAGGTTTAGCAAGGCTGGTGACAAAGGGTTGAGATTTTAAGAGAAGTAATTTGTAATAACTAATTCAGAGACTTTTCCGCGTTTTTGTCCATTCGCATTGATCGCTCTAGCAGCTTTTACAGTAGTGATCAAACTGAATTCTGCGTATAACTTCGCAAAGAAATCATCGTTTGGGTCATTATTCTGCGGATCAGAGTTACTCAGCATGAGCTTTGCACCCCGTTTGTGTAGCTTATGGAACAATTTAGCCAGTCGTACTTGATCTTGATCCTTAAAACCATCCTTTGCGTAAGAAGTAAAAGCAGAAGTCTTGCTAATTGGGCGGTAAGGTGGATCAAAGTAGAAGAAAGTAGCTTTATCAGCAAAAGCCAGAGACTTTTCAAAATCAGCACAAATAATTTCTGTCTTCTGAAGCAATTTTGCCGTAAGCCTCAAATTTGTTGCATTGAAAATCTTTGGATTGCGGTATCTACCAAATGGCACATTGAATCCACCTTTTGAATTGAGTCTAAAGAGACCATTAAAGCAAGTATGATTGAGAAAGATCATCTGGGCGACCCGCTCCACCTTGCATTGCTGTTTAGCTTGCTGATTAAAACGACTGCGAATCGCGTAAAACAATTCTTCACGCTTTTCCGAAGTCGTTTCAGTGTAGGATTTTTGTAGTTCTGTAAGATATTGCAATAATTCTTCAACATTTTGTTGAATCATCGTGTAACAAAGAATAAGCTCCTTGCTAACGTCAGAAATAACAAGCTCTGAAAACTGATAATGCGTTGCAAGATAGAAAAACATCGCTCCGCCCCCAATAAATGGCTCAACGTAACGCTTGATTTGGCCCGTTTTTAGGGCTGAAGGGAGCAGAGGGAGAAGTTGCGGAAGAAGTTTCGTTTTTCCTCCGGCCCACTTGAGAAAGGGGCGGGGTTGGTCAGAAGACCTTAATTTAGCACTTAGGTATGAAATGTAGTCCATTTTGGGCATTGTACCATAGTTTTGGCTCGCGCTTATTCATTGCGATAGGCTATAGCCTATGGTACAATGCAAGTTAGATTAGCTAATAAACATTCAAAAAGTAGTTATGTTGCTAGAATTACTAATAAGAGATTTTGCCATTATTGAGCAGCTTCACCTGCGCCTGGAGCGCGGTTTGAACGTCCTGACGGGCGAGACGGGCGCAGGGAAAACGATCATTATGGAAGCTCTTAGCACGCTGCGGGGGGCTAAAACAACCCCGAATCTGGTGCGGGCTGGCAGCCAGCGAGCGCGGGTGGAAGGCATTTTTAGCCTGACAACCTGCCCCGATTTAGAGGAAACTTTACGCGAGTATGGTTTGTGGGACGAAGAGAGCGACCAAGTGATTTTGACCCGGGAAATCAACGCTGAAAGTGGGCGGAGTGTTGCGCGCATCAATGGCCGAGCGACCAGTACCGCTGTTTTGCGCCAGGTCGGTGAGCGTTTAGTAGATATTCACGGCCAACATGAGGGTTTAGCCCTTTTTAATACGCGCTTACACATTGATTTTTTAGATCGCTATGGCGATCTATTTGCATTTCGGGAGCAAGTTGGGCAACAAGTTGCAAAATTGCAACGGCTAAGAGCCGAAATAGCTGCTTTACAGCAGAATGATCTCCAGCGGTTGGCTAGGATTGAAGAATTGCGCTCGTTGCTTGAGGATGTGCAAACTGCTAATCTTGAGCCAAACGAGGAAGAAAACCTCGTTCAGAAGCGAACTATGCTCCAGAATGCAGAACGAATCGCACAATTAGTTAATGAAGCGTCGGCTAAACTTTACCAAGGTGAAGAAAGTGGCCGCTATCAAAGTCAACCAATTGTAGAGGCCATCGCCACCGTTGCCAGCCGCTTGACAGAAATAAGCCAGCTTGACCCAACGATTAAGGAGATTGCCCAGCAAGCCACTGATTTGCAATATTTTCTCGCTGATTTAGCAGATAATCTGCGAGTTTATAACGATAATTTAGACTTTGACTCGCGTCAAATTGATTTAATCGAAGATCGGTTGACGCTGCTCCGCGATCTTAAACGACGTTATCGGGGAGAAATTGCTCAAATTCTGGCCCGTGCAGCCGCTGCCGAGCATGAATTAGCGCAATTGACGCAGAAAACAGGGCAAATCAATGCGCTTAAAGCAACGGAAACTGAATTACTTACTACTTTGGGGCAGCAGGCGCAGGAGCTTTCAAACTGCCGCCGAGCGACGGGCGACGCTTTAGCCCAAGCCATTGAGCAGTCGATGGCCGAATTGGCTATGCCTTTTGTAAAGTTTCAAGTCGCGCTGCGCCACGAAGTGCAGCCTAATGGGCTACCTTGCAAAGAGGCTCAAACTGGGGCCGTGCAACAGCTGGCCTTTGATAAAACGGGCATAGATCGGGTTGAATTTTTGTTGGCCCCTAACCCTGGCGAACCGCTTAAACCTTTGGCCCAAATTGCTTCGGGGGGAGAAGGTACGCGGCTTCTTTTGGCCCTCAAATCTATTTTGGCGCAGGTTGACCCCGTACCGACCTTGGTTTTTGACGAAATAGACGCGGGGGTTGGGGGAAGGGCCGGGCAGGTCGTGGGGCAGAAGCTTTGGACTATGGCCCGCGCTCGCCAAGTCTTGTGTATCACCCATCTCTCGCAAGTTGCGGCCTTTGCTGATGCTCATTTTGCTATCAGCAAGGAAGTAGTCCAGACGGGCCCGGCCAGTGATCACCGTACCCGAACCATTGTCCGACCTTTAGCGTTTTCTGAACGGATAGATGAGTTAGCCGCAATGCTGGACGGTGTACCAGTTAGTAGTCAAAGCCGCGCCAGTGCCCGCGAAATTATTGACCGCACGGTGCTGCTCAAAAGTAGTGAAAACTTAGGGCAAAGTAGAGACCAAGGACGCAAAGAAAAAGGGCCTTCTGCTTGGCTTCCTTTGCATCTGTAACCTTTAGTTTCCGGAAGGATAAGGTGTAACGAAGACGGTTATGCAACAACAAACCCGTGTCAGCTTATGGTGTGAGCGCGTGATTGAAGGGGGTTGGCTCCTGATTTTAGCCCTCATTCCCATCTATTTCAACTTACTTTCGGCCCGCCATTTTGAGCCAGATAAATCAACGACCTTGCGCTCAATTGTCTTGGTGATGTTGGCGGCCTGGCTTGTCCGCTGGCTCGAAGAGGTCTCGCAACGAGCGGATCAGAAACCCCTCTTCATGCCCAATGCTGCGGGAAGGTCGCCCACCTCTAATAACCTGCTTGAAAACTTTTTCAAATTTCCTTTAGCTATCCCTGTGCTAATTTACTCCGTGGTTTTCATCTTTGCAACCCTAACCTCCATTACCCCTAGTATGAGCTTTTGGGGTTCCTACCAACGGTTGCAGGGAACGTATACCAACCTTTCCTACATTGGGATCTTCCTGATGATGGTGACGACTCTGCGCCACCGCGAGCAGCTAGAGCGGATCGTTACGGTCTCACTTCTTACCAGTGTTGCGGTAGGGGGGTATGGGTTGATCCAACATCTTGAACTTGACCCTTTGCCCTGGAAAGGGGATGTCGTAACGCGGGTAGCTTCAACGATGGGGAACTCGATCTTTGTGGCCGCTTACCTCATCATGATTGTTCCTTTGGCCCTCTATCGGTTTACCAATTTGCTCAATGAGACCCGTAAAGCTCCACCGTCCAAGGACCCCACAAATGATCTTTCTTGGGCCCTTGCCTATGGTCTCTTGGTTTTTGGCACACTCTGCTTACTTCTGTCGGCCATTAAGTTTGGGTCCGTCGTCCGCACGGTAGATTTTCGCTACTGGTGGGTCTATCCAGGAGCGATTGTGGTTGCTGCCGCCCAGTGGCTAGTAATTACTTTGCAACCTGATCGCAGCGACCAGAAAATCTCCCTTTGGCCAGGGCTGCTCTTTCTGGGCTACTTCTTTTTCCTTAGTATCAGCTTCCTTTATGGGAGTAGCACGGAGTACCAATCGGTTGACGCAACGATGAAGAACGGAGCAGATTGGTGGCAATGGCTTATCGGAAGCGGGGTAGCGATCAGTATCTTTTATATCGCGGCTTTTGCGTTGCGCTCGCAGGGGAAAACGGGGCCACCTTCTAACCTCTCCTTGGGGCTTCAGGCAGGGGGTATAGGTCTCGTATTGCTCATTCAAATCACGACCATTATCTTTGCCCAGAGTCGAGGGCCCTTACTAGGTGGGATTATCAGTTCCTTCCTTTTCTTGACCCTTGTCCTCTTACAAACGATTGGTCACCTAGAAAGAAGTGGCGCGGAGCGACGGGCCAAGCAACTCTGGCTGGGGCTTAGGGTTTGGCTTGGCATTTGCTTCCTAGGAGCCGCCTTTCTCCTCACCTTCAACCTCTCGCATGACCCCTTCTTTGAACAGCTGCGAAGAATACCCTACTTTGGGCGCTTTGGCTCCCTCTTTGCAGCTGAAACTGGGACGGGGCGGGTACGGACGCTCATTTGGGCCGGCGATGAACATGCCGGGGGCGCAGCAGCTCTGGTCTTTTCCAACCCCTTGCGGACCGTCATCGGTTGGGGACCAGAAAGCATGTTTGTGGCTTACAACCCTTTCTACCCTCCCTCCCTCGCCTACGTCGAGTCGCGGGGTGCTTCCCCAGACCGTTCTCATCAAGCGATCTTAGATGAGCTTGTTACCAAAGGTTTCTTGGGGCTTGTCAGTTACTTCTTCCTGTTGGCCAGCTTTGCGGTTCTCTGCTGGCGGTTGCTTCGCCAAAGTAGCGAGTGGCAATGGCAGATTTTCTTTGCGGCCTGTCTCAGTGTGGTGTCCAGCCACTTCCTAGAAGGTTTTACGGGCATCCCCATTGTCTCAACCTTAACGATGCTTTGGGTAGCGATGGGCATGACCATTGCTGGGGGGCTAATCTTAGAGCGTTCGACCCAGGAAGCTCTAGCCAAAGACTTGGCTCCCGTGAAGGTTGATCCTTCAACAGCGACCAATCTCAAGAAGGAAGAAGGAGAAGTTCCTTCGCCGCAGAAGGTCAGTCAGGCCCGCAGCAATCGGGCCCGTCGGGGTCGCCCCTCAGAAGCTCCCGTTCGGGGAAGTAGCTACTCTTCCAGCCAGAGGGACAGCAGAATTCCGGCCTTTGCCTTCTATAGCCTTCTTACGGTGCTGACCGTCTGTGCAGTTTGGTGGTTTAACCTTAGTAGCGTCTATGCTGATATGAAGTATCATGAGGCCGAGGCATACGCGCAAGGGAGCAACCTGAATGAGCAGGTCGTGGCCCTAAGTAGCTTTCTGGAGACTCTCCGTAACAACCCAACCGAGGATTTCTACTACCTTGGCTTGGGGCGAACCTTGATGACCATTGCCGATCAGCGCCGGGCTGATAAGACCCCGTTAGGCGCAGAAGATCCTAATCCTGACCTTAATCAACTAATGCGGCTCAGTGACCCGCAAGAGGTTGCAGTCTTTGTGCAAAGTAAGTCCCCTTTGGGGCTGATGAGTTATGCTGAAGCGGTCTTGGAACGGGCCCGTCAACTCAACCCTCAAAACAAGGATCACTACGCTAACCTTGGGCGACTCAACAACTTCTGGTATAACTGGACCCAAGACCTTACGCGGCTTCAGAAGTCGGCCCAAGCCTATGCCTTTACTACGGATATCGCCCCTCAAGACGTAGCCTTAATGGGGGAGCGGGCCAG
>DCSM01000164.1 GCA_002325605.1 Chloroflexaceae bacterium UBA1466
ATACACCAACGGATACACCGACCCCAACTCAGGTTGCGATTTGTACACCAGGCTCAACAGTGGCTAGTATGAGCTTCGTCCCAAGCACCAGTGGATATAACTTTGGTCCGTGGAACACTAGCACTGATCCTAAATCAACATCCTGGCCCGTAAATCCGGATTTCAATTTGAGTGACATGTGGAGTATCTTCGGTAAAGACCCGAAGATGTGTAACGCTGCAAATTCCACTGCTACAAGTTGTGACTACAAATCGACTGCAAGGGATTGGAATACTCTACAAAATCAGGCACTGGCCGTCAGCCGCTTCGATCCAATGGCAGTGACATCTCTGCGCTTCTATTCCAAGCCTTCCGCACCAGCTA
Source organism: Chloroflexaceae bacterium UBA1466 (assembly GCA_002325605.1). Classification (GTDB taxonomy): domain Bacteria; phylum Chloroflexota; class Chloroflexia; order Chloroflexales; family Chloroflexaceae; genus UBA1466. The sequence continues at coordinate 364 of DCSM01000164.1, forward strand.
ATCTACAAGACTATACGGCGGACTTTGGGGCGACTACCATCAAAGGGATTGTCAAAGGCCCTACGATCAACCCGCACCTTGGCAAATACTTTGCGATGGGCAGACTCGATATCCCAACTCAAGCGCGAGAAGATGCTCGAAAGAAACCCCTAGCGACGACAGTGCAGACTATTCGCTCTTACCTAAGCGATAGCTCAAAAGCTCCCTTGATTCTCTTCACAAGGTATACTGTCTCTGGCAGTACAACTAACAGGACATTTGTACCCTACAAGGTTGAGGATCGCTGTAATGGTATCTTCCGGATCTATGTATATGATCCTTATAAGTACGCAATAACAACGAGCGATCTAAGCTTCATCGACATTGATACGGTTCAAGGTAAATGGAGTTACATTCTCAGTACCTCAACTACATGGACTGGCAATGAAGTTCCAACCAACGACCTGAAGGTCAATTCACAAAGTCTGGGCGTTATCCCTATTGACCTGTATGCTAACAGCACCTGCCCAACCTCCATTTGCGGTGGCGTAGTGACTGCTGGGATTGAGACCATTCAAATTTGGGTGATCGGCAATGGTTATGTGGCGAATGCCCAAGGCCAACGCAACGCTGAAATTCCAGGTGCTTATGCTGTGCCCATTGGTGATGGTTCAGCCGACCAACCCTTCACGATCTGGGTTGTACCCGCCGATGGAACTTACACCACCGTAATGGAAACCAAAGGTGGGGAAGTTGCACAGATAGGTAAAGGCTATGTTCACTCCGTGACCGATATCGCCGCTGGCGGTGAAGTCAAGGTCGCGGCTGATGGTGGAACCTTAGCAGTAACGAACAACGGTGACCAGAAACCCAATATCAGCCTGGCTATCAATGGCGAAAATGACACCAGCTACGGTTTCAAGATTGAGGGTGTGGAAAGCGTCAAGGTCAACTCCGACCAAGCAAAGCTGGAAGTTAAGAGTAGCGAACCTTACAGCATTGCAGTGACCAAAGGTACGCAGACCTTAGTGGCTAATGATGTGCCAAGCACTAGCGCAGACGTTGGCTACGTGGACTACAGCAACACAAACGTCACCGTTCGGACCGATGAGGGTGGCGATGGTACGATTGATCAGCAGGAAAACCTGACTGAGAAGGCCCCAGCGGTTCAAGCGAATCAGACAACGGTCTATCTCCCCAACATCGTTCGCTAAACTCCTGGTCTAGACTAAACTCAAGTGCCCAGTCCCTCGTAAAAAAGGGGCTGGGCACTTCTTTTAATTTAATTGATCAAAAGACCTAAAAGACCTCGCAAGCTTTCTTTGTTTGACAAGCCTGCGAGGTCTCTTCAATTGAGGAAGGGAATTAGAGCCGTTCGGCTAAGACTTCGCGCACCCCGCGCAAGGGAGTTTGCAGAAGCTGCTGGGCAAGTTGAATATCCAAAGCGCAATTGCGGGGGCGCGGTTCAGGGCTTTCGTGGCTCCAGCCACCCTTGATCGCGGTTGGGTCGCGCCCATAAACCTTTGCCAGCAATTGCCCAAATTCATAGCGACTTAGGCACTCGTTGCCCGCGATGTTCAGCAACCCCTTATAACTACTTTGGACTACTTCGAGCAGCGCGGCAGCTAAGTCCTTGACAAAGATCGGGCAACGGTATTCATCGTGAAACAAGCGAGCGTTGCTCTGCCCATCAGCGATCTGGAGCGCAAATTGTGTATGCCGGTCAGGGGGTTCAAACCCATAGATGAGGGAAGTCCGAACGATAGCAACTTCGGGGTGAACGGCGCGGACGATGCGCTCGGCTTCCGCTTTAGCCTCCCCGTAGGCCGTGATGGGGCAGGGAGCAGCGCTCTCAAGGTAGGGGACTTTGTTTTCCCCATCGAAGATAACATCGCTGGAGATCTGGATCAAGTGTGCGTTGACCGAGCGAGCGGCTTGGGCAACGTTGGAGGTCCCCAGCACGGTGACGGGCCATAACCCCGGAGGGTTTTGGCAAAAAGCGGTGTGAATGACCACATCAGGGCGAAAGGCGGCGAAGGTCGCCTTCACCGCGGGGGCATTGCGAATGTCCAACGGGAACCAGGAGGCTGTCATGCGCTTAGGTGGTAGATGGCTATAGTAAGTTGCGGCCACCGTAAAGCCGCATTCACTAGCCTGGCGGATTAGTTCCTGCCCCAGGTAGCCTGTGCCCCCTGTCACAAGCAAGCGACGTAAATGCCATGCTGAAGACCTCAAGGTGAAAAGCCTCCCCAACTAGAGTAGCGCGGTTAGCCGATGGTTTCCAAAGCGACGCGGGCCGCTTCCTGGGCAGCAGCTTGTTTGGTGGGCCCGCTCCCCTGCCCCCACACCTTCTCGCCAATCAGGACTTGCGTTGTGAAAAGGCGACGATGGTCAGGCCCCGTCATTGCAATCACCTGATAGGTCGGGACGATGTTGGCCTGCGCCTGGACAAGCTCTTGCAGCCGCGTGCGATAATCAAACTCAACCTTCCCCGTCAAGACACGCTCAACCTCCCGCTCAAAGAAAGGTTGCACAAAGCCCCAAACGGTCTCTATTCCCTGGTCAAGGTAGATCGCGCCAACTAGAGCCTCGAAGGTATCCGCGAGTAAGGCGGGGCGCTCGCGGGCCGCCCGTTGCTCCTCACTCTGACTGATCCTTACTTGCGGGCCTAAGCCTAGCTCTTGGGCAAATTGAGCTAAGGACTTGGCGCGGACCAGCGCCGCCCGCAGCGCCGTAAGTTCGCCCTCACTCCGCTTGGGGAACCGTTCATAGAGCCATGAGGCCGTCAGGAAGTTGAGAACTGCATCGCCCAAGAATTCAAGCCGCTCATTGGAAGGAAAGCTACTCCGTTTAGAGTCTTCGTGAATGAAGGAGCGGTGAGTCAAAGCGGTCTCAAAAAGCTGTTGGTCCTTAAACAGGGCACTGAGAGAAGGTGAAGGTTGCTGTTTCATCAGTCAAAACTTCTAGGAAAGTTGGTAGAACAGACAACTTGCCTGGCGCATAAGGTCAAGGGAAGCTCCGCAAAACTAAGGAAGTATTGTGGCCCCCGAAGCCAAAGGAATTACTCAGCGCAACCCTGATCTGGGCGGGGCGCGACTGATTGGGAACGTAGTCAAGGTCGCAGACGGGATCAGGTTGCTGCAAATTGATGGTCGGCGGTAGGATGCTATGCTGAAGGGCCAACAGCGTTATAATGGCTTCAATCGCGCCCGCTGCGCCCAACAAATGCCCCAGTTGCGATTTGCTCGAACTGACCGCTAACTTCTGGGCATGGGCCCCAAAAACCGCTTTGATAGCCTGGGTTTCCGCAATATCACCTGCGGTTGTGCTTGTCCCGTGAGCATTGATATAACCAACCTCCGTCGGCTCCACCCCCGCATGGCGCAAAGCGGTTTGCATTGCGCTGGCTGCCCCTTCTCCGTTTTCGGGCGGCAACGTGATATGATAAGCATCAGCGGTTGTCCCATAGCCAGCCAATTCAGCACAAATCGGTGCGCCGCGCCTGAGAGCGTGTTCCAAGTCTTCTAAGATCAAAATCGCGGCTCCTTCGCTCAAGACAAACCCGTCACGGGAAAGGTCAAAGGGCCGCGAAGCGGTTTCGGGCGTAGCATTGCGGGTCGAGATCGCACGGGCACTATTGAAGCCGGCCACCGCAATTGGCGAAATCGGGGCTTCACTGCCGCCCGCAATCATAACCTTCGCCCACCCGCGCCGAATCGTCTCAGCAGCTTCGCCCACTGCATGAGCCGAACTAGCACAGGCCGAAGTGGTACAAAAATTGGGGCCCTTCGCCCCCGTGAGAATCGAGATTTGCCCCGCGGCCATATTCGTGATCATCGCGGGGATGACAAAGGGACTAACCCGTTTGGGCCCCCGTTGGTTTAACACTTCTAATTGGCTTGCCAAGGTGCTAATCCCGCCAATCCCGCTCCCCAAAAAAACCCCTACTTCGGCTTGATTGGCCGCAGTAATTTTGAGTTCTGAGACCCGTAAGGCTTCTTGCGTGGCCGCCAGCGCAAATTGCACAAAGCGGTCTGTGCGCCGCGCTTCCTTCTTATCCAGATAGTTTTCAGGTTCAAAGTTTTTGACTTCACCGGCCATTTGAGTTTCAAAAGCACGGGCATCAAAAAGCGTGATCGGCCCGATCCCGCTCTGGGCCGCTAAAATGTTTTGCCAAAGCGTAGGCACATCCAGCCCCAGCGGGCTGACCGCCCCAATACCCGTTACAACAACTCGGCGTGCTGCATTCATAGTACAATGCGGCAAGGAAAGCACTCGCCTTGAGGAGTGTGAGGAATTGCCGCAAGCCTCCTTTGTTTAGTACAGATCTACCATTAAGGACATTCTATTATAGCAGATAGAGCGGGCAGAAACAATGAAATTGGCCCGCGAGATCCGAGGCTTTTTTAATTTGGCCCAGTTTAGCTTATGAGGTTTGAAATCAATGCAGATTCTATTGCCAACCGATCTTTTTCCACCAGGCAACGTCGGGGGCGCAGCCTGGAGCGCGTTGACGTTAGCCCAGGCTTTGCAAAAGCGCAACCACACCGTAACGGCGCTTGTGCCCGTGCAAGGCCAAAAAGGGCTTCACTGGGGTTCGGCGCTGGGCATTCCCCTGCTGCGCCACGGCTATTATGCACCGCGTCTGCCTTTTCTGCAAAATTATTATCGCTATGAAAAGCTCTGGCCCTCCTTAGCCGCAACTTTGGTCGACTTGGGGCACAGCCAATTAAGGCGCAGTCAGCGGAGTAATTTACTCATTCATGCTCAACATTCGCAAGTCGCGCCCGCCGCGATTCTGGCTGGGCACAAGCTGGGTGTTCCTGTAGTCGTGACGGTACGCGACCACTGGCCCTGGGATTACTTTGCAACTGGGTTGCACGGCAATCGCTTTCCCTACCAAATGCGCGAGGATCTTGGCTCGCGCTGGGCTGCCGTAGCTACTGACCTGCTGGGGCGGTTGGGGCCTAAGCAAGGAATTCTGGCTTTGCCCGCCATCCCTTATATTCTCGCGCATCTCAAGCGCCGCGCAACTTTCTTAGCTCAAGCCGATGCGGTGATCGCGGTAAGTAATTACATTGCCCAAAGGTTAGCGGGGATCGTCCCCAAAGAGCGGCTCTTTGTGCTTCCCAACATGGTTGACCTTCCCGCCATCGAAGAGGTCTTGGCCCAACCGCCTAAAACCCCTTTACCTGCGACCTTCTTACTTTTCGTCGGGAAGCTGGAGCCGAATAAAGGGGTTGGCTTATTGCCTGAGATTCTCCGCGAAGCAGGCTGCAAGTGGCCGCTGCTTATCGTCGGGAAGGGTTCCCTTCAGCAGAAGCTAAAGGAAGATTTGAGCAAATTAGGCGTACCTGTCACCTTCCTCAATTGGGCCAGCCACGAAGAAGTTTTGCGCCTGCTGGCGCGGACTGATCTGCTTCTCTTCCCTTCTCTCTGGGGTGAACCCTTGAGTCGCGTGCTTCTGGAAGCTTGCGCCGTTGGTACGCCGATTTTGGCCATGCCCACGGGTGGAACCCCCGACATCCTTACCAATGACCTTAATGGTCTTTTGGCCGCTTCCCCACAGCAATTTGCCCAGAAGCTGAATGCGCTCTTAGCAAATCCCTTTGAACGGCAACGGTTGCGCGAGAATGCCAAGACCGTCGCTCGCCAAAGGTTTGCGGTAGAGGCCGTCATCCCGCAAGTAGAGCAGCTTTATGCTACTCTGCTAGGCTAACCCTAGCACCTCTTGCCAATTAAGCCGCTGCACCGTCTGCAAGAGTTGGTGGTCGTCGGCAACTTCATGGAAGGTGAGGTTGCGAAAGGTACGCCCGGCTAGAAACCGCGTCTTCGCCAGCGGAACTACGGTATCGTGAATCCCGTGGTAGATAACGGTTGGCACATCTACCACAGGGAGCTTGGCTTCCGAGAAGAAGGGGCGCGTAAGTGCGGGCGCAAAAAGCACTAGTCGCCTCACATAGAGCGGGTTCTGACAGGTAAACAAGGCCCCCATCAACCCCCCAAAGCTCGACCCTATGATCACCCAATCCCGCTCTTTTCCCATGATGGGCCGCATCTGCGTCATCCGCTCATCCAATGACCCAGTGAAATCTGGGATGATGATCTCAGGGAAGATTTGCCTCAAGAGAGTCGCTTTCGTCCCTTGACTACTACTCTCTAAGCCGTGCAAAAAGATGATGTGTTGCTTATCCATACTTTTCCTTTAAGTTAGTTCCAAACGCAATATAGGCTGGCGAAGCCAGGCCCTGCTGCAAAGTAAGCATAACTTGTTGCAACTTCCCAGCCAGAAGCGCAGGCCCATTCAGCCACAAGCCAGGGAAGACCTGGCTACGAATAATCCCTTCCCTATCCATTGGAAGCGCTTGGTACTTCCCATTAACCAACTGAAACCAATGAAGGCGTTGAATAGGGGTTTGCCAGAGAAGGTACTCTGGAATCCCCCTTTGCTCGTAGACCTTCCGCTTTACTTGCCAATCGTGGAAAGCACTACTGGCTCCAACCTCAGCCACCAACTCAGGTTGACCTTCAACCCAATGGCTGACCTTTGAGCCACCCCCCAACTGATCCTCTAAGCGCAAAAGCGCATCGGGTTGAACCTCATTGCTTTCATCAAGCAGAAGGGTTACATTGTCGTGCAAATCGACCCCTGGCGTAGCGACCCAATAGCAACCAAGCCAAGTCATCAGCATTGCGTGGGGGCGGCTATGATCAATTGAGACGGGCGAAGCCATAAGATAGACAATCCCTTCAAGCAATTCAGCTTTAGTCCCTGGTCGCATCGCCGCATAACGCGCTTCAAACTCTTCTCGCCCCACCCGTTCCCCTTGCTCAAGGGAAGGAAGAAGCTCTGTGAAGGTTTGATTCAGCATGACTTCTCTCCTTTAGATATTCTTTCTAAGGCCGTGCCAAACGCTGCATAAGCGGGCGAAGCCAGGCCCTGCTGCAAAGTAAGCATAACTTGCTGCAACCTCCCAGCCACTAGCGCAGACCCATTCAGCCACAAGCCTGGAAAGACTTGACTAGCGATCACCCCTGCCGCATCGGGCAGAAGCGGGATATACTTCCCCTCCCGCAGGGCAAACCAACTCAACTGTTGGTTGGACACTTCCCAAACGATGGATTCGGCTACCCCCGCTTGCTCGTAGAGCCTAAACTTTGGGCCTGAGTCGTAGCTACTGGTGGTCGCCGCGACCTCCACAACTAATTCGGGTGGCCCATCAAGGTAGCCATCCGCCGCCACCCGCGACTTTCCCCCAAAGCCCGTTTCAAGTCGCAGGATGGCATCAGGCTGAACTTCATTTGTCAGGCCCAACCGCGTACTGATCTTCGTTTGGACATCCACCGCTGAAGTCGCTGCCGCATAAACCACTAACCAGCCAACAATCTCGCTATGGGCCAGACTATGCTCAAACCCAGCAGGCGAAGCCATCCAGACAACCCCTTCAAGCAATTCAGCTTTAGTCCCTGGTGGCATCGCCGCATAACGCGCTTCAAACTCTTCGCGCCCCAGACATTCCCCTTGCGAAAGGGGCGACCTAAGCGCGGTTAGCGTTTCACAAGGCAGCATTTTAGGTTCTCCTTGGCTAATCAGCGGGCTGACTTGAAGGCGCGAGCCAGGCCGAAGGCGTAGGATAGGCATCCTGCCTGTCTGGCTTTCACAGGCTGGAAGCCCGTGCTA
>DCSM01000074.1:0-160 GCA_002325605.1 Chloroflexaceae bacterium UBA1466
GCAAGATGCTTGTCTTACGCCTTATAAATGGGACTTTTGGCCTGCAAAACCGACAAGCAAGATGCTTGTCTTACGCCTTGCAAATGGGGCTTTTGGCCTGCAAAACCGCCAGGCAAGATGCCTGGCTTACGCCTTGCAAATGGGGCTTTTGGCCTGCAAA
>DCSM01000074.1:221-5171 GCA_002325605.1 Chloroflexaceae bacterium UBA1466
AGCAAGATGCTTGTCTTACGCCTATTCAGAAGTGAAATCTATGGTTTGGGGGTTTTTTGCTTCTTAGTCGCATAGGCTAAGACGCTTAACACTAAGGTTCCCAGCAGGACTAAGGCTGCTAACTTCAACAAAGGGGTCATCTGGTGAATCAGTGCAATTAGGCCAAAAGCAGCACTAAGGAGATAATAGAAAAGCACGACTTGGCGTTGCGAAAAGCCTAAATCGAGCAAGCGAATATGCAGATTATCGCGGCCAGCAGCGGCCACCGAACGCCGGTGCCAGGTGCGCCAGATAATCAACCACGTCATATCAATGACGGGCACGCCCAACACCAGGAGAGCCGTAGCCAGCTTTGCACCGCCGATAATCGCGCTGACGGCCAGAATGTAGCCGAGAGTCATCGCACCGACATCGCCCATAAAGATGCGGGCGGGGTGAAAATTGAAGGGCAAAAAGCCCGCGCAAGCTCCCGCCAGCGCCAGTGGCAAAAGCGCGATAGTCCATTGACCCAGCTGAAGGGCGTGTAAAGCCAGCACCAGCGCCGCAATCAGGGTGATGCCTGTCGCCAGGCCGTCCAGGCCGTCCACCCAATTCAGCATATTTTGCAGGCCCACAATCCAAATCAAGGTTGCGAAAATGGCCAGCCAAGGGCTGAGGTTGTGCAAATGAAATTGGTGAATGAAGGGGAAATTAAAGGCCGTGAGGATGATGCCTCGTGCTTCGGTTGGGAGGCCCAAAGCATCGGGGTAGAGGGTGTGATCCCAAAGGTAGGGGCCCACGGCGAGCAAGGCTGCGCCAAAATGGATGGGTAAGCGGAGGGCTGGGGAAAGGTTGCGGAGGTCGTCGACGAAGCTGACAGCGGCGACAAGCAGAATTCCTGCGCCCATGAGGGCCAGGCGCAAATCTTCGTAAGGCGAACGGCGCAGCGCAGGGATGAGTTGCGTCAAAAGGAGGGAGAGCAGAAGGGCCGCGCCAAAGCCCCCGATGATCGCCAGCCCGCCGACTTTGGGCATTGGAACGCGGTGAACGCGGCGGGGGGCAGGCGGAACGAGCCAGTTTTTGCGCTGGCAAAGGGCAATCAGGGGCGGGACTAAAAAGGCCGTGAAGCCCATTGCAAGGCTGAAAGTCAGGAGCAAAGCTCCCAAAATTGCCAGTTTCATAGGGGTAGCATCCAGCCCAACCTAAAGAGTCGCAAATTGACGGTCTCCCGCATCACCTAAGCCTGGCACGATATTGCCCTTTTCGTCGAGACGGCTATCAATGGCCGCCAGGTAAAGTTCAACGTCAGGATGGGCTGCGGTCAACGCTTGAACTCCTTCAGGCGCAGCGACAAGGCCCATAAACTTGATACGGCTGCCTTTCCAATGCTTTTTGAGCGTATCTACGGCCAAGATCGCCGATTTGCCTGTTGCTAAGGTCGGGTCAATCACCAACGCGAGGTCAATTTCAGCCTCTTTTGGCCCATGATTATAATAGATCAGCGGTTTGAGCGTTTTGGGATTGCGTTGCAAGCCCAAATGCCAGATCTGGGCCGTGGGCAAAATGTCCAGCAAAGCTTGGGTCATCCCCAACCCCGCCCGCATGATTGGCATTAGCCCAATGCGCTCGGCGACTTCGTAGCCCGCGCAATCCGCCAAAGGAGTTTGTACGGTGAGGGGCGCAAGAGCTAAATCTCTGGTCGCTTCGTAGAAGAGCAAAAGCGAGATTTCGCGCAAGAGTTCCCGAAACTTTTTGGCTTCCGTAACCTTGCTTCTCAGTAAAGCCAATTTGTGTAAAATTAGGGGATGTTGTGAAACGTTTACTTGATTATTCATAGAATAGGTTTCAACTGCTTTCTTTATTGATCCACGACTTTATAACCAACACCCCTAATCGTAAGAATGATTTGGGGCTGCGAAGCTTTAAGTTCAATCTTTTCGCGCAGCCGATGAACACAGACATCAACTAAATTGGCTTCGCCCAAATGCTCATAGCCCCAAACTTCCCTAAAGAGCGTTTCGCGGTCAAAAACTTGGCCCGCATTGGCGGATAGAAAGAAAAGTAACCCAAACTCAATGGGCGTGAGGCAGACCTCTTGCTCTCGCACCGTAACGATGTGGTGGGGCTGATCCAGCATTAAGTTTTTCAACTGTACTACGGTGGGGGCCATCTGTCGCCGATAACCTTCCACGCGGCGCAAAATGGCCCCAATGCGGGCATTTAAGATTTCGTTGCGAAACGGCTTGGTAATGTAATCGTCGGCCCCAAGATCAAAGCCATGCACGATGTCTTCGGGGCCACTGCGGGCCGTCAAAATCACAATTGGCACATCGCTGCATTCCCGAATCCGCCGACACGCTTGAAACCCATCAATGAAAGGCATGGTTACATCAAGCAAAATCAGATCAAAAGGCTGTTTTTCAAAAGCCTTCATCGCTTCTAGCCCATCTTTGACCAAGACCGTTTCATAGAGATAGCGCGAATCGTGCAAAGTCTTGGCGATGAGTTGCAAGATGCTAGGGTCATCATCGGCCACGAGAATCCGACGGGGGATCGGCTTTTCTTTTTCTTCTTTGGCGGGGCGTTTGAAAAAGGCCATAAGGGACAACCTTGGCTAAAGGCTCATTAAACCGCTTCGTTGAGACAACGTCGAAAATCAGTGCGTTCACGCGGCACTAAAATCGGGAGGCCGCGCCCAAAAACCACTTCAGAGTTGATGATACAGCGCCCAATATGCTCTTGTGAAGGAACTTCATACATTACAGATAAAAGCACTTCCTCAACAATCGTGCGTAAAGCACGAGCGCCTGTCTTGACGAGCATTGCGCGTTCAGCAATGGCCTCTAAACCATCATTCGTAATCTCAAGCTCAACATGATCAAGGGCCAACATGCGCTTATATTGCTTGATCAAGGCATTGCGCGGTTCAGTTAAGATCGTAAGCATGGCTTCTTTGTCCAAAGGCGCTAAAGTCGCAACTACGGGCAAACGGCCAATAAATTCAGGAATAAAGCCATAGTGAAGCAAGTCGTCGGGCGTTACTTGGGCAAAGAAAGCCTTGCGTTCTTCTTCGCGGCTAATAACGCCGGCTTTCTGGCCCGCGTCCCGAAACCCAATCAGGCCTTTAGGGCCCACACGCTGCCCGATGATCTTTTCTAAACCCTCAAAAGCTCCGCCGCAAATAAAGAGAACATTGGCAGTATCGAAAGCAATATACTCTTGTTGCGGATGTTTGCGGCCTGGCAAGGGCGGCACATGCGCGATGCCCCCTTCCAGGATTTTGAGCAAGGCTTGTTGCACGCCTTCGCCCGAAACGTCGCGGGTGATCGAGGGATTATCCGTTTTACGCGTAATCTTATCTATTTCATCAATATAGATAATCCCCGTCTGGGCGCGTTCAAGATCGCCATCCGCCGCTTGAATGAGGCGCAAAAGGATATTTTCGACATCTTCGCCCACATAGCCCGCTTCAGTTAAGGCAGTAGCATCGGCAATCGCAAAGGGGACATCTAAAATGCGAGCTAAGGTCTGGGCGAGGAGCGTTTTCCCGCTGCCTGTGGGGCCAATTAAGAGGATGTTGCTTTTGCCGATTTCAACTTCTTCGTCAGCATTCGCTTTGGCTCGCAGCCGAATCCGCTTATAGTGATTGTAGACCGCCACCGAAAGGGCAATTTTGGCGCGGTCTTGGCCCACCACGTAATGGTCAAGTTTTTCGCGTAAGCGCCGAGGTGGTGGGAGACGGGAAGGACTCGGTGGGGCTGAATGACGCGGGGCAGACACTTGCTGGACGGTTTCCTCGGCGATAATCGCACTGCAAAGAGCCACACATTCATCGCAGATAAAGACGGTTCCTGGGCCAGCGATTAGGCGGCGCACCTCTTCCTGGCCCCGCCCACAAAACGAACAAATGTAGGCTCCGCGACTGTTACTGTTACTTCGAGAGCGAGTCATCGTAACCTGTACTTTCTATGTGCTTAAACCTACGAATGACTACTTCGCCCACCCATTTAAGGTGGAGCTGCTTGGGGCAAGCCCCTGGCTGGGTAGTCCCCCAGCCAGAATGGTTTAACAGAGCATTGAGATCCCGCTTCAAACAGGCGAGGCAACTGGGCCCCAGCTTATTTTGCTCTTCCGACGGAGCCTTTTCCCCTTTTGGCCTTAGAAACTAGGTTTAGAAGTCTGCGCCAAATCTTCTTTATTCAAAATCTCATCAATAATGCCATATTCTTTGGCCTGAACGGGAGTCATAAAGAGGTCGCGGTCAAAGTCTTTGGCAATCCGCTCCATCGGTTGGCCAGTGTCGCGGGACAATAAATCCCGAATCAATTGTTGCTCGCGCAACAGTTCGCGGGCCATAATCTCAACATCGGGGGCATAACCGCGAGCGCCCCCACCCGCAGGGTGCATGTGAATGGTGGAGTGAGGCAAACTATAGCGTTTGCCTCGCGCTCCGCCCGCCAAAATGGGGGTCGCCATGCTGCCCGCCATCCCTACACAATAGGTAGCTACATCAGGGCGAATGGCCCGCATCGTGTCATAGATCGCCAGCCCCGCCGTAATGGAACCGCCAGGGCTATGAATGTAAAGGTTAATGTCCCTTTCAGGGTCTTCGTGTTCCAAAAAGAGCAGCTGGGCCACGATCAAATTGGCAATTTGGTCTTCAATCGGTGTGCCAAGCAGAATAATCCGCTCTTTAAGAAGGCGCGAAAAGATGTCAAAGGCCCGTTCCCCACGGTTGGTATTTTCAACAACCATCGGGACAAGAGCCTGCGAATGATGGGGTGAAATCCACTCCATAACCATAAAATGCTTGATCCCTTTCTGCCATTGCAAGTTTTGCTGACCTACTTGGCACAAGACAAAGGTTTGCAGTTACTCTCAGTTTAGCACAATAGCCCATTAGCTGGCAAGATCACCGCAAAAGGGCCAACAGCTAATTTAGCTTTCGGGCGCGGCCTCAGCTTCGGGCGC